>NZ_JBVJWO010000004.1:192914-296037 GCF_055602345.1 Streptomyces sp. NPDC037401
GGGAGGGATAGAAAGCTCGCCCCCCCCCCCCCCCCCCAAAACACACCCCCCCCCCCCCCCCCCCCCCCCCCCCCCCCCCGACAGGCTGTCTCCCCGAGGGGGAGTCGTGCTGGTTATGCCAGTTGTGCGGGTTCGGCCGGAGTTGCGGCCGCGGGCGGGGGCGGCACCGGCTGGGGGGTGCCGTCAAGGGAGAGCGTCGTCAGCAGGACGAGTGCGGAGGTCCAGCCCAGGGGTGCCACCGAGGCACCGTTGCCTGCCGCGTTGACCTTCTCCGGCAGCTCGCCCAGGACGTTCCGCTTGGAGAGCACCCAGTCCAGCACGTGCGTGGCCTGCGCCCGGCGTCCCATGCCGGACCAGGCGAGGGCGAAGAAGGCCGTGCTCGGCGCCCAGGCGTGCGAGCCCCAGACGTGCCCCGGGTCATTGCCGGGAAGCACACCCCCGTTGGGCAGCAGCAGCGCGTCGTACGTCTCCTCCAGTGCGGCCGGCAGGTCCTCCGGAGGCGTGTTGAAGGGGGGCGCCATGAACGCCGCCGCGCTGTCGCGCCCGTGCTTTCCGTCCACGGTGCGGCTGTAGCCGATCGGGGCGAAGTGCTCGGCGATGCCGGCGGACAGGCGCCGTGCCGCTGTCTGCCACCGTTCGGCATCTTCTGTGCGGCCCGTCCGCCCGGCCAGGTCGGCGGCGGCGTTGAGTCCCGCCAGCAGCGGAGCGGCCGTTCCGATGTTGCTCGTGGTCGTGTCCAGTTCCCAGTAGTCCGGTGCGGGCGGTGGCAGGCCGTCGGTTCCCAGGGACTGTGCGGCGTAGTCGGCCGCCTTGCGGACCATCGGGTACAGCGTCTCCAGCCGTGCGTCACGTTCGTCCGGCGCCGCCGCCCGGTACCACTGCCAGGTGGCCCACGGCACCCAGCCGTTCGCGTCCAGCTGCCACTTGCGCGCATCCGGCGGGCCGGACCCGTCGAGCTTGGTCCGCGCGTTCCAGGTGCCGTCCGCCCGCTGCGTCGCGGCGTTGAACGACAGCATCAGGTACGCCTCCGCGTCGTGGCCGGTGTGGGCGAACGCCGCGACGGCGAAGCTGCCGTCCCTCGGCCACGAGTACTGCCAGGGGGGCGACTGGGCGGCGGCGAAGGCGCCGTTGGGCCTCAGCAGCGCCCGCATCGCCAGCAGTGCGCGCTGCGCGGCCTCCCGCTGTCCGGCACTCGCACCGGGTATCCGGCCCGAGGCGAGCCAGGCCCGGCTCTCGGTTATCTGCCGGAGCGCCCCGGGGTCGTTCGGGGGCACCACCGCCGAGGCGCTCGCACCCGCCGGCAGGTAGCGCCAGTTGCCGGACGGCAGGCGCAGGACGTTGCTGCCCTCGACGTACCGGGCGCCGACGGCGAACGGCGGCGTGACGGCTTCGGTCACCTCGCCGTTGGTCAGCAGCCCGGCCGTGCGCGCGCCGAGGGCCGCGGCCGGGATGTAACACGGGTCCGTCTCGCCGCAGCGCTCGGTGCCGACGGGGTTGACGAAGTAGGCCGCCCGCGACGGCTCGGCGCGCCAGCCGCCGGTCAGCGAGGCGTCGTAGAGCCACGAACGCGGCGCGCCGGCCAGCGTCTGGCGGGTGCCGTGCCAGGTGACGGCCGCGTCCTCGGCCGTCGTCGCCTGGACGTACAGGTAGTACGTCGCGCCCGGGCGCAGGGTGGCGTCGAGGGCGAACTCGACCCAGCCGGCGCCGCGTCCGCCGAGCGCGGCGAGGTCGGCCGTACGGGAGGCGACGGCCGATGCCCTGCTGTCGCGCTGCGTCCGGACCTCGACGGTGACGGCGCCCGTACCGGCTCCGCTGCTGAGGTAGATGCTCACGCGGGACAGCTGCGGCTCGGTGGCGGTGAACTCCTGGGCGGCGGCGTTGGCCGCGCCCTTGACGCTGAAGAGGGCCGTTTCGTGGAGCAGCTGTCCGCCGTAGGCGGGTGCGGCCGTCCTCGTCCCGGAACGCGCGGTGCTCAGCACGGCCGGAGGGCCCACGAGGGCGGTCGCGACCACGACGGCGAGAGCTGCGAAAGCGTGTGGCATCCGGTGGATCCCCTTCCTTCTGTGAGGCGGGATGGCGTGGACGCCGGATGTCGGTGCGCGGGCACCGCGATCGGGCGGGCCGGTATTGCCGTTAGTGGGAACCATGTTCGCTCGGCGGCGGGGAATCCCGCACGTCAGGGCGGCGCGCCGGGCGGTCTCCGCTGACGGTCCCGCCGCTGCCCAGCACGGCTGCGGGGCCCCCGCCGGGGCCGTTCGGCCGTCCGCCAAGCGGGTGACCGCGCCGGCCGCCGCGTGCTGCGGCTCGGGTCCCGGCGGTTTCCGGACAGTGTCCGCGCCCGCCCGGGATGTGACCGGGGCGTAACACGCCCGGTGCGTCCGGCACTCGGGGCGCCTCCGGCGCACGGCCCGGCTCCTTTTCGGTCAGGCGCACGCAGACGCGATATCCCAAGAGGTATAGACCAATGCTAGGTTGGTTGCACCTCTCGCACAGCCGCTCACCATCCGTCACCGGAGAGTGCCGTGTCTCTTATTTCGTCCGCACCGCAGACTCCCAACGCACCGCAGACTCCCAACGCACCGCAGACTCCCAACGCACCGCAGACTCCGAACCCCCCGCAGACTCCGAACGCCCCGCACACTCCGAACGCCCCGCACACTCCGAACTACTTGAAGATCGCCGCGGTGCTCCGCCGCGAGATCACCGGCCGCACCATCGCGCCCGGGGGCCGTCTCCCCTCGGAGCGTGCCCTGGCGGCCCGGTTCGTCGTACACCGGCAGACCGTCAGGGCGGCCCTGCACCTGCTGCGCGAAGAGCGGCTCGTCGTCACCGACCGGCGCGGCACGCACGCCGTCGCGACGCCCCCGCCCGAACCAACCCTGCCCGCACCGGGTGCCGTACCACCCTTCCCCGGCGCCCCCGCCCCGCAGGCGGCCGCCCCGTCCCGGTCATGGCTGGAGCGGACCGAGGTCCCGCGCCGGCTCGCCGCCGCGCTGGGCGTGCCGGCCGGACAGCCGACCCTCGTCCACCACCACACCGCACTCGACACGGCCGGCGCCCCCGTCCAGGAGGCCGTCACCTACTTCGCGCCATCGGTCATCACGGCCCTGCCCGAACTGCGCCGCTACCTGGACCGCCCGTATACGGAAAACGCCGACCTGAGCCTGCTCTACCACTGGCTCGCCCGCGCCGGGCTGCGGGCCAAGGTCACCGAGACCATCACCGTGACCCGGGGCGGCACCGGATCCCCGCCCGCGCCCGGCCACGGCGCGCCCTGCCGGCTCGGTGTCCGCCGCTCGCTGGCCGATGCCGACGGCCGCCTGCTGGCCGTGACCGACCTCGAGTTCCCCCGCTGGGGCGAACTGTCCTTCCGCCACACCCGCCCCGCCGACGGTGCCCACGGGTCCGCGATCCACCTGCGCTGAAGAGCCGCGTCCGCGGTCCGCGGGCCCCGCCGGGATGGCACAGTGGGAGCATGTGCGGCCGTTACGCCTCCTCCCGGCGACCCGAGGACCTCGCGGACCTGTTCGAGGTGACCCGCTGGGACCCCGCGGAAGCCCTCGCGCCCAGCTGGAACGTCGCCCCCACCGACCCGGTGTGGGCCGTGCTCGAACGCCCGGACCGGGAGACCGGTGCGATCGAGCGGGAACTGCGCACGCTGCGCTGGGGCCTGGTGCCCTCGTGGGCGAAGGAGCCGGGCGTCGGATCGCGGATGATCAACGCCCGCGTGGAGACGGTGCACGAGAAGCCCGCCTACCGCCGCGCGTTCGCCAAGCGCCGCTGTCTGCTGCCCGCCGACGGCTTCTACGAATGGCAGCCCGTCCCCGCCACGGCCGACGCGAAGGCGTACAAGCAGCCCTATTTCATCCGGCCCGAGGACGGTGCCGTCATGGCCATGGCCGGGCTGTACGAGTTCTGGCGGGACAAGGCCGTGGCCGGGGACGACGACCCGGCCGCCTGGGTGGTGTCCTGCACCGTCATCACGACCGAGGCGCGCGATGCGGCCGGGCGCATCCACCCGCGGATGCCGCTGGCCCTCGCGCCGGACGACTTCGAAACCTGGCTCGACCCCTCCCACCAGGACGTGCACGACCTCCGTGCGCTCCTCCACACCCCGGCCGACGGGCAGCTGGAGGTGCGCCCGGTGTCCACCGCGGTCAACAGCGTCCGCAACGACGGCCCCGAGCTCCTGGACGCCGTGCCGGAACCGGCCGCCGGCCCTCCGGCCTCCTGACCCGCGGGCCAGGCCTCAGTGGCCCGGCTCGAAGACCTGGCCCGTCTCCGCACCCTCGATCGCGCGCACGTACGTCCGGGCCACTTCGGCGAGGTCCACGGGGGCGAAGCCCGGACGACGCCCTGGCAGAGGTCACTGCCGGGCCGCGACCCCTGCGCGTCGGCTTCGCCCGGGTGGCCCTCGGCGCGCACACCGTCGGGCTGCTGCGCGACTGGCGCCGAGACCACCCAGGCACGCCCGTCCAGGTCCACCGGCTTCCCGACCCGGCGGAAGCGCTGCGGCGCGGCGACGTCGACCTCGCCTTCCTGCGTGCGACCTGGCGGGCCGTACGGTCGTGCTCTGCCGGACCGCGGCGACGGCCACGGCGGACCTGTGGCCCGCCGGGCGGCGGCCCGCGGCCACCCTGGACGTCGCCGGCGTCGACGAGTGGCTCACGGCCATCGCCACGGGGGAGGCCGTCGGCGTCACCGCGCAGGCCACCTCCCACAGCCACCCGCACCCCGGGATCCGCTACCTCCCGGTGACGCCGAGCCCGTCACCGTCGCGCTGCTCGCGACCGAGTCGCCCACCCACCCGGCCACCGCCGCGTTCCGCGACCACGCCCGCCGCACCGTCTCCCCGCCCGCGGCCGGGCCCGTGCATCCGGCGGGGGTCACCCCGTGGGCGCCGGGCGGCGGACGGGCTCCGGCAGTCGGAAGCCGTTGAAGAGGTCGTCCAGGGTGCGCCGGGCGGCCCGCTGCGGGGTGGCGCGCAGGACGAGGTCGCGGGCGGCGACGGCGAGCGGGTTGCCGAGGGCCGCGACCTGCCCGGCCCGCCGGGCGCGGACGCGGATCGCGTCCGTACGGGCGTGCCGGGCCCCGGTGTAGGCGTGCAGCGCGCCGGGCACGTCCTCGGCGTCGAGTGCGTGGGCGAGGTAGACGGCGTCCTCGACGGCCTGGCAGCCGCCCTGGCCCAGGTTGGGGGCCATGGCGTGGGCGGCGTCGCCCAGCCAGGCGAGTCGGCCGAGGTGCAGGCGGGGGAGCGGCCCGGCCAGGTCGTACAGGTCGTGCTGGAGCACGGCGGCCGGATCGATCCGGTCGAGCAGGGCCGGGACCGGGTCGTGCCAGTGGCCGTAGCGGCGGCGCAGTTCGGCGTGCACGTCGGCCGGCCGGGTGCCTTCGGGCACCACGGCGGTCGCGTACACGTAGATGCGGCCGCCGGCGAGCGGGACCGTGCCGAACCGCTCGCCCCGCCCCCAGGTCTCGACGGCCGCGGAGGCCGGCAGGCCGTCGCCGTCCACCACGGCCCGCCAGGCGGTCTCCCCGGTGTAGTGCAGCCCCGGGTGGCCGGGGAAGTACCGGCGGCGCAGCGGGCTGTGGATGCCGTCCGCGGCGAGGACCGCGTCGGCGGTGAGGTCGCCGGCCGTGGTGCGGACGACCGGCCGGGCGCCCTCCTGGTCGACGGCCGTCACCGCGGCGCCGAACCGCAGGGCCCCGCCCGGCAGCGCGTCCGCCAGGGCCGCCGTGAGCGCCGCGCGGTGCACGGGCAGCGGTGCGCGGCCGTACCGGCCCGCCAGCGCGGCGGCGTCGGCCCGCACCAGCCAGGTGCCCCGCGGGCGGCGCACCCCCATCGCGGCCGGCGGAGCGTCCCCGGCCGTGCGGGCGGCGTCGAAGCCGATGGCGTCGAAGGCGCGCAGGGCGTTCGGCGCCAGCACGATCCCGGCGCCGGCAGCCGAGAGGCCGTCCGCCTGCTCGCACACCGTGACCCGCCAGCCGCGGCGGTGCAGGGCGAGCGCCGCCGTCAGCCCGCCGATCCCCGCTCCGGCCACGACCGCATGCCGCTGTGCCATGACACACCCTTCCACCGCAGAACCCTCTACATCCGTAGAGTCCGTCGTCGCCACTCTACAGCTGTAGAGTGGCTCCATGTCCAGCCCCGACCGCCGAACCCTCATCGCCGACACCGCGATCGCGACCGTGGCCGCCGCCGGGCTGCGCGGCCTGACGCACCGTGCGGTCGACGCCGCCGCCGGACTCCCGGCCGGCAGCACCTCGTACTACTTCCGCACGCGCACCGCCCTGATCGGCGCCTGCTATCAGCGGCTGGCGGAACTGGACCTGGCCGACGTCGACTTCGGCCTCGGGCCGCACCCCGCCGCGCAGGGCCGGGAGGCCGCCGCGGCCGCGCTCGCCGCGCTGCTCCACCAGTGGCTGACCACCGGCCGCGAGCGTCAGCTCGCCCGCTTCGAACTCAGCCTGGAGGCGACCCGCAACGAGGAACTGGAGAACGTCCTGCACCAGGCGGGCCTCGGTGCGCGCCGGCGCGCCGCCGCCATCCTGGAAGCCCTCGGCGCGCCCCGGCCGCGCGAGTCCGCCGAACTGCTCGTCGCCTGGACCGACGGGCTCCTCTACGACCGCCTCGCCGGCGCCCTGGCCCGCTCCCGCCCCGCGCCCGACCTGGCGGAACTGACCGGCACCGCCCGCCGCATGCTCGACGCCGCCCTGTCCTGACCCGGTCGGGAGGTCTCTTCCGGACCCGGTTCAGGCCGTCCCTTCCCGATCGTGCCGGGCCGTCCACCCGAGCAGCTGCCCGGCCGGCCACGTGTTGACGATCCGGTCGGCCGGTACGCCGGCATCCTCCGCGCGGGCGCACCCGTAGATCTGCCAGCCCAGCTGGCCCGGAGCGTGCGCGTCGGTGTCGACGGAGAACAGCACGCTCGCCCGAACCGCCTGCCGCAGCAGCCGCATGGGCGGGTCCAGCCGCTCGGGACGGCTGTTGATCTCCACGGCCGTACCGGCCTCCGCACAGGCCGCGAACACCTCCTCCGCATCGAAGTCCGACTCCGGCCGCCCCCGCCCGGTGACCAGCCGCCCCGTGCAGTGCCCCAGCACGTCCGCGTGCGGATCGCGCACCGCCGCCGTCATCCGGCGGGTCATCGCGCGCTTGTCCATCCGCAGTTTCGAATGGACCGACACCACGACCAGGTCCAGCCGCTCCAGCAGCTCCGGCTCCTGGTCCAGCGAGCCGTCGTCGAGGATGTCGCACTCGATGCCCGTGAGCAGCCGGAACGGCGCCCACGTGCCGTTGAGTTCCGCCACCACGTCCAGCTGTTCCCGCAGCCGCTCCGGCGACAGGCCGCGCGCCACGGTCAGCCGCGGCGAGTGGTCGGTGAGCACGGCGTACTCGTGGCCCAGCTCCGCCGCCGCCCGGCCCATGTCCTCGATCGTGCTGCCGCCGTCCGACCAGTCCGAGTGCAGATGGCAGTCGCCGCGCAGCGCCGCCCGCAGGGCCTCGCCCCGGCCGTCCGTGGTCAGCGGCGCCTGCGCCTCTTCTTCCAGCCGCTGCAGGTACTCCGGGATCTGCCCGGCCAGCGCCTCGGTGATCACCCCGGCGGTCTTCGGCCCGATCCCCTTGACGGCTTCCAGCGTGCCCGCCGCGGCCCGGGCGGCGGCTTCGCCGTCCGGCATGTCCGACACCCGGGCGGCCGCGGTCCGGAAGGCCTGCACGCGGTACGTGGGCGCCTGGGCGCGCTCCAGCAGGAAGGCGATCCGCCGCAGCGCGGCCACCGGATCCATCGGCGCCTCCCGCCCGTCCCGGCCGTCGGGTACCTCCCGGGTGGGCCGTCCCCACCGCCTCCAGAATCCCACCGGCGGGCACCGCGCGCAGGGCGGAACCCCCGCGGAACCGGCCTCCCTCGTACGGGGCAAGAGCGTCCCTCCGGCGATACGCCGCCGATCCGCCCGGGAACCCCTCCTGCGCACCGACCGACGGAAATCTGGAGGAGCACATGTCCCAGGAGACAGCCGACGAGGTGGATCCGACCACCGACGCGGACGAAGCAGCACTGGACCGCGCGCTCACCGCGGGCCGCTCCGCCGCCCCTGCCGACAAGGAGACGAGTACGAGCTCATCGAGTCCCAGCCCCAGTCCGGCCGCCATGCTGCGGGCCGACGGCAGCCCCGCCGCTCGCCGGCAGCCGGAATCCGAGTAGGAGGCACGTCATGCCGCTGAGGTTCACGAACAATTACCACACCGAGATCTGGACGATGGTCGAGTGGTACCAGCCCAACTGCTCCGACGGCAGCAACTGGGTGAAGAAGGGCTGGTGGCGGATCGGTCCCAGCCAGTCCGCCACGGTCTTCGGCGGGAACCCCCGCGCCGTGAACACGACCTGGTACTGCTACGCCTACTCCACCGACGGCACCGAATGGCGGGACCGCTACCAGGAGACGGTCCCGCACCGCGCCTTCGAGTGGTGCTCGAACACGGCTGACGGGACCTCCCGGACCATCCTCATGAACGAGTTCGTCGTGGGCAGCGCCAACCACACGCACACGTTCCACGGCTAGCAGGTGGCGGGCCGGCCGGTGCGGTCCCGCCGGCCGGCCCGTCCGGCGGCCTCGCATGGGTTTCCGGCCGACGGGTAGGAGCGGGCTCAGACAGGGACAGCGCGCCAGGGACATCGAGGCAGGGAGGCGGCGCCATGCAGGACCAGGGCAGGGACGAGACCCCCATGGAGCAGGCCGACCGCCAATGGCAGGAGCTGGTGCAGGAGATCCGCGTCGCCCAGACCGGTGTCCAGATCCTCTTCGGCTTCCTGCTGACCGTGGTCTTCACCCCCCACTTCCAGGGGCTGCCGCAGACCGACAAGACGCTCTACATCGTCACCGTCATCCTCGGCTCCCTGGCCACCGGCGCGCTGATCGGCCCCGTGGCCTTCCACCGGATCGTCTCCGGCCGGCGGATCAAGCCCCAGGCGGTCACCTGGGCCTCGCGGCTCACGTTCGCCGGCCTGATCCTCCTGCTGGCGACCCTCACCGCCGCGCTCTGCCTCGTCCTGCGGGTGGCCACCCACAACCCGCTCGTCCCCTGGCTGGTCGCAGGGGTGCTGCTCTGGTACCTGCTGTGCTGGTTCGTCCTGCCGCTGTGGGCGCGGATCCGCTACACGACCGAGGACTGACGCGGCCGCGCCCCGGCAGCCCCTACTCGAACCGCGAGGTGTCACCCGCGCCGCGCCGCACGATCTCCGCGGTACCGCCGGAGAAGTCGACGACCGTGGTGGGTTCCGTACCGCAGTCACCCGAGTCGAGGACCGCGTCCACCTCGTGGTCGAGGCGCTCCTTGATCTCCCAGCCCTGCGTCAGCGGCTCGGCCTCGTCCGGCAGCAGGAGCGTGCTGGAGAGCAGCGGCTCGCCGAGCTCGGCCAGCAGCGCCTGCGTGACGACGTGGTCGGGGATCCGCACGCCGACGGTCTTCTTCTTCGGGTGCATCAGCTGGCGCGGCACCTCGGACGTCGCGGGCAGGATGAAGGTGTAGCTGCCCGGCGTGGCCGCCTTGATCGCCCGGAAGACGTCGTTGTCGATGCGCACGAACTGGCCCAGCTGCGCGAAGTTCTGGCAGACCAGGGTGAAGTGGTGGCGGTCGTCGAGGTTGCGGATCGACCGGATGCGGTTGATGCCCTCGCGGTTGCCGAGCTGGGACCCCAGGGCGAAGCAGGAGTCCGTCGGGTAGGCGACGAGCGCCCCGGAGCGGATGAGGTCGGCCACGCTGCCGATGGTGCGCCGCTGAGGATTCTCGGGGTGCACGTCGAAGTACTTTGCCATCCACCGAGCGTACGCGCTCGGAAGACCGGCATCCGGTCCCGGGCGGCGATCAGGCGGACACGGCATCCTCGATCCCGTCGGGAGACAGCGCACGGCCCCGGTCGAGCGCCGCCGCGAACTCCGCCTCGCCCAGGGCGGTCCGCAACACCTGGCTGTCCGTCGGCCCCCATATGCGCGGCAGGATGGACGACACCCCTTCCTACATCCCGCCGTTCGAGCCGGGCGCCCCGCTGGAGGGCAGCGCGATCGGCGAGGTCGTCGCCTCCCGCGCCGAGTCCGTACCGACCGGGTCGGCCGTGTCCCACTTCCTCGGCCGGCGCGAGTACGCCGTCCTGGACGCGGCTGCGGCCACCCTCGTCGACACCTCCCTCGCCCCGCCCGCCGCCTACCTGGGCGCCCTCGGGACCACGGGCCTGACCGCCTACGCCGCGCTCACCCGGACCGCCCCGGTGCGCCCCGGAGACGTCGTCTTCGTCTCGGCCGCCGCCGGAGCGGTCGGCAGCGTGGCCGGGCAGGTGGCCCGGAAGCTCGGAGCGGCCCGGGTCATCGGATCGGCCGGCGGCCCGGCCAAGACGAAGAAGCTCCTCGACACCTTCGGCTTCGACGCCGCCGTCGACTACCGCCTCGGCGGCCTCGACGAGCAGCTGGCACGGGCCGCACCCGAAGGCGCCGACGTTTACGTCGACGCGGTGGGCGGCGACCACCTGCGCGCCGCCATCGACGCCGTCCGGCCCGGCGGGCGCATCGCCATGGTCGGTGCGATCAGCGGCTACAACGCCACCGCGCCGCTGCGCGGACCGGACAACCTCTTCCGGGCGGCCGCCCAGGAGGCGACCCTGCGGGGCATGCTCGTCAGCAGCCACTTCGACCTCTTCCCGGAATGGATCGGCAAGTCGGCCCGCGGGCGTACCGACGGCACCCTGCGCACCGAACAGACCGTCGCCGAGGGCATCGAGCAGGCACCCGGAGCCTTCCTGGGCATGCTGCGCGGCGCCAACACGGGCAAGATGCCGGTCCGGCCGGGTGACCGCTGATGTCCGCCGCGAACGACACCGTGCGTACCGGCGGCGGGCCCTGGTCGTCGTGGGCCACCCCCGGACGGATTCCCTGACCGCGCAGCTGGCCGAGCGGGCCCGCAAGCGGCTGCTCGACGCCGGGTACGAGGTCGACCTGCCGGACCTCCAGGAGGAGGGGTTCGACCCCCGAATGACCCCTGCGGACGAGCCGGACTGGGACGACCCCGGCAAGGAGTACACCGCCGAGGTGCGGGAGCACATGGCGCGCCTGGAGGCGGCCGAGCTGATCGTGGTGGTCTTCCCGCTGTGGTGGTTCGGCTTCCCCGCCGTGCTCAAGGGCTGGATCGACCGGGTGTGGAACAACGGCTTCGCGTACGGCGGCGGCCGGTCGAGGCTGCGCGGCAGCCGGATCCTGTGGATCAGCCTGGTCAGCTACGGGCGGGAGCAGTTCGCCGAGCTGGGCTGGGACGAGGTGGTGTCCAAGACGCTGCGGCAGGAGCGCAGGCGCGTCCCGCAGCCCGGCACACGGGAGCCGGGTTGCGGCGGCACGCCGCGAGCAACTGACAGCCGGGGCGGCCCCGGCCGTCGCTGCCCCGGACTCGAACTCCGGCCCGCCGTACCGGGCGGATACCTGCCCGCCCTGTCCTTCCGGGCCATATGTCCACGGCGGTGACCCGGGGCCGGGCGTTTCGACAGGGCGGCAGGATGGCCGGCGTCCCGGTTCCCGCATGATCGTCGGACCGGCGGCACCAGCCCCCGGCCCTCGACCACGGGAGTTCACTCACATGTCTCAGATCGCAGTCCGCGCAGCGCGTCCGGAGGACTTCCCGCAGTGGCGCGCCCTCTACCGCGGCTACGCGGACTTCTACCGGGTGGAGCAGACCGAAGAGGCCGCCGCGGCGGTCTGGTCCTGGGTGCACGACCCCGGCAACGAGGTCAACGCCCTCGTTGCCGAGGACTCCGACGGCACGCTCGTCGGCCTCGCCCACTACCGCCCGTTCGCCCGCCCCCTGTCGGCGACCGTCGGGTGCTTCCTCGACGACCTGTTCGTGGCACCCGGGGCACGCGGTTCGGGCGCTGCCGACCTGCTGCTCGCCGCGCTGAAGGAGATCGCTGCCGAGCGCGGCTGGAGCGTGGTCCGCTGGATCACGGCCGACGACAACCACCGGGCCCGCGCGAAGTACGACCAGGTCGCCACCCGCACGATGTGGGTCACGTACGACATGGCCCCCGGCCGCTGACCCGTTCTGCGTGCGGGTCAGTGCGGGTCAGCGTGCGGCCGCCCGGGTGCGGCGCTGCGCGGCCGTTGCGGAGCCGTGCAGTGCCTCACCGACGAGGCGGACGCCGCGGGCGAGGCGGGCCAGCTGGTTGAGCTCCACGGCGTACATGCGGATGGAACTCTCGATGACGGCCTCCGCGATGCCCATCGTGGGCAGCTCGGCCCGGCTGGTCTCCAGCGCGGCCCGTACCGCCCGTATCTCGTGCTGTATCTGGAGCTGGGCGTGCCGGGCGAGCAGGACGGGGTGGCGGTTGAGCGGTGTGTACCCCGCATAGCGCGCGGGCAGGAGGTCGCGCAGCCAGCGTGCGGCGGTGCGCTCCCAGTCGTGGTTGCCGGGGCTCTTGACCTGACAGGGCCAGTCGGGACCGAGGGTGGGGTCTGATGTCTGGGGCATGCTCTTCGCTTCGCAAGGTTCGGGAGGTGGTGGCGGCCCCGGCCCAGGGGTTGACCGAGGCCGCCGTGGCGCTGCTACGGGATGCGAAGGCCCGGGGGAACGTCCCGGGACCGGCGCGAGGAGGGAGCGTCGGGCCCAGGGGGTCCGGGAGAGCGTGGGGACGCCCTCCGTTTGGCATCGGGTGATCCGTGCGCCGGTTGCAGTAAATATATATACCGTCGAGTAAGCAAGAGTATGAAAAATTTCATGCGCCTACGGAGTGTGAATATCGACGGTCCGGCGACCGGGCGGACGGCACCTAGAGGAAGAAACTGTGCTGGTCAGCGACCTGCTCGTAGCCTTCGAGCCGGGTCTGCGTACGCTCCGGGTCGGCATCGGCCATGGCTTGAAGCAGCGCGGCGGCCAGCACGCCCGGCGCCGCGTACGAGTCGAACACCAGGCGTGAGCCGGTACCGGCCGTCAGGGCCACGTCGGCCTCGTCGACCAGCGGGCCGAGGGTGAGGTCCGTGATCAGCGCGACCCGCAGCCCGGTGCTGCGGGCGGCGCGCAGGGCGGCCAGGGTTTCGTTGGCGTGCCGCGGCATGGCGAAGGCCAGCACCCAGGTGCCGCCGGCGGAGCGGGACTGCAGCAGGGCGTCGTACGCGACGCTGCCGCCGCGGGTCACCAGGCGCACGTCGGGGTGGATGCGGCGCGCGGCGTACGCGAAGTACTCCGCCAGGGAGACCGAGATGCGCAGGCCGAGCACGGTCAGCGGCACCGAGCGGGCCAGCTCGCGGCCGATGTCGAGGACCTGGTTGGTGTCGGCGAGCAGCCGCCGGACGTTTTCCAGGTTCTCGATCTCGGCGTCGACGGCGGCCTGGAGTTCGTTGCGCCGGATCTGCTCCCGGCTCTGCGGCGAGGGGGTGCCCGCCACCGCGCTCAGGGCGATCGGCTGGAGCGCGTCGCGCAGGGCCGGGTAGCCGGTGAACCCGAGCGACGTGGCGAACCGCGTCACGGACGGCTGGCTGACCCCGACGCGCTCGGCGAGCTCGGTGATCGACAGGAACGCGGCCTCGGTGAGGTGGTCGATCAGGTACTGGGCGATCCGCCGCTGGCCGGGCGAGAGGCGCTGCCCGTCGAACATGGCGCGGACCCGGTCGGCCGGGGCCCGCTCGGGGTCCGACGACAGCCCGGGTGTGATCGCGGCCGCCTGTGCGCGTGCCTGCTGCCCCGATGGCACGGTGCGCCTCCTTCTGCTGCGGCTCGTTTCCAACATAGCTCAACGGACATCCCCGCGATCATGATCGCGGACGCCGCGGGGCCCGCGCGAGTCGGGTCGGGCGGGCGGGGACGACGGTACCGGCCGCCGGAAGGGCGAGGGGGCCGGCCGTCAGGACGGGCGCGGGGCGGGAGAGCCGTCGGGCCCTGAGGGATGGTCTCTCAGGGCCCGGGGTGTCGCGCACGCCGCGGGGGGTTGCGGGGTGTGCATCTGACGCGACGTATAGAGAAACGATCCTGCCCATCATGGGTTACGGCGTCACCTAGGGAATCTCCCCGATTCCGGCGGCGTACCCGCCCGCCTACCGTCGCGAGTGGCGCTGATCGTCCGGTCGGCCGTTCCGATGCGACCCGAACCCGTGCGTGACGGAGGCGTGATGAAGGCGATCGTGCAGGACCGGTACGGCTCCCCGGAGGTGCTGGAGCTGAGGGAGGTCGACCGGCCGGCCGTCGCCGACCACGAGGTGCTGGTACGGGTCCGCGCAGCGGCCGTCAACGCCCGCGACTGGCACCTCATGCGCGGCGACCCGTACGTGGCGCGGCTGGTGCTCGGCCTCGGCAGACCGAAGGTGCGGGTCCGGGGCACGGACTTCGCGGGCCTGGTGGAGGCGGTGGGCAAGGACGTGACCGGGCTGCGACCCGGCGACGAGGTGTTCGGCGAGGCCGAGGGGGCGTTCGCCGAGTACGTGTGCGCCCCGCAGGACGTGGTCGCGCCCAAGCCCGCCGGCCTGACCTTCGAGCAGGCCGCCGCGCTGCCGCTCGCCGGCAACACCGCCCTGATGGGCCTGCGCGACCTGGGCCGGGTGCAGCCCGGACAGAAGGTCCTGGTCAACGGAGCGTCGGGGGGCGTGGGGACCTTCGCCGTCCAGATCGCCAAGGCGCTCGGCGCGGAGGTGACCGGCGTGTGCAGCACCAGGAACGCCGACCTGGTGGGGTCGCTCGGCGCCGACCGCGTCCTCGACTACACGCGGGAGGACTTCACCCGCGGACCGGAGCGGTACGACGTCGTGTTCGACCTGGTGGGCAACCGCGCCCTGGCCGACTGCCGGCGGGCCCTGACCCCCTCGGGGACGCTCGTCCTGTCCGGCGGCGGTGTTTCCGAGGGCGGCAGCGTCCTCGGGCCGATGGGCCTGCTCATCAAGGGGCAGGTGCTGTCCCGCTTCGTCAGCCAGCGGCTGGTCGTCCTCACGGCCACGCCGAACAAGGACAACCTGACCGCGCTGGGCGAACTCGCCGGGCCCGGGACGCTGACCCCGGTCATCGACCGGACCTACCCGCTGAGCGAGGCCGCCGAAGCCATCCGCCACCTGGAAGTGGAGCACGCGCGCGCGAAGGTCGTCATCACCGTGTGACCACTGTACGAGTGGGTGCTCCGTACGACAGCCCGGGCCGTGAACGGGCCCGGGCTCCACGGCGTTCCGGGCCGTTCTCTCGCGGCGGCGGCCGCGGTGTCAGCCGGCCCCGACGGGCAGCGGGCCCACCCGGGACTCCAGCCAGACCGGCAGGTCCAGCAGCCTGACGCCCTCCTGCTCGTCCGGGTCGGTCCGGGCGACCAGGCACACCATGTCCTCGGTGCCGCTGTTCACCGGCATGTGCGGGGTGTCCGCGGGGATGTGGATGTAGTCGCCCGCGCCAAGCAGCACGTGCTCGGCCAGGTCCTCGCCGTGCCACACCTCGACCCGGCCGGACTGGATGAAGATGGCCGACTCGTGCCCTTCGTGCAGGTGGGGGCGGCCGCGGGTGCCCGCGGGCATCACCAGCCGGTGGAGGCATAGCCGTTCCGCGCCGACCGACTGCGCGCTGACCCCCGCCCCGAACGTTCCTCCCTGGGCGCCTTCGTACTGCCCGGTACGGACCACTGTGCACTGCTTCTGATCTGCCATGGGCGTAGTACAACAGCCGCTTTACGGCGTACGAACGATTCCCGCCACCGGGTGGGCGCAGCGCTCCGGGCCGGGCGGGCGCCCCTCTCCCGCGCCCCCGGTTGAACACCCACTTGAACACGCGGAGGCGCCCTCACCACCCGTCAGGCGCGGTGGCAAGGGCGACTTGGTGAGATGGGCGTGTTTCCGGCAACGCCGCAGCGACGAGAGCAATTTGGAAGATGTCGGCGTGCGGAGACGTGCCTACTTTCACAAGTATCGGACTGCAGGAACTGCTTTCTCAGGAGGACCAGATGAACTTCGTGATGGCTGCGCCAACCGCCGGAAGCGTCGCGTTCCCGGGCATGAACAACGCCTCCCGAACCGACGGTTCACGGCGCCACCGCACCGCGGCGGCGGAAATTCCCGCTCACGCCCGGCCTTATCCGGGACCATGGAATCTGGGGTAGAGATGCGTCATTTCACTGTGCGCGCCAAAAGCGGCGTGATCGGCTTCCTGCCGGTACGGGCCCTGATGGGCGCCGGCGTCACCGCCGGGTGGCCCCGGCAGGCCCGTGCCGGGCTGAAACTCATCGCTCCCGAAGACCCCGCGTGCGCCGCGCTCGTGGACGAGGAGGGCCGCACCGAAGCGGCCCGGCGCCACGCCCCGGACCGGATCCGGGTCCTCCACAGCGAGCGGGTGATCCGCAGCTTCCGCGAGGTGGGGGAGGCCTGGCTGGAGCAGGTGGGGCCGTGCCGCATCGACGTCATCGACGCCGACCTGCTCGACGACGGCAGCAGGGTCTTCCTCGACACGCTCGTCGACCAGGCCGAAGGACTGGTCGTGATCCGCTGGGCCGGTCTCGCCGACGCGACGGACCCGGTTCCGGCCACGGTCACCGAACGCGAACTGCGCATCGAGGACCTCGCGCGTTCGGCCGGACAACTCACCGATCAGGAGGTGGATTTCCTCTACGAACAGGCCGTGGGATATCTCGGCACCGGCGACAGCTGGACGGCCGAACGCATTCTCCGGGCGGTCCTGCGCCAGCGGGCGGTGCCGTTCGTGTGGGGCAAACTGCGACTTGCCTGCGCGATGCTCGGACGTCCCATGGAAGCCGACTTCCGCTCGCTGCGCCGCTGGGAGCAGGAGTCCCACGCGGCCGGCGCAGGAGTCGAACCCCCGCGGCTCCGGCTCGACTCGGGCTGGGACCTCCTGGAGCAGTGGTCCGACAAGGCGGGGCAGATCGAGAAGAACGCCGTTCACAAGGCGCTGTTCGCGATCGTCGAAAGGACGGTCTTCAGGACGTACGAGACCTTCGAAGACGCCTCTCAGCCGCGGGAGTTCTTCGTCCGGCTGCGGGAGGACCTCGTCCTGAAGATCCGCATCCGCGACTTCGGCGCGTTCGAGATCGCCTACGTCGGCTCCGTCGGCGAAGCGCCGGGAATCGACCTCGGGACCGGCCGGGCGGCGTGACGACGTTTTCCCGGCCGGCCCCCGTGCCGGCCGGTGTCGCACGCCCAACGCCCTCTCGCACAAGTGTGCTTGACAGGGTGTGGGTCCTGTGGAAATCTCGGTCCCACTTGTGACACCTGGACTTCTCTGTCAAGAATTCGGGGAGATGCGATGCCGTCGCTGGAAGTGTCGGGAATAGATGTTTCCTCGCGGGTCAGGGCTCGCGATATTCAGATGGCCGGCGTCGCTGACATACGACGCCGCGTCCTGATGATTTCCGGTGCCATCGACACGGTCGACCACGACGTTTCGGTGTGCGTCAATCTTCCCGAACCGGGACGCTGGCAAGTGATCAAGTCCGAGACGAATCTGACGGACCGTACGTGGGTCGCCATGCAGGCCGCCACGGACGAGGACTCCGTCTTCGTCAACGACGCCGACACCCTGATCATGTCACGGCAGTTCGGGAAGTCGTTCATCACGCCCGACCAGCGTCGCCTGACCTTCTACGGCGGTGAAGTGCGCCCCGGCGAGGCCGTGGTGAAGATGTACTCGCTGGAGACCACGGGCCGCAGGCCCACCTACGCGTACTCCCGGTACACCCCCGTCGCCACCGACAGCCCGGAGACGGCCGCGAAGACCCTCGACCGGCTCGTCGCCGAGGGCATGCCCCAGCGTCCGGTCATCGAGGTCATCGTCCCGGTGACGGTCATAGGGTGATCACCTTCGTCCCCGAGCCCCATCTGCTCGACTCGCCCCGGGGCCGTGACTGGCCGCTCGCCCCCGGCACCGGCCCGATGGCCGTGCAGTCCACCCAGCCCCCGGCCACCGCCGACGCGGTCATCGTCGGCGCGGGCCCCGCAGGCCTCGCCGCGGCATCGGCGCTCTGGCACCTCGGCGTCCACGACGTCGTCCTGCTCGACCGCGACGGCCGGCCGTGCGGCCGGTTCTTCGACCGGGTCGACATGCTCAAGCAGCGCGTACTGCGCTCGCCTTACGAACACCACCCCGGAGTCGAGGGCTACCGCGACTGCGAGCTGCTGGACTTCGCCCGGCTGCACTGGTCCCGGCTCACCCCGGTGGAGCGACGCGAGATCCGCATGGCCCAGGCCGGCCACCGGTCCGTGGTGCCCGTCGACGTCTTCGAGGCCTACTGCCGGCACGTCTCCACCCTGCACCACGTGGACCAGCGCACCTGGCGCGCCACCGTCCGTGACGTCCGGCCCACCGCGGACGCGGTGACGGTACGCGGCGACGGCTTCGCGGTCACCGCCCCGTACGCCATCCTCTGCCTGGGCGAAGAGCGCCGCGCCGCCCCCTCCGACTGGTGGGAAGGCGACGCCGCGCCGCACGGCGTCAGCTACTGGGACGAACCCGTACCGCAGGACGCCGAGCGCCTGATCGTCGTCGGCGCCGGCCTCAGCGCGGCCCACCTGATCGCGAACGCCCTCACCGAAGGCAAGCGCGTGCACTGGATCGTGCGCGCCTCCGAAGAGCGCTACCAGTGCGCCGACGTCAACGCGTCGTTCTTCCGGGCCGAGGGCAGGGCCCGCTTCGACGGGACGAGCTGGGACGACCGGCTGACCCTGATGGGCGGGCACCGCAGGGCGTCCGTGATGTTCGAGTTCCGCCCGCTGATGCAGGCCGCCGAAGCCGACGGACGGCTGACCGTCCACCGCGGCCGCGCCGTCACCGGCCTGCTGCCCGAGCGGGCCGGCCGCATCGCCGTACGGCTCGCCGACGGCGAGCGCGTGGTCGGCGACCACGCCGTGCTCGCGCTCGGCACCACCGTCTCCAACGGCGACCGGCTGCTGCCCGAGGGCGTTCCCGCCGCCCGCGACGGGTGGCCCGACCTCGACGAGCAGACCCTGGCCTTCCGCAACGCCCCGCGCGTCTTCGCGGTGGGCGCGGCAGCCGGCATGGTGCTGGGCCCGGCGGCCCGCAACATCGACGGCCACCGCGTGGCGACGGCCCGGGTGGCCACGGCCGTCGCCGTCGGCCTCGAAGAGGCCTCCGGCCTGCGCGTCACCGACGACCGGATGGTCGCCCGTGTCTGAGCCCGGCGCATTCGACACCCGCTTCTCGCTCACCTCGGTCGACGAGCCCGCGATGACCGAGACCGGCGTGATGCTCATGGGCCTGGAGGCCGAACGCCTCCTGGCCGGCCTCGGCATGGCGTCGCTCGCCGACGACCCGGCGCAGGTGCTGCTCGCCGTGGACCGGGTCCGGCACGGCGTGCACGTCCCCGTCTCCTTCGAGGGCCTCGTCGAGGCGGGCGTACGGCGCTGGCGCGAGGCCCGCCCGGCCCTGGCCGCGGCCGGCGGACCGGCATCGGCGCCCGCGGCCCTGCGCAAGGCGTGGGACCAGACGCTGCGCATGTTCGCCTACTGCGACCTGGGCGCGCCGGGCCCCGCCACCACCGCCCACCTGGCGGCGTGCTGGCTCCGCCGGGACGAGATCGACCAGTGCGCCGCGCGTTCGGCGCCCACGGAAGGGTGGCGGCCATGACCTACCTGAAGTCCCTGCCCGCCGACGCGGCGCTCCTTCAGGTCTTCGAGGCCTACCCGCGCACCTCGCGGCCGCTCCTGGAGTTCCACGAACTGGTGCTGCGCGCGGACTCGCCCTTCACCGTCGCCGAGCGCGAACTGATGGCGGCGTACGTATCCGGTGTCAACGACTGCACCTACTGCCACGGCATCCACACCGCCACCGCAGAGGCCTTCGGCGTCCCCGAGGGCCTGCTGGCCGAGGCGCTCGCCGACCTCGACGGCGCCGCGGTCGACGAGAAGCTCAAGCCGGTGCTGCGCTACCTCGGCATCCTCACCCGCAACCCGTCGCACCTCACCCCGGCGGACGCCGAAGCGGTCTTCGCCGCCGGCTGGGACGAACGCGCCCTGCACGACGCCGTGATGGTCGGTGCCCTGTTCAACTTCATGAACCGCATGGTCGAAGGCCTGGGCGTCGCCGTGGACAAGAACTACTTCCCCACCTCGGCGGCCCGCCTCCACGACCACGGCTACACCGGCCTCGCCGCGCGCCTGACGCCGTGACCCGACCGTCTCGGCACTGCCGGCGGCCGGAGCGGCCGTAGGCCTTCGCATACGACCGGCCCGCTCGGCGCCGGGCGGCCGGTGGGCGGGGTGCCGTTCAGGCCAGGAAGGCCGCGGTGGCCGCCACGAACCGCTCCGGGTCGTCGTGCCACGGGTAGTGCCCGGCCCCGGGCAGCACGACCAGCCGGGCCTGCGGGAACAGCTCGGCGACCTCGGCCATCGCCCGGGGCGGCGAGTTCAGGTCGACCTCGCCCGCCAGCAGCAGGACCGGCGACGCCAGCCGGGCGAGCGCGGCCCGGGTGGTCGCGGGCTCGAAGGCCCCGTCGGCGCCGAACGCCGCCGCGGCCTCCTGGTTCTTCTGTCCGTCCTCGGCGGCCCGGAAGGCCCGCGCGGCCTCGTCCCACCGGCCGTGGAAGAAGGGAGCGACGGCCTGGAAGGAGTCGGCGGCCCCCCGACCCGCGACGATCGCCTCCAGCGCCTCGAACGCCTCCGGGAACCACGGTTCCTCCCGGCGCAGTTGCGCCGTCTCGCGCCGGTGGTCCGGGGTGACCGTGACGCCGACGGCCATCACGCTGGGCGTGATCAGCGCGAGCCTGCCGACGCGTTCGGGGTGCCGGGCCGCGTAGAGCGCGGCCAGATTGGTGCCGGCGGAGTGCGCGAGCAGGTCGATCCGCTCGAGGCCCAGATGCGTGCGCAGCGCTTCCACGTCGTCGACGAGCCGGTCGCAGCGGTACGAGCCGGCGTCCTGCGGGGTGGCGGAGCGGCCGGTTCCGCGGAGGTCCAGCCTGATCAGCTGCCGGTGTGCGGTCAGCCCTCCGAGATCGCCGAGATAGACGGAGTCCTGCATCGGGCCGCCGGGCAGGCAGACGAGCGGAGGTCCGTCTCCGGATACGTGGTAGGCGAGCTCGGTCCCGTCCGGGGCGATGAAGGCAGGCATGCCCGGACTCTGTCACCGGATTCCGGACGGGGCAACCGGATTCCGTGCGCGGTGTTCTCCCGGACGTGCAGGTGGGAGCCTATTGCGCAGTCGGCGGGGGCGGTTCGAGGAGCGCGGCCGAGCACTGCTCGGTGAGGTCCTCCGCGTGCGGCGGCAGCGGCCGGCCGGCGCGCAGGTGGCGGCGGACCACGGACAGCGGCAGGTCGATCAGGGCCAGGGCGATGCGCTCCTCGTCCAGGGGCTCCGTCGCGCCGAGGGACGCGGCCAGTGCACGGAGGGAGGCGTACACGCGTGCGTTGCCGGAGTCGGCGCGCCGGGTGTGCTCCTCGGACCAGTCGGCCCGTCCGAAGTCCCCCGGGCCGTACAGGAGCAGCGCGGCCTCCTGCGGGTGGGAGCGGCTCCACGACACGACGTACCGCGCCGCCGCACGCACGGCCCGGCGGGGGTCGGGACCGGTGTCGACGACGGTGAAGTAGCCCTCCTGGAAACGCTCCACGGTACGCAGCCACACCTCGGCGAGCAGTGCCGTGCGCCCCGCGAAGCGGTGGTAGACCGATCCGCTCGGGGCTCCGACCGCCTGGGCGACCGCGGTCATGGTCACGGCGGCGGGGCCGCCGGACGCCGCGAGCGCGACGGCGGCGTCGAGGAGCTGATCGGTGTCGAAGCGGGGTGGTCTCGCCATGAAACAGAGAGTACCCTCCAATTAATTAGAGGATCATCTCTAGAAATGCTTCGAGGGAGGGCGCATGGGCGTCTACAACGTGCACGAGCGTCTGCTGCCGGCCAAGGGGAGCGAGGTGGGCGCGCTCGTCGACACCCTGGCCGGCGGGGACGGCGACCGGCTGTGGCCCGGTCCGGCCTGGCCCCGGATGGAGTTCGACCGCCCGCTCGGGGTCGGAGCGGCGGGCGGCCACGGCCCGGTCCGCTACACCGTCGAGGCGTACGTGCCGGGCATCTGGATCCGGTTCGCGTTCGACGGGCCGCGGGGGTTCCACGGCTTTCACGAGTTCGCCGTCCTGCCCGTCGACGCCGACCGGACCGTGCTGCGGCACACCCTTGCGATGTCCGCCCGCGGCCCGGCCCGCCTCGGCTGGCCGCTCTTCTGGCGCTCGATGCACGACGCGTGCATCGAGGACAGCCTGGACCGCGCCGAAGCCGCCTGCACGGGCAGCGTGACCCGTCCGGCCCGCTGGTCGCCGTACGTCCGTGGCCTGCACGCCCTGGCGGGCCTGGTCGCCCGCCGGTCCGCAGGCCACCCGGGCTCCTAGCGGCCGCGCTCCGTGCCCGGCCGGTCCTGTCGGCGTCCGCGTCCGGCCTGGGTGCGCGCCGCGGGCCCGGCCGGGCTGCCCGCCGCACGCTGCTGCTCCACCAGGTGCTCGTACACCTCGAAATCGACCGCCTGCCAGCTCTGCATGTCACCGCGGCTGGCCCGGAACTGTGCGGGTGTCGTCTGCCTCTGCATGCTTCTCACCTCGTCGCCGACGCGTTGCGCCTCCGATACCGGGTGTCGTCTCCCGTCCCACGGTACCCACGGGTTCCCGGTGCCGCGCAGGCGGAGAAGCCGGTCGGGCGCACCGATCTCGTCTAGCGTGGGGACGAGGCGGCCGGAGCCGCCTGCGCCTTTTGAGGAGACCCTTGATGAACTGGACGCTCGAAGTCGTCCCGGTCCCGGTCACCGACCTGGACCGGGCGAAGGAGTTCTACGCCGACAAGGTCGGCTTCACGGTGGACCTCGACGACGAGGTCGCCCCCGGGATGCGCATCATCCAGCTGACCCCGCCGGGCTCGCGGTGCTCGATCGCGATGCTCCAGGGGATGCCCCCGGCGCCCGGCACGAAGGACATGGCGCCGGGCACGCTGCAAGGCCTCCAGATCTGCGTGACGGACATCGAGGCGGCCCGCGAGGAGCTGGTGGCCCGGGGCGTGGACGTCTCCCCGGTCCGCCACGTGGGTGCGGCGGGCTGGGAGGACGGCAAGGGGGAGACCTGGAACTCCTTCATGTCCTTCGAGGACCCGGACGGCAACGGCTGGGTGGTCCAGGAGGCCCCCTCGGAGCTGTCGGAACGCTGAGCGGCGCCCGGCACCCGGCGTAGCCCGCCGGGTGCCGGCCGTGCGCCCACGGACTGTTCCGGCAAGATCGACAGTCGGCTAGATTGCGGACGTGTGACGACGACCCCGCCGAATACCGGCCGCATATTCGACGCCCTGCAGTCCACTGCCGTGCAGGACACGGCCCGGTTGCGCGACCTCTACGAGCACCCGGGCGACCTCGCGCGGCGCAAGGTCGTGGACCGGATCCACGACGTGTCGCGCACGTTCATCGCGCGCTCCTCGCTGGTGTTCGTCGCCAGCGCCGGCGCGGACGGCAGCTGTGACGTGACGCCCCGGGGCGGGCCCGCCGGATTCGTCGCCGTACTGGACGAGTTCACCCTCGCCATCCCCGACGCCACCGGCAACAAGCGCCTGGACACCTCGCACAACATCGTGGAGACGGGCCGCGCCGGACTGATGTTCGTCGTTCCGGGCCGCACCTCCACGCTGCGGGTGAACGGCCGTGCCTGCATCAGCGCCGACCCCGGTCTGCTGGAACAGCTGACGCCGGTGGGCAAGCCGCCGCGCAGCGCGATCGTGATCGGCGTCGAAGAGGCGTACCAGCACTGCCCGAAGGCCTTCCTGCGCAGCAACGCCTGGAAGCCCGGGGAGTGGCTCGCCGAGGACGCGGTCCCCAGCTCCGCCGAGGTGACGCTCTCGCACCTGGCCCTGCCCGGCCTGACGCTGGAGGAGATCCGGCGGAACGAGCGCGAGTCGATCCTGTACCGCCTCGAGTGAGAGCGGTCGCGTATCCTCCCCGGATGGTGAACAAGTTGCTGGTCGTGGACGGTGAGACGTTCACGGTGACGGAGCGGCCGGACAGCCGCGGGGTGTACGACTTCGTGTGGGAGTCCGGTCCGAACGCCGGGTACGGATTCATGTCGGCGGTGCACGGCGCCGACGCGCTGAGCGAGGCACAACTGGAAGACGCGGCCCGGAACTTCCTGGAGCAAGTGGACCCGGCGACCGGGTACATCGAAGACTGAGCGAGCGTGGGTGCCCGGCCCGGCACCCACGCTCCCCGTCCGCTACGGCTGCGGCTCTCCGGCGCCCTCCTCGAACGGGAACCGGGCGAGCGGTGCCTCGCGCTGGAAGAAGGTCTTGGCCCGGATCGCCGCCCGCTCGTCGTCGCGTATCTGGCCGGGCCGGGAGCCGTTGCCGAGCAGCACGCCGCCGAAGCGCATCCGCAGGTACGCCGCCGTGTGGTTGAGACTGGTCACCAGGCCGTCCGCGACGACCTCGTCGTGGTCGGCCATGACCGTGACGCCCCACAGGGTCCGGCCCGCCATCCGCTTCTTGAAGTCCAGGCCGGGCACGGCCAGCCAGCCGGACCAGTAGTCGAGGTAGCGCTTGGTCTGCCCGGAGAGGCTGTACCAGTACAGCGGCGAGGCGATGACGATGTCGGTGGCCTCGAGCGTGGCCTGCCGCAGCGTTTCCTCGTTCTCCCCGACGGGCCAGGATGCGGTCTCGTGCCGGCCGTCCTGGAAGTCGGGCAGCGGCAGCCGGGACAGGTCAACCCAGCGCTGCGGGATGCCGGCGGGCAACTGCTCGGCGGCGTCCCGCGCGAGCATCTCGGTGTTGCCGCCGGGCCGGGAACTGCCGAGGACGAAGAGGAACGAGCGGTCCGTGCCGCCGCTCGCGTCATGGCTCGTGTCAGGGCTCTTGTCGATGGTCAAGGCTGCTGCTCCGCTCGGATCGGTGGTCTGTTCGCTGCAACCTCCCTGCGCCCGCCGGGTATTCCGGGACCTTCGATGCACGTCGACGACTGCGGCGGCTGCCGGGCCGGTACGCCAGGGGGCGGGGTGCCGTGGCACCCCGCCCCTCAGCGGTTCAGGTGTTCAGGAGCCGTGCGCCCCGCCTCAGCCCCGGTCGGGGCGGTCGGTCACCCGCAGCGAGTTGAGCAGCGGCTTGCCGTAGCCGCTGTGGGCGACGAAGCGGACGTTGAGCACGCCGTCCGTCACCGTGACCGTGTACGTGCGCGTCAGGGCCTTGTAGGTGCCCGCCTCCAGCGAGATGTCCAGGGAGGGCAGGACCTGCACGCCCTCGGCGAGGACGTCGAAGACGCGCCGGTTCGGCTTGGTGGAGGACAGCTCGGCGAAGCCGAGTTCCACCGTGTACGTGCCGTTGGGCACGTTGTCGAAGCGGTACTCGTACATGCCCTCACGCGCGTTGCGGAACAGCCGCTGCTCGTCGGTCCCGGCGATCGTGCGGGTCGTCGACTTCACGGACGAGCTGCCCTGGTAGCCGTACGAGCCGGCGCTGTACTTCCGGTCCGGGGACCAGGCGTCGCCCAGCGCGTCCGTGCCGGGCCGGTCCGCACCCGCGTCCAGCGCGACCAGGTAGCGCGGAACGACGACCTTGACCGGGACGGTCAGGACGGGCGTGCGCCCGCTTGCCGAGGCGATCTTCAGATCGGTGCTCAGCACCGTACCCGGCTGCAGGCCCGTGGTGTCCACCGCGAGGGAGAGCGACTGCTTGCCGTTCGTCGGCAGGTCGCCCGACGCCGGGGTCGCCGTCAGCCACGCCGCGTCCTCGGTCACCGTGTACGCCGTGCCCAGACCCGGGTTGGTCAGGTCCAGGCTGCGGGTGCGCTTCTGGTTCGGCGGCAGGACCAGCTCGACCGACTGCCTCGACGCCGTCACCTTGCCCGTGCGCAGCGGCTGCGTGAAGGCCGTGACGTCGGCGGGCTCGACGTCCACCGTGGCCTGCTTCGGCTCGTACGCCGGGGCCGTCACCGACACCGGGGTGGAGCCCGAGCCGGCCTGGACGACGTAGCCGCCGTCCGCGGCCGTCGTGGCCGAGACGGCCCCGCCGCCCGTGCCGACGGTCACCGTCGCGCCCGCCACGCCGTTGCCGTCGTTCGCGTCCAGCACCCGGCCGGCGACCACACCGCTCTTGGTCGTGCGGAAGGAGAGGGACAGGCCGTCGGTGATGACGGGGCTGTTGAAGGAGTACGCGAAGGCGTCCGTGCCGGTCGCGTTCTCCACGCCCACGGTGGCCGTCGAGCCGCCCTTGATGCCGGTGCCGCCCGTGTCCTTGTAGGAGTATGAGACCCGGCCGTCCTCGCCGATCGAGGCGGAGAAGGAGAACTTGTCGCTCTGCGCCGACCAGTGGGCCACCTGGCGCCACTCGATCACGAAGGACCGGTGCGGAGCCGTGCCGGTCACCGAGGTGAACACGCCGGAGCCGGTGCCGGCCGCGCCGACGACCAGGTCGTCCCAGAACGGGTACAGCGCGGCGTTCGGGGTGGCGGCGCTCGGCAGGTCGCCGTTGATGTCGCTGGTGTGGGCGCCGCCGAAGCTGACGGTGCCGTTGGTGCCGATCCACGCCTGGCTGTACGTCTTGCCGTACAGCGGGAGCGGGAAGGGCAGGTCCGTCCGCTCGGTCGTGTTGTCGCCGGTCAGCGCGAGCTGGCGGTCGCCGGCCTGGTACGGGCGGTCGCTCGCGGCGGTGCAGGCGTAGCCGTAGCCGTCGGTGCGCTGCGGGAGGGTCACGGCGACCGTGGCGTCGCCCGCGACGGTCACCCGCGAGGTACCCGCGGTGACGCAGCGGGAGGAGTGGGACGCGCGGACGTCGTACGTGCCGTGCGGCAGGGTCACCTCGAAGCGGCCCTGTGCGTCGGCGGTCGCGGTCACCGGGGTGTCCGCGATGGTGACGACCGCTCCGGCCGCCGGGCCGGTGCCGGAGGACACGGTGCCGGTGAGCTTGCCGGAGGCGGCCTGGGTCAGGGTGAAGTCGCCGGTCGCGGTGGCGCCTTCGGTGACCGTCGCCGCGCCGGACTCCTGGCCGTAGCCGAACTTCACCGCGGTGAGGGCGTAGTCGCCGACCGACAGCGACGGGAAGCGGTAGGTGCCGTCGGCGGCCGTGGTCGTCGTACGGTCGATCGGGCCGTCGGCGGTCACCTTGGCGCCCGCGACCGGCTGGTCGCCGGACCGGACGGTGCCGGCGAGGGCTCCGACGGCGCCCCGGGGAGCGGCCTGGACGGCGGCCAGGGCATCGAGCTTGCCCTCGCCGAAGACGTTGTTGTCGGCGGTGTTTCCGCCGCACTGGGCGTTCTCGGTGTCCTGGGCGGTGCCGTCGAGGAGGGATTCGGTCTGGGCGACGTCGCCTTCGAGGGCCGGGGCGGCGGACCACAGCAGGGCCACGGTGGCCGCGGTGTGCGGCGAGGCCATGGAGGTGCCGGAGAACGCGCCGTACCCGCCGTTGCGGACGGAGGAGCGGACGTTCACGCCCGGCGCCGCGATGTTGGGCTTGACGATGCCGCCGGGGCCCGCACCGCGCGAGGAGAAGGACGCGATGGCGTTGTTGATGTCGAAGGCGCCGGAGCTGTAGGACTGCGCGTAGTCGCCGGGCGAGCCGCTGGTGGCGCAGCCGGGGCCGGAGTTGCCGTTGGAGAAGGCCGGGAAGATGCCGGCCGCCCGCCAGGCGTCGACGATCTCCTGGTACCAGGCGTCGCCGCCCGGTCCGCCCCAGGAGTTGTTGACGATGTGCGGGGCGAGGTCCGGTCGCGGGTTCCGGCCGGCCCGGTCGGTCGGGGCGACGATCCACTGGCCCGAGGCGAGCAGCGAGGCCTCGGAGCAGGAGCTGGTCTCGCAGCCCTTGGCCGCGATCCACTTGGCGCCGGGTGCCACGCCGATCTTGTTGGCGCCGCCGTCGTCCCCGACCATCGTGCCCATGGTGTGGGTGCCGTGGTCGTTGTTGTCGCACGGGGCCCCGCCGGAGCAGACGCCGCCCGGGTCGAACCAGTTGTAGTCGTGGTCGTACGAGCCGTCGCCCGCGCGGCCGCGGTACTGGTTCGCGACCGCGGGGTGCTGGAAGTCGACGCCGCTGTCGATGTTGGCGATGACGATGCCCTCGCCGCGGACGCCGAACTGCTCCCACACCTGGGGGGCCTTGATGCGGTCGATGTTCCACTCGACGGCGTCGGCGGCCTTCGCCTCCCGTTGGCCCAGAGCGGGCTTGGGGAGGCTGACCTTGTCGTCGGCGTCGATCCGGGCCACCTCGGAGCGCTGAGCCAGGGTGCCGGCCAGCTTCTCGCTGCCGACGACCCGGACGGCGTTGACGATCCAGAAGGAGGTGTACTCGGCCCTGGCGCCGTCCAGCGCCTTGATCAGGTCGGCCTGGGTCCGGGCGGCGTGGTCCTTCTTGGCCCGGTAGACGGCCGCTGCCTTGCCGGCCCGGGTCTTCTGCGCGGCGGCCGCGTCGAGATCGGCGGCGCTGTCGAGGTAGACCCAGAAGACGGCCTTGTTGCCGTCGTCGAGCTGGGTGCGGAGCTTGGGCTCGATCTTCTCTTCGATGTTCCGCTGTGCCGCGCTCTTGGCGGGGCCCGGCTCCGGGGCCGCTGCCGCGACGCCCGCACCGACGGGTAAGAGCAGAAGGGACGCCAGGACGGCGAGGGCTGAGCGTAACGGTCCGTTCCGTTGGGCCACGTGTGGTCTCCTCGTACGACGCGTGCAGCTTGTGCGGGAATGACGTGCGTGACGTGCGCGCGCCATGGTGGTTGATGTGCCATGCCCATTACAAGAGGGCCTCTCCGGCACAGGCCTGCCGGCGCCGGACGAAGTCCGGCGGAAGGCGGCGTCGAGGGGCGACCGTGCGGTGGCGGGGGTCTGTCTGCGCAGGGTGCGTGACGGGTGCCGGTGTCGGGCAACCGCTGCGCCGGACGGTGGCGTCGGACGGCGCGCAGGCCGTGCGCGAGGCCGTCGACCTGCTGTCCGGCAGGGGGCTTCCCCCGGACCCGGGCCGGTCGGGCGGGGGCCAGGCGGCCCGGGCATCCACGGGCAGGCCCGCGGTGACGTCCCGCGCGATGTCGCGGGCCAGCCTGATCACGCTCGGCCTCGCGTACTCCCTGGCGTACGGACCGCTCGCCACCGTGGCCACCGACGGCGTCGCCGAGGAGGAGCAGGGGCTCGCGGGCGGACTCCTCTACACCGCCTTCCAGTTCGGGGCCGCCGTCGGGCTCTCCGCGGTGACCGCGGTCAGTGCGGCCGCCGCGCCCTCGCAGACGCCCGGCGCCCTGCTGGACGGATTCCGGGCCGGTCTGTTCGTGCCGTCGGCGGCAGCGCTCGTCGCGGCCGTCATCAGCGCTTCGGCCTGCGGCCGCGCAAGGGCGGCGGACGGGTCGCCGCGGCGGGCGGCGACGGGCGACGCGGGACCGGCGGCGACGCGCACGCCGCCGAACGCCCCGGGACCCCACTCGCCCGCTGAGCCCGCACCGTCCGGTCGCCTCCCGGGCGCGTTCCGGGCGAAGACCGGTCACGGAGCCGAATCGGCGGACACGGCGCCGGGCGGCGTTCCATGATGGGCGGCGGCGCGGCAGCGGCCGCGGTAGGGGGGCACAGATGAGCGAGGCGGAGAGCGGCGGCCTTCAGGGACTGCGGGTCTGGGCGGAGGAGGCGACACGGCGTGCGGCGGGGCTGCTCTCCATGCAGGACGTGCCCCTGCGCGAGGCTTCGGCCTACGACGCATCGATCGAGGAGCTGGACCGGCTCGTCACCCTGATGGAGCACGATCCCGCGGCCCGCAACCGGATCACGGTCGTGCTCGGCGGCCTCCTCGCCCTGCGGTTCGCCGCCGGCGGCCGGGCCGGGGACAAGGAGCGGGCGCAGCGCCTGCTGCGCGAGGGAGTCACCCCCAAACCGGGCGTGACGATCGCCCCCGAGGAGCAGCAGATGGCCGCGATGTTCATCGCGATGACCTCGCTGCCGGTCCCCGACCTGGGCGCCCTGTTCCGGGGCGAGGTCCCCAACCCGGCCGACATCGCCCGATGGGACCTGGAGCACCCCGGCGGGATGAGCGCCCTGAGCCGGGCGTTCGGCGATCTGCTGTCGGCGCCGGAGGCGCTGACGTCGCTCGGCCCGGAGATCCGGCAGGCCGGCGAGATGCTCGAGCGCATCGAACGCGACGGTGTGCCCGAGGACATGGGCGAGCTGCTCCGGCTGATCCCCGAGGGCCACCCGATGGCCGGACAGCTGAAGACGATCGTGGACCTGCTGGCGCAGACCGCGGGCGCGCAGCCGGAAGAAGGGCCCCCGGGCGCCGGAGCGCAGCCCGCTGACGCGGCGCCCCCGGCGCCGGCGCCCGACACCGGGACCGGCGACCCGAGGTCGCCGAGCGAGGTCGCCGTCACCGCGCTCCTGCCCGCGATGGCCGCCGTGATGGGGGCCGCGCAGAGCCGTGAGCCGGAGGAGCTGGACAAGGCGCTCGGCCTGCTGCGCGCGGCGTACGACCGGATGCCGCCGGACGACCCGATGACGCGGATGCTCGCCGCGACGATGAGCAGCATGCTCCACCTGGGCGAGGGCGTCGGCGGGAACCGCCGGGACGTGGACCTCGGCCGCGCCCTCACCCCGGAGATGGTCCGCCGCTTCGTCGAGGACCTGCCCCCGTGGGCCGCTCAAGGGGTGGTTCCCCTCCAGGTGATGCAGGCGGTCTCCGTGGCGTGCGCGGCCAAGGACCGCAGCCACCTGCCGGCGCTCGACGCGGCCGTCGACACCCTGTCCGGGATCGAGGCGGGCCTCGCACCCGGCGACGTGAACCACGTGCAGGTGCAGCTCGCGCTCGGATTCGCGCAGATGGTGAGGGGCGGCCTGCTCGGCGACACCGCGCAGATGCTGGCCGGCGTCGACCGCTTCGACCGCGTCGTGGCGGTCGAGCACGGGCTGCCGGCCTACCTCCACCCCGTGCTGCCGCAGCTGGAGCAAGCCGCCCGGGCCATCCGGGCCCGCGTGGCGAACGACCCCGGGCCGATCAGGCAGCTGAACACGCCGGGCCCCGACGCCGGGCCCGCCGACTGGATGACCCACGCGTCGAGCCTGGAGCTGCGGTACGAACTGACCCACGACCCGGCGGACCTCGACCAGGCCATCGACGCGCTGGCACGGCTGCGCACCCTCCTCAAGGAGGGCCGGGCCCCCTCGCTCGCCGCCGACTCCCTGTGGAAGCTGACGCAGCTCCACCAGCAGCGGTGGCACGGTACGCGGCAGGCCGCGGACTCCGCCGCCGCCACCGAGATCGCCGTCGAGGCGCTCCACGCGCTGGCCGCGGACGTCGTCCTGCAAGTCGGCGCCGAACACGGCCTGGAGACGGCCCGGTCGGGCTCCCGGCGGGCCGTCGAGACCGCGATGTGGGCCGCCACGCACGGCGCGCTGAACGACACCGTGACCGCGCTGGAGCTGGGCCGCGCCATGGTCCTGCAGGCGGCCTCGGTGTCGTCCGGCGTGCCGGAGCTCCTGGAGGCCCGCGGCCACGCCGACCTGGCCGCCGCCTGGCGGAACCCGGCCCGGGACACCGATTCCGGCGCCCTCCCCGGCGGCGTCCCGGACGGCCTGCCGAGCAGCCTGCGCCGCCGGGCGCTCGAAGCGCTCGGCTACCGCGAGCAGCGGCTGCTGCCGACCCCCACGATCAGCGAGCTGACGGCCGCGGTCGCCGACTGCGACGCCGACGCGCTCGTCTACCTGATGTCCGGTACGGGTCTCTCGTCCGGCCTGGCCCTGATCGTCGGCCCGGACTGCGGGACGTGCGTGATCGGACTGCCCTTGCTGACGGAGCGCCACAGCCGTCCGCTGCGGCGGTACCTCGGCGCCGCCGCCGAGCGCTCGAAGCGGGCCGGCCTCGACCCGGACCCGGAGGTCGAACAAGCCTGGGAGGACGCCCTGTCGGCGCTGTGCGACTGGTCGTTCCAGGCGGCCCTGGGGCCCGTGCTCACCGGCATGACCGAGCGGATCGCGGCGAACGCCTCCCGCCGCCCGCGCACCAGCACCCCGCGCCTCGTACTCGTGCCGTGCGGCAACCTCGGAGTCGTGCCCTGGCACGCGGCGCGGCTGCCCGAAGGGGCGCCCGCCGACTACGCCTGCCAGTTCATGGCCATCAGTTATGCCGCCTCCGGCGGCCACTTCCTGCGGACGGTGGCCCGCGACCACCGGCCCCCCGCGTCCGCCGCGGTCCTGCTGGCCGATCCGCGCTGCGAACTGACCCTGGCGGAGTACGAGACGGCGGCTCTCAACGCGGCGTTCTACCCGGACGCCCGCATGCTCGGGGAGTACTACGGATCCGACGTCGAGCCGGAGGCCATCGGCACCCCCGACGAGCTGATGGAGCTGCTCGGGGAACCGCTGTCCGTACTCCACCTCGCCTGCCACGGCTCGGCGGCCACCACCCCCACCGTCTCCGCCCTCCACCTGGCCTTCCCGGGGGAAACGGAGCAACTGCCCCCGGAGCGGGGCGGGCGCGGCGCGCGGCCGGACCTCGGCATGCTGACCGTCACCCGGCTGCTCGACCGCGCGGGCGATGCCTTCCCGGACGGGCAGGAGGCCGACAGCGGGCCGCTCGTCGTGCTCAGCGCGTGCGAGACGGACCTCAGCACGCGCGACCACGACGAGGCCCTCACGCTCGCCACGGCGTTCGTGACCGCCGGCGCCCGGGACGTGGTCGGATCGCGGTGGACCGCCCAGGACGGCCCCACCGCGCTGATGATGGCCGTCTTCCACCACCACGTGGTGGTCGAAGGCCGCAGCCCCGCCGACGCGCTGCGGGCCGCCCAGATCTGGATGCTCGATCCCGACCGCCGCGACCCCGGCACGCTCGGCCCCGACCTGCTGCGCGAGATGCAGCGGCCGGGCCTGGAGCGGCTGCCTCTCTGGGCCGCCTTCACCCACCAGGGAAATCCCGGGGCGGCGACGACGCCGCGCGCCACCGCGCCCGCGGTGGCCGAACCCCGTCGCGAGGAGCCCGCCGCCACCGCGGCGCAGCACCTGCTGAGCCTGGCCGCCGAGCACGCGGACGGCATCCGGGCCGCGCTCGACGACGCCCGGTACGAGGAACTGCACACGCGGCTGGAGGCCCTGGCGGCCGACCCCGGCGATCCGGGCGCCCGCCGCAAGGCCCTCCAGGGCGTACGGCTCGCCCTTCTTCCGCTGCCGCTCGACCATCCCGTACGGCTGGCCCTGGACAGGTCCCGCCGTCCCGGCCCGGCAGCCGGGACGTCCACCGGTACGGCGGCCGTTGCAGCGGCGCGCGCCCTGCTGGCGCGGATGGTCCCGCCGGGGGAGTGACCGGACCGGCGGCGCGTTCCTCCTCGTACGCAACCGGTCCGCGGCTCGGCAGTCGGCGCAGCCGCGGCTCGCCGGATCCCCGCCCGGGGAGTGTCGCCAAAGGAGCTGCGGGACCTGCTGGACCCCGGCCCGGGCTGCGAACTCCGCCAGCCCCCGGGCCGTTTCGCCCGCCCAGCCGACGTAGCCGTCGGGCCGGACGAGGAACACCCCGGCCCCGTACGCCCCGTACGACGGGATCCGCACGGCGGGCACGCCGGGCAGGTCCGGGAGGTCCGGCACCCGGGGGCCGACGGTCAGGAGGGTCCAGTGCGGGCCCCGGAACGCGTCGAAGAGGCGGACGCCGTCCCGCGGACCCCGTCCGGTGCGCGGTCACCGGCGTGCAGGGCGTCCGCGGCCGGCCCCGTACGCGTCTCCACCGCGGGCGCCGGTCTCTTCCAGGACTACGACACCGGCTTCGAAGAGGGCCTGCGCCTGGTGATCGAGGGCATCGAGGCGCGCTACCGGATCGGCTGACCGCGTCGCGCGGCACGGGCGTTCAGAACGCGTTGCGGCGGCGCAGCCCCATCGGACGGCCGTCCGGATCGACCAGGACGTGGTGCAGCGGAGTCGCGAGCACCGTCTCCGGACCCGGCAGTTCCGGCGGAACGTACCGGCGCAGCCGCCCCGGCGGCCGCGGACCGCCGCGGCCGCCGGCGTGCCAGCCGTCCAGCACCCGGGCCGCCTCCGCGAAGGCGCCGAAGGCCGCCACCGGATCGCACAGCACCTCGGGCTCGTCCCGCCCCGCACCGTCCGGTGCGTCCAGGTGCTCGCGCATGAGCCCCAGGCGCAGCTCCCGGGCGAAGGTCCGCGCGCCGTCCCCCAGCCCCGCCGGATCGCGCGGCTCCCGCAGGTCCGCCCGGTCGTCGATCACGGCGCAGCTCAGCTCGGAGTCGTGGGTCCACGAGCGGAGGTTGATGTTGTCGGATCCGACGGAGGCCCACACGTCGTCGATCACGCACACCTTCGCATGGACGTAGACGGGCGTGCCGCCGTGGTTCTCCAGCCCGTACACCGCGACCCGGTCGCCGCCCGCGCGCCGCAGGTCGTCCAGCGCGGAGATCCGGCCGATGAGGTTCATGGGGCGGGTGAGCCGGCCGTCCTGCTCGGGCACGGTCGGGATGACGGCGATCAGGCGCAGCTGCGGATGGGCGCTCAGCGCCCGGGCGAAGCAGTCCACCACACGCGGGGACCACAGGTACTGGTCCTCCAGGTAGATCAGCGTCCGCGCCCTGCGCAGTGCCTTGAGGTACCCCCGGGCGATGCTGCGCTCGCCGTCCGGTGCGAACGGATACCCAACCAGCAGCCGGTTCGGATACGTGCGCAGCACCTGCACCGTGTGCGTGCCGCAGGGCGCGGGGTCGGCCTCCTGCGGGGGCAGCCTGCCCGCGCTGGTGTCCTCCCGGTGCAACAGCTGCCGCACCCGGGTCACCGGGCTGCGGGTGAGCGGCGCGGGGTCCTCCCAGCGTTCGCGGAAGCAGGCCTCGATGTCGCCGACGGCCGGCCCGCGCAGGGCGAGCTGCACATCGTGCCACGGCGGGTGCGGGCCGTACGCGGCAGCCATGGGCAGCGACTGGCGGTCGCCCCGGTGGGAGGCGTCGTCGTTGCGGTTGCGGCACAGGTCGATCCCGCCCACGTACGCGACGTCCCGCCCGGGCCGCCCCGGGTGGCGCAGCACCACCAGCTTCTGGTGGTGCGAGCCGCCCGGCCGCACCCGCATGTCGAGCAGGCACTCGCCGCCCGCCTCCTCGACCTCCTTGCCGAGGTGCAGGTTCTCCTGCTGGCTGAAGTGCAGACCGTCCAGGTGGGAGCGCCAGAGCAGCCCTTTGACGATCACGCCGCGCCGCGCCGCTTCGCCCAGGACCCGGCCGATCTCGCTGCCCGGCCCGTCGAGCCGCTCCCCGGGATCGCCGCGCCAGTCGGTGAACAGCAGCAGGTCGCCCGCACGCATCGCCCGGATCGCCCCGAAGAGCTCCGCGAAGTAGACGGAGCCGTGCACCAGGGCCCGTACGTGATTGCCCCCGCACCACGTGGCCCCGCCCGGGCGCCGCCGGTCCAGGCGGGTCGCGGAATTGCCGCGCTCCCCCGGCACCAGAAGCCAGTCGGCGTGCGTCACGGCATGGACCCTCCTCGGGCACCCGCGCATCGGGCTCCTCTCCCTCCAGCGTGACCTCACCGGGCCCGCCCGGCAAGGCTGCCGAGCCCCGGCGGCACCGGGCCGGGAGCGGCGGCGCGTGCGCCTTCCACCAGGCGGAGTGTCAGTGGCATGCGTCACAGTTGAAAGGTCGATGACGCTTTCCCCGCGGAACCGAGGTGACCCCATGGAATACGCGATCCAGGCCGAAGGCCTGGCCAAGCGGTTCAAGGAGACCCGCGCCCTGGACGGTGTCGATCTCCAGGTGCCGGCGGGCACCGTGCTCGGCATGCTCGGTCCCAACGGCGCGGGCAAGACGACCGCAGTCCGCATCTTCGCCACCCTCCTGGTGCCGGACGGCGGGCGGGCGCAGGTAGGAGGGTACGACGTCGTCAGGGAGGCCGGGCTCGTCCGCTCGATGATCGGGCTGACCGGCCAGTACGCCGCCGTGGACGAGAACCTGACCGGTACGGAAAACCTCCTCATGATCGGCCGCCTGCTCGGGATGCCCCGCTCCGAGGCCCGCTCCCGGTCGGCCGAGCTCCTCGACCGCTTCCAGCTGAGCGATGCGGCAGGGCGGGCGGCCAAGACGTACTCCGGCGGCATGAGACGGCGCCTCGACCTCGCGGCCAGCCTGGTCGGGCGGCCGCAGATCCTGTTCCTGGACGAGCCGACCACCGGACTCGACCCGCACAGCCGCGGCGAGGTGTGGGAGATGCTCCGCATCCTGGTCTCGGAGGGCATGACGGCCCTGCTGACCACGCAGTACCTGGACGAGGCCGACCGGCTCGCCGACAACATCGTGGTCATCGACAAGGGCAAGGTGATCGCCGACGGCACCCCCGACGAGTTGAAATCGCAGGTCGGCGGGCAAGTGCTGCAGCTGCGCCCCGCACGGTCCGGCGATCTCGCGGCGGCTCACGCGCTCGTCGCCGAGGAAGCCGGCCCGCAGGCCAAGATCGAGGGCGAAGAGATCACCGCACCCGTCAACGACCCGGCGCTCATGCCGAGCGTGGTGCGCCGCCTGGACCAGGTGGGGATCGCGGTCGGCGAGCTCACCCTCCGCCGCTCGTCCCTCGACGAGGTGTTCATGGTGCTGACCGGCCACCGGGCCCGGCCGGAGACCGCCGCTGCGGACGCCGGCGACGACGATCGGTACGCGACGGCGGGGAGCGTGTCATGACCACCGCGTCGATCACGGAAACCCTGGGCCGCGGCGGCCGGGTGCGGCCCGTGGCCGCCCTGCGGCAGACCGCCACGATGGCGTGGCGCAGCCTGATCTCCGTGAAGCACAACCCGCTGGAGCTCGTCGACTACAGCATCACGCCGATCATGTTCGTCTTCCTGTTCACCTACGTCTTCGGCGGACAGATGGCGGGCTCGCCCGAGGAGTACCTCCAGTACGCGCTGGCGGGAATCATCGTGCAGAACACCCTCTTCATGAGCATGTACACCGCCATGGCGTTGAACACAGACCTCACCAAAGGCGTCTTCGACCGGCTGCGCAGTCTGCCGATCGCCCGATCGGCACCGCTGTTCGGGCGCATCACCGCCGACCTGGCCAAGCAGCTCTGGGCCATGCTCCTGATGATCGCGCTGGGCACCGTCCTCGGCTTCGAGATCACCGGAGGGCTCGCGGGCTTCGTCGGCGCGACCGTCCTGCTGCTGGTCTTCGCCGCCGCGGTCTCGTGGACGGCGGTCCTGATCGGGATGCTGGCCGGCGACGCCGAGAAGGTGCAGGTCTTCGCCTTCACGCTCATCTTCCCGATCACCTTCACCAGCAGCGCCTTCGTCCGCGTCGACACCATGCCCGGCTGGCTCCAGGCATGGGTCGACATCAACCCCGTCACCCACCTCTCGGACGCCTTCCGCGGCCTCCTGCTCGGAACCCCCGTCGGGGGCCCCGTGATGTGGTCCCTGGTCTGGGCGGCAGGCATCACGGCCGTCTTCATGCCCCTCGCGATGCGCGCCTACCGCTCCAGGGACCGGTGACGCGGCCCGGGCGGGCAGCGCGCCCGCGCCCCGCGAGCGAGGCTAGGCGGCCGTCCACGGCCAGTCGGCGTTCCGGCCGTCCTCGATGAGGGAGACCATGCGGAACGCGCCGTCCGTGAGACCGCCGAAGGTGTGTCGGTTGGCCCCGCCGGAGGGCCCGTGGCCCACGCGGTACCCGGCCAGGTTCCAGGTGTAGACCGGGATCCGGTCGGGCACCTGCGCGGTCGGGTCGCCGCCGTGGTGGTGTGCGGCCTGCTCGTCGGTGACGATCAGTACCCGGTCGTGCCGGTCGTAGTGCCGCCCGACCGCCTCGGCGGTGTTGGTGCCGCCGAGGCTGGAGTACCGCTCCAGCACCTTCAGCACCGACTCGCCCGCCGTGTACGGCACGGCGGCGCTGGTGGTGCCGAACTGCACCAGGTCCGCATTCTCCGCCCGCATCGCCAGCGCCGTACCGAAGACGGCCGCCGCGTCGGCCCGGTTGAGCTGGGAGCGCTCCGAGAGCCTGTCCCACATCGACCCCGAGCGGTCGACCAGGATCAGGGTCCGTCCGGGCAGCGCCGGTACGTTCGCCAGCGAGTGCCCGAGGGCCTGCTCCAGCGGATACGCCCAGCGCAGCGAGGGCGCGTGCTGGTACGCGGCCAGGTAGCGGAACGGGAACTGCCGCGACCGGGCGACGACCTCCGGATCGGAGATCTTCGCCGCGACCCGGGCGGCCACCGCGTCCGAGACGCCCGCCTGGTCGAAGTTGCGCAGGTTCCGCAGCAGCGCCATCACGCCCATGGACGGGATCACGGCCTCCCAGGCCGCCGCGTCCATCGGCCCCTGGAGCCAGCCCGCCAGCGCCTCCCAGGTCATGCCCGCCTCGGCCAGCCGCTCGGCGCCACCGGGTCCGGTGACCACGGCCCGCCGCTGGGCGACCGGCAGTTCCATGAGCGCCCGGTGGGCGGTCAGGGTCCGGCTGGACACGGGCGGGACCGCCGCGTCCGGGTGGTGCCGGCGGTCGAGCGCGTACCGGAACAGCTCGCCCTGCCAAGGCTTGGCCGGGTCGGGGGAGGCGTGCACCACGTTGAGCACGTCACCGAAGCGGTAACCCCGGGAAGCGGTGTCGTACTTCAGCAGCGAGCTGCCGGAGTAGAGGCGCCGCACGGCGTCGGCGATCCCGCGCTTGACGGGCTTCGGAACGTTCCGCCCGTACGTCGCCGTCCAGTACGCGAGCAGCTCGCCCGGCTCGTCGGCGCGGCGCAGCACGGAGTCGATCACCTGCCGGCTGGACGGGACGGCGGCCCCGGCCTGCGCAACGGACTCCGCCGCGTCCAGCCGTGCCTTGACGAACTCCGCGGCACCGACGAGCGAGGCCGTCCGCATGTTCGCGTCCCCCCGCAGCCATCCCAGCAGGCCGGCCGTCCACTGCGGATCCTCGACGGCGAGCCTGCGCACCAGGGCGGCAAACCGGTCGTCGCGGCCCTCGCCGCTCTCGTAGAACGTCCGCTGCGTCACGAAGTTGGCGACGGCGAGCAGGAACAGCTCGGAGCGCGCGTCGCGTTCCCGGCCCCGGCCGCCCTCGTGGGTGGCGGCGGTACGTCCGGTGGACCGGACGGGCGACACGGGCGCGGCCTTGAACGCGCGCAGGTTGAAGCGGGCCATGTGGAATCCCCCCGGATTCATGAGGAAAGCAGGGGAAGCGATACGTGAGGGGATGCCCGAGATCAGAAGTCGGCGACGGACTTGTGTCTGGTGCTCTACCGAGTTGAGCTACCGGCCCGGGTCGTGTCGTCCCGAGGGCCGGGCGGGATTTGAACCCGCAACCGCCTGATCCGGAAGTAGCCGTTGCCTGCGCACCGGGCACCCCTCACGCACGGCCTCCCGAGATCAAAGTGGCTGCGGACATGGTTTCGTTGGAGGAAGTAGCCGCCGGCCGGCGCACCGGGAGGTGCGTTCGTGAGGATCACTCTACGGACGGGCCCGGTCCGCAGGCGAAGTATTTTCCGCAGCCCGGCTCCGGCCCCCGCAGGACCGGGCTACGGCGCGGCAGCGAGCAGGGTTTCGGCAGCCGCGGTGCGGGCGTAGAGCACGCAGCGGCCCGCCCGGTGCGCACTGACCAGGCCGGCAGCCCGCAGCGCGGTGAGGTACTGGGACACCCCGGCAGCCGAGAGCCCCGTGCGGCGGGCGAGTTCGGTGGTGGAGGCCGGGCGCCCCAGCTCGGTCAGCAACAGCGTCCGGGACCGCCCGAGCACGGCGGCCAGCGCGCCGGACCCGCTGACGGGCCGGGCTTCCCACAGCGATCCCGTACCGCGCGCCGGATAGGCGAGCTGCGGCGGTTCGGGCGGCGTCACCCGGGTGAAGGGGACGGGCGCGGTGAAGGCGGACGGGATCAGCACCAGTCCCGCGCCCGCCGTCTTGCGGGACAGCGGCACGTTCCGGCGACTGAGCCGCAGCGCACGGTCGTCCCAGCTCACCGAAGGGTGCAGGTCGTTGAAGAGGTGCCCCGCGCCCTGCTCGGCCACCTGCCGCATCCGGTGGAAGACGTCGGCGTCGAGCACCGCCCGGATCCGTGCCCAGTACGGCGCCAGCGCCAGCTCCCAGTACGCAGTGATCTCCTCCGCGACACGGACCAGCCGGGCCTGAGGGTCGGCGTACAGGGTCCGCGCCCGGGGGCCCAGCCGCCCCTGCTCCTGCTCCAGCCGGTCGAGGTCACGGCGTACCCGGTCGGCCGGTGCAGCCAGGATCCTGCCCAACTCCTCGGCCAGCGTGGGAGCGGGCCCCGTCGGCGCCGGATTGAGGAAGTCGGGGACGTACCCCGCGGGCGGCACCAGCTCGGCGAGCCAGCCGCGGTCGAGTCCGGCGGCGGCCAGCCTCGGCCGCACCTGCTCGGCCCACGGCCGGTGCACGGGATGCGCGGGGGAGGAGCGCAGCAGCCGGAAACTGGGCCCGACCTCCCACATCGGCGAGACGGCGAACCGCACTTGCGCCAGATCGCTCACCGAGAAGGTCAGCTCGGTCTGCACACCCACCCCGGATTCGGACATGTCTTAATCAATGGGCCTGCAGCGTACCGCCGGGAGATCATCCGGTCATGACCTCACAAACGACAGCCGCGGCCGCATCGGGTACGTGGACACTCGGCGACCAGGACGTCCACCGCATCGGTCTCGGCGCGATGCGACTGACACAGCACGGCGAGGCGTTCGCGGACGACGCCGTGCCGAGCGACCGCGGCCGGGCGATCGGCGTGCTGCGCCGCGCGGTCGAGCTCGGGGTGAACCACATCGACACCGCGGCCTTCTACTTCTCCCCGCTGCGCTCCGCGAACGAGCTGATCAACCGGGCCCTGGCCCCCTACCCCGACGACCTGGTGATCGCCACGAAGGTGGGTCCGGGCCGCGACCCGTCGGGCGCGTGGACCGACCACGCCGGCCCCGGACAGCTGCGCAGCCAGGTGGAGGAGAACCTCCGCCAGCTCGGCCGCGACCACCTCGACCTCGTCAACCTGCGCGTCATCGGCACCGCTTCCATCGCCGAGCGCTTCGGCGCACTCGCCGAACTCCGCCAGGCCGGGCTCATCCGGCACCTCGGCATCTCCAACGTCACTCCCGAGCACCTCGCCGAGGCCCGGGCCATCGCGCCCGTGGTCTGCGTGCAGAACCAGTTCGGCATCGGAGTCCGCCCCGACCAGGACGAGTTCGTACGAGCCTGCGGAGAACTCGGCGTTGCCTTCGTGCCGTTCTACGCGATCGCCGGACACGGGCGTACGGCGGGCGCGAGCGGTTCCGACAGCGAAGAGGTGCTCGCCGTCGCCCGGGCGCACGGGGCCAGCGCGGCCCAGGTGCGGATCGCCTGGACGCTGCACCGCGGACCGCACGTACTGGCCATCCCCGGCACCGGCGACCCCGGTCACCTGGAGGCGAACGTCGCCGCCGGCGCCCTGCGCCTGTCCGACGCCGAACTGGCCGTCCTGGACTCCGTGCACCGGCGCGAGGCCTGAACCTTCGCGCTGATGTGCGACCCGGACCTGTCCGGGGTCACTGCTGGCAGCGGCCGAAGGTCACGACGTACGTTCCCGCACCGCTCGCTCCCGCTCCGGCCGGATCGGCCGCACCGGGCTGCGCCCAGCGGCCGATCTCGCGCAGGGACGGGTCGAGGACGATGTTCCGGTGGCCCCATGTGCTGACGTTCACCCACCAGTTGACGGCGGCCTTCGGGGTTCCGGCGCCGCCCCAGCCGGTGTAGGTGATCTCGGCGACGGCCCAGGACCGGGGGTTCGGGCAGTATCCGGCCGCCTTGATGCGGCTCTGCGGGGTCGAGCCGGTGCGCGGGTTGGTGTGCGAATCCTTGCCCGGCCCCCACCACTTCAGCTGGACGGCCGCGATGGCGTGCTGCTGTGCGGCGTTCGTCAGGGCCTGGTTCACGGTCAGGGGCGCCAGACCCCGCTGCGTGCGCTGGGCGTTGATCAGGCACACGACCGTGTCCATCACCTGGGTGTCGCCGGTCGAGGGCGGGCGCACGGAGGCCGCGGCGTCGCACGGCGCGACGACCGAGGGCGAGGCGTGGGCGACCGGCATGCAGGTGACCGTCAGCACACCGGCCACCACCAGACTGCATGCGGTTGCGGTACGTGAAGCATGGCTTCTCACGGAGTTCCACCTCCCGCGAACACGAACAACGGACCCATGCGCCGTGGAGGGCATGGAGGGAATCGAGGGGGACGCGGCCTGAGGCTTCCCTCCCAGGCTGCCACCGGCCACTCGCGACCGCCATCCGGGACCCGCCCGGCACCTGCCGGGCGTGAACCGGACACTCCCGCTTTGCGGGCGAAGCGGCATCTTCGCGGCACCGGGCAGTCGTCCGGTGCCGCGCCGGGGCGTGTCGGCGGGGCGCCCCGAGCCGTCGGCTCGGCCGCCGCCGCCGCGAACGGCTCCTCCTCCCCGCTGCGGCGTTTCTGTGCGCCCGTAACGCCGGAGTCCTGCGACCGGCCGTGGCCATGGCCGCTTGCCGGGGACGCCGTCCCGGCCAGGGGTGCCTCCGCCGTCACGACGACCTTGGTCAGGCAAAACGGTACGCCCCGCTCCGCTTCAGGGTGTCGCACCCGGCGGCTCCGCTCGGCCGTCGCGGAGTCTTCTGAAAGAGTCTCAGCAAACTTCCGCAAGTGTTTGCAGTCGCGTGCGCGATCGAGCGTGCGTACGATCACCCGCGCCGACCGGAGCGATCCGGCGGGCTCCCGCGCCAAGTCCCCAGGGTCGCAGGGCACTTGAACGCGCGTAGAACGGCCGAAAGGCGTCCTTGCCGTGCCCGCCGCCCGGACTTGAGGATTCCTCTCGTCGCAGTTGTCAGGTTCACGGCCAGTGGCCCTGGCTCTGCCGGCTGCGTACCGAAGGACCCGCCCACCCAGCGGGTCCACGCACTCCCCCCACCGGAGGAAGCAGTGAACCTCAAGCGCCTGACCCCCCTCGGCGGCTTCGCCAACGGTGCCCGGCTGATCGCCGTGGCCTCCGCGCTCGTGGCCGCCTCGGCGCTCACCGCCCCGCTGTCGTCCGCGGCCACGGCCGACAGCGGACGAGCCGGAGCCGTCCAACTGGCCGCGGTCAGCGACGCCGTACTGGGCGCCGACGTGCCCGGCACCGCCTGGTACACCGACCAGGCGACCGGCAAGGTCGTCCTGACCGCCGACTCCACCGTCTCCGCCGCCGAGATCGCCACCATCAAGAAGGCGGCCGGCGACCGTGCGAAGTCCCTCGAGATCAAGCGAACCAACGGCACGTTCAACAAGCTCATCGCCGGCGGCCAGGCCATCTACGCGGGCGGCGGACGCTGCTCCCTCGGCTTCAACGTCCGCAGCGGCAGCACCTACTACGCCCTGACGGCCGGCCACTGCACCAACATAGGCAGCACGTGGTACACGAACTCCGCCAAAACCACGCTCCTCGGCACCCGCGCGGGATCGAGCTTCCCGGTCAACGACTACGGCATCATCCGCCACTCCAACGCCTCGGCGGCGGACGGCCGCGTCTACCTCTACAACGGCTCGTACCGCGACATCACGTCCGCCGGCAACGCGTTCGTGGGCCAGTCCGTCCAGCGCAGCGGCAGCACGACCGGGCTGCGCAGCGGAACGGTCACCGGCCTCAACGCAACCGTCAACTACGGTGGCGGCGACGTCGTCTACGGCATGATCCAGACCAACGTCTGCGCCGAGCCGGGCGACAGCGGCGGCTCGCTCTTCTCCGGCGGCACCGCGCTCGGCCTCACCTCGGGCGGCAGCGGCAACTGCTCCTCCGGCGGTACGACCTTCTTCCAGCCGGTGACCGAGGCCCTCAGTGCGTACGGCGTGAGCGTCTTCTAGACCCTCCGCACCCCTCCGGCTCCAACGGCCGGCGCCCCTTCCGGGGCGCCGGCCGTCTGCTGTGCCTCCCCCGGCGCCGGATAAACGGAGCCGACCGGCTCTATCCGGTCAAGCTGGGTGGCCGTTCGGTGAACCGCGCACAGCCGACGGCAGGTCAGGGGGCCTACACGGGTGCGGCATCACCCTGCTGACCCCCGGTTGCCACCCGACTACCCGGCGCTCACACCCCGCGTGAGCTGGTCGAACGACCATTCGGTCTCCGATATGCGGACGCCGTGTCCGTAAAACACCCCTCGATATGCAACTCCCCTTCGACTCCGACAGGGTTGGCGATGTCAGGGCGCGATATGACATGAATGGATCGCGTTCAACCTTCGAATCGAAAGTGGGAATCGTCGTGCGTCACCGCTTCGCTGCTGTATCTGCCGCCGCCCTCCTCTGCCTGGCCGGCGCCACCGGCGTGGCGGAGGCTCAGCCGGCAAGCCTCTACGCCCCGTCCGCCCTGGTCTTCGCCGTCGCCAAGGGGGACGACGCCACGGCCACCATCGTCAGGGCGACCACCCTCAGCTGCGCGCCGTCCGCCCAGGGCACGCACCCCGACCCCCAGGCCGCCTGCGCCGCTCTGAACGCCACCGACCGCGAGTTCGACCGGCTGCTGGCGGACCCGAACCCGGACCGGATGTGTCCGATGCACTACGACCCGGTCACCGTCACCGTCGACGGCGTGTGGCAGGGCAGCCGCGTCGCCTGGAAGCACACGTTCTCCAACGCCTGCTCCATGTCGGCGACCCTGAACGGCAACGCCGTCTTCGCGTTCTGATCCGATCCGGCGGGCGCAGGCCCGCGCACCGGACCGTGTGAGGGGCCCGGCTCAGACGTGTGGAGCCGGGTCCTGGTCCTGGGCCGCGACGGGCTCCGGCGACCGGGCCGGACCGGGCACCGCCGTCAGCGCCGCCGGGCGCGCCCGGCGGCGCTCCGCGGCCCAAGCGGCCACGGGCTCGGTGTAGCGGGCGGTGAGCGGTCGGACCGCCACGAGGATCAGCACGTACGCCGTGGCCAGCGGGCCCAGCGCGGGCTCGATGCCGGCGGACACGGCCAGCCCCGCGATGACGATGGAGAACTCGCCGCGGGCGACGAGCGTTCCGCCGACCCGCCAGCGCCCCTTGACCCCGATCCCGGCACGCCGGGCAGCGGTGTGGTGCTCATCCGTGGCGCAGACACAGCTCCGTCCCCTTCGTTCTGTTCGAGTGCGGAGCGGCGACCCGGTGGACGTGGCAGGTTCACGGCCGGGCGCGGGCTCATCGTGCCAGGTCGGAGGGGGCGGGATATGGGTGTCGGCACTCGGGCGCGACCGGAGTCGAGGTGCGCCGGTCTGATCGAGCCGTAGCCGCTAAGAGCGGTCGAGAGCGGCCGCGCCGAAGGAGACGTCGAAGCGGTCGCACCAGATGGCGAGGCTGGTGAAGTCGGCGAGGTTCAGGCCGGCCGGGACGGGGTAATTCTGGTCGCCCTTGTTGCCCTTGAGTTCGCCGAGACTGACGTGCTTGCCGTCGTCGAAGACGTGCCAGCCGTCGCGGCCCTCGATGACCGGGGCATCGGTGAGCCAGACCCGCAGGTCCGGACCGTTGCTGGTGTCCAGGTCCTCCAGCCGCAGGGTGTGGGAGCCGTCGGCGAGCCGGAGGAGCTTGACCGTCCCGGTGGTGGCGTGTTCGTGGCTGATCAGAGTGCCCTGGGCCACCGTCTGCGGCCCGGTGGGCGGGGTGGCCGGCGTGCCGGAACGCGGAGCGGCCGGGGCCGAGGCCGAGGGGACGGCCTCGTTGACCGTGTCGTCCACCCACAACTGCCAGGGCTCGAACCAGTACAGGCCGACGGCCAGCCCCGCGGCCGCCACGACCCCGCTGCCGACCACTAGGTTCCTGCGCCGCCGCCCGTGTTCACGTTCCACGCCCGGTTCTCCGCTCGCTCGGGGTCCTCGCGGGGTCCTGTGCCCGCCGTACCGCTGCACCCCAACCTACGGGCTTCGACCGGCGGCCCCAACTCACGGTCCCAACTCACGGCCTCGCGCCCGGCGTCACTCCCGGGGCCCGCCCGGGGAGGAGGGACGGATGTTCTGGTTCAGGTGGAACAGGTTCCCCGGGTCGTACGTCTGCTTGACCTCGACGAGCCGGTCGTAGTTGCCCTTGTAGTTGGCCCGGATCCGGCTCTGGTCGTCGTCGGCCATGAAGTTGATGTACCCGCCCGCCTCCGAGTGCGGGGCGGTCGCCTCGTAGTAGTCCCGGACCCAGGCGATGTTGGCCTCGTTGTCGGCGGGCTCGGGCCACATCCCGGCGATGACGGTGGCGAACGACGCGTCCCGGTAGGCGAAGGCCGTCGCATCCGGTGCGACCCGGTGGCAGGCACCGTTGATCGGATAGACGTGCACCGTCGAGTTCACGGCGGGGACGCGCGGCCCGTGCTCCACGTGGGCCGCGATCGCGTCCTCGGTGAGCTCGGTCACGAAGTTGGCCTTCCAGTAGTGCTGGAGGCCGGGCGGGACGAGCGCGTCGAAGGCGCTGTTGAGCGCGGGATACGGCATCGGGCCGACGGCCTCGGCGACGACCGGGGCGAAGTCGTGGAAGGGCCGGAGGGCTTCCTCGCCCTCCTCCACAGGCCCTGCCCAGCAGGCCACGATCAGGGCGAACGTATCGCCGTGCCGGTCCTCCGGGATGAACGGGAGCGGCGGGGCGATCTGGAAGGCCGGGAAACCGCCCAGCTGCTCCGGAGCCCCGGCGATGAACTCGGCGAACGACTGCAGCACGGTGGCCGCGCTGTCGAGTTCGTAGAGGATCGGGCCGCCGTAGATGTCCTTGACGGGGGACAGCCGGAACTCGAAGGACGTCACCGCGCCGAAGTTGCCGCCACCGCCGCGCAGCGCCCAGAAGAGGTCGGCGTTCTCCTCCTCGCTCGCGACGAGCATCCGGCCGTCCGCGGTCACCACGTCGGCCGAGATCAGGTTGTCGCAGCTCAGGCCGAGGCCGCGGGCGAGGTATCCGATCCCGCCGCCGAGGGTGAGCCCGCCGACGCCCGTGGTGGAGATGATCCCGCCGGTCGTCGCCAGACCGAACGCGTGCGTCGCCGCGTTGAAGTCGCCCCAGGTCGCGCCGCCCTCGGCCCGTGCCGTCCGGCGAGCGGGGTCGACGCGGACGCCTCGCATCCCGGACAGGTCGGCCACGACGCCGCCGTCGCAGGTGCCGAAGCCGGGCACGCTGTGCCCGCCGCCACGGACCGCGAGGTCGAGCCCGTTCTCGCGGGCGAAGTCGACCGCGGCCATGACGTCACCGGCGTTCGCACAGCGGACGACGGCGGCCGGCCGCCTGTCGATCATGGCGTTGTGTACCTTGCGCGCCTCGTCGTAGGCGTCGTCGCCGGGGGTGACGACCGTCCCGCGTACATGTGCGCGCAACTCGTCGATCGAGGGCTTGCCCATCGCCGTCGCTCCTCGTGTGCGGGCTTCGTCCGACTCGTCTTCCACGCTACGCCGATGCCGTGGAGACGGCAGAACCGGCCGACGGCAGTGCCGTCGGCCGGTTCCGTGAGGGGCGGGGCGCGGGGCCCGGGTGCCCGGCGCGGGGGTGTCCCGGGTGTCCGGTCAGTGTGGTGACCGGGCGCTCCTGATGCGCGACACCGCGGCGCCGACGAATCCGGCGCCGATCAGGACCAGTACCGTGTTGGCCGGCACCGAGCCGAAGGCGTCGATCGCGGTGAGTCCGAAGAGGACGAGCGCGGCGGTGATCTCGCCCGCCACGATGATCTTGCTCATGTCACTCCGTCCAGGGCAGGGGCCCGGCGGCCGGTCCGGCCGCCGGACCCCTGCTGTTGTCACGTCGTGCGGTCAGAGCATCCGCTTCCAGAAGCGAATGTTCCGGTAGAACCGCCAGCCGCTGTACGAGCGAACGCGAGGGTACCTGGTCCGGTTGAACCCGGACTTGCCGATCTTCCAGGCGTTGGGAACCGTACGGGTCATGAACCCGCTGACGGCACCCCAGCCGGCGGCCTTGGCCGTACCGCGCCAGGTCATGCGGCCGCCGCCCGCCCAGTACGTCATGGCGCCGACGGCAGCGCCCGCGGCCACCGCACAGACGATGGACACACCGCAGCCGATGGCCGCCGCGATGCCCACGCCGTAGGAGGCCACACGCCACGTGGTGCGCCAGCCGCCCCAGGTGCGGAAGCTCTTCCACTTCTTGCGCCAGCTCCACTTGCCGTCGAGGTCGTAGCGGTTGACCGGGTCGGCGTGCGTGTACTCGTACGCGTTGGCGTTGCCCCCGTAGACCGGGTCCGTGGAGAGGAAGCGGCCGGTGACGGGGTTGTAGAGGCGGACGCCCATGAGGGTGAGGCCGGTGAGGGTCTCGGTGGAGCGCTGCTTGGCGCCGAGCCAGTTGTAGCGGGTGGCGGCCTGTCCGGCGCGCGGGTTGCCGTACTCGTCGGCGTCCAGCGCCACCGGCGGCTTCGAGGTGTCCAGCGGGAGCTGGAGCGCGACGTCACCGTGGATGGTGGTGAGCTGGAGGACCGTGTCGCCGGTCTTGCTGGTGGTGGCGGCCAGGTCGCCGGAGGCCGAGTCGACGTTGCGGGTGAGGGCACCGGTGGCGGTGTCCTCGACGATCCAGCGCGGGTTGTCGCCGTCGCTGTCGTAGTGGTTGACCTTGGAGCCGGTCTGGGTCCAGGTGGAGCCGCTGCCGGTCTCGGTCTTCCAGGAGCGGAAGCGCAGCGCGGCGTCGAGCTGCCAGGTCTGGCGCTTGCCGCCCGCGGTCTGCTGGTACGCCAGGTCGTTGGCGTAGTACGACAGCGTGCTGCCCGGCAGCGCGGTGGTGCGGCCGAACGCGTCGTACGTGTAGCCGGCGTCGACCAGGCGGTCACCGCTGTCGTACGTGTGGGTGGTGGTGGTGCCTCCGGTGGTGGGGCAGTCGGCGCCGGGGGTGCCGGCGGCGCTGGTCAGGGTCTTGCGGTTGGCACGGCCGTCGAACGTGTACGTCCGCTTGGTGCAGACCGTGTCCGCGGTGTCCTCGACGGTGGTCAGGCGGCCGGTGGCGTCGTAGCCGTAGTCCTGGCCGGACCAGCCCGCGTGCCGGGTGACCTGGCCGTGGACCGACTCGGCGACCGTGTCGGAGTACACCTGAACACCGTCGGAGTCGCGGGTGTAGGTGCGCTTGAGCGCCGAACCGGTGGTGTCCTCGTCCTGCGTGAGGGTGTAGCCGCCGGGCAGCTTCTCGGAGCTGACCGAGCCGTCGGCGTCGTAGGTGGGCTGGAAGGCACCGGCGATGGAGTCGGTGGTCTTCGTGGCCAGGCCGCGCGGCTCGGCCGCGTGGTCGTAGGTGTACGTGACGGTCGACGGCGTGTTGTCGGCGACCTTGACGGGCCGGTCGAGCAGGTCGTACTCGGTGGTCGTGACACCGCCGTCGGCGTCGGTGTAGGAGGTCTGGCGGCCGAGCTTGTCGAACGCCTTGGTGAGGGTGCCGCCGGTCGGCGAGACCGTCTTGAATGCCTTGCCGGTAGCCGGGTCGTACTCGGTGGTCCGCTCCGGGACGGCCTGGCCGGTGCCGCCGGTGATGGCGACGGTCGTGACCCGCCCGGCCGCGTCGTACGCGGACGTGGTGGTACGCGTGGTGCCGTTGGCGGTCTCGGTCGTCTTGGCCGGGTTGCCCCACCAGTCGTACTCGGTGGTGGTGGTCGGCAGCTGCGACGGGTTGGACCCGCCGCCCGTGATCGCGCCCGCCGGGCCGGTGGAGCAGATCCGGTCGGCCCACTCGGGACGGCCCTGGCAGGTGCCGGTGCCGGTCGCCGACCAGTACGTGGTCACGCGGGTGGCCGCGTCCGTGCCGGTCGCACCGGGCGACAGCTGCTTGGTGATGCGGCCCTGCGCGTCGTACTCGGTGGTCTCCGTGAGGGCGAGACCGCCCGGGTTCTTCACGGTCTGAGTGGCCAGGCCCTTCGGCCAGTCGAACACGGTCTGCGTGGTGCGGCCCTCACCGAGGACGGTGGGGTGCTCGCGGACCTGGGCGCCGGTGGTGGTCTTGGTGACCTGGTCCTTGACCTTGGCGGTGCCGTCGGTGGGACGGCCCGCGTCGTACTCGTTGACCGTCCAGCTCCGCGCGGTGACGGACGTGGCGGCCGGAACGAGCACGGTGGAACCCGACTTGAGGTCGGCGGTCAGGTCGATCCGCCGCAGCGGGCCGAACTCCTCCAGCTCGCGGGTGCCGGTCTCGTTGTAGACGGACGTGGTGGACAGGAGCGCGGCGCGCTCGGCCGACGGCAGAGCGGCGATGCCCAGATCGGCCTGGGCCGCGCGGTCGGCGGCAGTGACGCCGAGCGCGAGGGCCCGGTTGGCTGCCGTCAGTTCGCGGACGGTGTTGCCGAAACGATCCGCCTCGCTGGTGGTGATGTGCCCACCGGGCTTGGCCTCGTTGACCGAACGGCCCGAGACGCCCAGGTAGGAGACGTCGGCGCGGGTGTAGTCCGCAGCCGCGAGCGCGTCACCGGTATGCGAGGCGGGGACGGAGTCCGCCGGGAAGACGGCGGTCGCGTCGGTCGGGGCGTCGGTCTGGCCCCAGGCCTTCACGTCGCCGGCGCCCATGGCGTAGGGGGCCTTGGCGCCCGTCAGCGGGACGTCGTAGACCACCGAGGTGGACGCGGTGCCCTGCTCGACGTCCTTGGTGCCCTGCTGGAGGCCGGAGCGCGAGGCCTTGAGCAGCATGCCGGCACCGGCGGTGGCGGCGTTCCCGGCCTGGCCGTAGGCGAACGTCCACGGCAGTTCGCCCGCCGGGGTCAGGCCGGTGACCCGGCCCGCCGAGTCGTAGCCGTACTCCGTCTTCAGAGCCGGGGTGATCAGCGGGTTCCAGGCCTGGCGCAGCCGGCCGGAGGCGTCGTAGGCGTACGTCTGCACGGCCTTGGAGGTCGCGGCGGCCGCACCGGGCTCGGTGGACCACAGCCGGACCTCCCTGACCCGGTCGAGGTAGTCACCGAGGTCGGAACCGGTGGCGGTGGTGGCCGTCGCGTAGACGAACTCCAGCGCGCGGCAGCCCTTGGTGGCGGGGGCCGCGGTGCAGGCGGCGGCCGAGGCGCCCGAGGTGGGGGCGATGATCCGCTTGGGGCGGGCCAGCTTCTTCCCGTCGACGGTCACGGTCTCCGAGACGGTCGTGGTCTCGGTGTTGGCCAGGCCGTTGAGCAGGGTGCTGGACACCTGCCAGCTCTCCACCGCGGGGTCGGTCTTCGTGAACTGCGTGACCGTGCCCTCCGTGTCGGAGAGCGTGAACGAACCGGTCACGCTGCCGGTCAGCGTCAGCTCCTCGGAGCCGGGCTCGGGTATCCAGGAGGTCTTCGCCGCGTTCGCGGTGAAGTGCAGCTCGTTGCCCTCGGGGTCGACCACCGCGACGGCGGTGTCGGAGGTCTTCCGCAGGTGCGAGTACTCGGATTCGGTGGCCCCGGAGACGGTGCCGGAGACCCACTCCTTGCCGAAGATCGCGGCCTGGCCCTCCTGCTGCGCGCCCTTCTCGGGGGTGCGGGAGGAGGCGGTCCGGGAGACCGAGAGGCCGAAGGCCGAGATGTCGGTGGCGGAGAGGGTGTAGTCACCCGTGAGCAGGTTGACCGAGCCGGGGCCGACCTCGTCGGTCGCGGCGCCGGAGGCGTTGCGGTCCACGACGACCGACAGGGGTTCGGTGGCGCCGGTCGCAGAGTTGGGGCCGGTGAAGTCGGCCTTGATCTGCACGGTGCCGTCGGGGTCGACGGTGTCGGTGGCGTTCCAGACGACACCGGCGTTCTTGCCGTTCACCAGCGGGACGGGCCACGTGGTGAGCGGGGTGCCGCCGGAGGTGACGTGGCCGGGCGGGATCTGGACCCACGGGTCGGCCGCGGAGCGGCGCCAGGAGAAGGACACCTTGTCGTACTTGCTGCCGTCGGCGTCTGCCACGAGGGGCAGGCGGCGGGCGGTGCGCTCGCCCTCGCTGGGCTGGACGAAGCCGCCCGGGCCGGCGTGGAAGGTGTAGTCGATCGCCTCGGACTTGTTGTCGGCCTTGTCGACCGCCCGGACCTGGAGGGTGTGGGTGCCGTCCTTGGGCGGGGCGATGGAGATCGCCTTGGCGCCGGAGGTGCCACCGGTGGCGACCTTGGTCCAGGTGGTGCCGTCGAGGGACCATTCGAGCCAGTTGTGGTCGGCGGCGGGCGGGGTCACGTTGAAGACGCCCGCTTGGCCCGCGCCCTTGACCCACGCGTTCGACGGGTAGTCCGTCGAGGTGATGCCGGTGGGGGCGGAGGGGGCGGCGGTGTCGACCGTGAAGGTCTTCCAGGCCGACCAGCCCAGGTTGTAGTGCGTGCCGTCGTACGGCGAGGTGCGGAACTTGTACGTCTTGCCGTTGGTCAGGACCCCGGCGGGGACGGTGACGGAGGCCACCTGCCCCGAGGCGACCCACGGCGAGACGATGACGTTCCCGACCTGCGTGTCGGTCGCCGAGTCGAAGATCTGGAAGGTGCCGTTGACCTTGTCGCCGTTGGCGTCGACGAAGGTGTCGCGGAGCGTCGGGGTGAGCGTGTTGACGACGTAGGCGCCGCCGTAGGAGAAGAAGGGGGCGCCGGCCTCCTGCTTCGTGCCGGTCCGCGGGCGGTAGTTGTAGGTGACCGTCAGCTTGGGCGGGTTGGAGGCGGCGTTCGCGGAGTTGACCCGCTTCCATTCCTTGCTGTCGTTCTCGTCGGTGGCCCGCAGGCCCATGCCGGAGTAGGCCCACTTGTTGTTGGACCAGTGCTGCACGAGGTTCTTGACGTCGGCGGTGATCCAGCCGTCGGCGGTGCAGGACGTGTTGCCCTTGGTCTGCGTGGAGGTGGCCATCTTGGTCACCATCGCGGGCTGGTTCGTCCAGCGCGAGGAGGTGGAGGCGTTGTTGGCCGTCCAGACCTCCCAGGGCTGGGCGGCGCATTCGGGCGCGTTGCCGGAGTGGAAGTTCCACAGGCTCAGGGTGGCGCTGGAGATCAGCGCGTCGGCGACGGGGGCGGTGTTCCAGGTGATGAAGGAACGGGCCGTGCGCCAGGTGCCGTCGGCGTTCTTGGTGCCCGGGTTGCCGAGGTCGAGCTCGGTGTCGTTGGACCAGTCGACGGTCTCGCCCTGCTGGACGTAGGTGTCGAAGAGGTTCCCCAGCGTCGAGGTCGACGGGTCGACCGTCACCGGGTACTTGGTCGCCGGGTCCGCCAGGAACTCGGCGTCCGGGGTGAGGACCAGGTCCACGCCGCCCTTGGTCTTGACGACCTTCATGGCGACCTTGGCCCGGCGGGTGTGCTCGCCGGAGGCCTTGTCGACCGTCGCGTCCCACATCACGGGCGCGGGCATCGTCGCGGTCTTCTTGGACTTCCGGTCCGTGAAGAGCACACTGCCGTCGGCCTGCTGCGTGACCTTGAGGCCCTTGGTCTTCAGCGGCAGCGTGTAGGAGAAGCCCGCGGCGGGCTTGGCCTTGACCTCGACGAACTGCTCGAAGCCGGTACGGGTCGCCTCCACGACCACGTCCGCACCGGGCACGGCATTCTCGTAGGTGGCACGCGTACCGTCCAGCTTCGGGGCGGGCAGACCGCCGCGCCACTGCAGCGTGACGGCGTTCTCACCGCTGCCCAGCGTCACCAGGTCGGTGGCCGGGGCGGCCTGCGCCGCCTTCAGCGAAGCAGCCTTCGCACCCGACTTGCCCGCCAGGCGCAACCCCCGCGGGTGCGCCTTGGAGGCGACCGAACCGTCCTTCTGCGCGGCGAGCGTGATGTCGACGGGCTGCCACTGGCCCGTCGCGCCCTTGAAGCGGACCGGGCCGGCGACGAGCTCCGTGGTAAGCGATCCGTCCTTGTTGGCCCAGGTCGTCGAGGCTTCCGTACGCTCGGAGAGCGCCTCGACGCGGTGGCCGTACAGCCGGGCCGCAACCTGCGCGGACCGGATGTCGGCAGCGGACTGGGCCGTCTCGTCCGATTGCCGCACACCGGCCGGCTGCTCCGGCGCCGGGGCCGGGGCCGCGAGGGCGGACTCCGACCCGTAGAGCACCGGCGCGGTCATCAGCAGGGCCACGCCGACTGCGGTCGCCCGCAGGCCACCCGGCTTTCTCCCTGCCGAAAGACGGCGTGGAGATGGCGAATTCATGTCTGCTCGGAAAAGCAAGATCCCCCCAGGAATTCAGCGGATGCAGGCGGCCGCCGGATTGCCGGCGGCCGCCGCGTCGAAAGCTAAATCCCGAGTGGAGATCAAAACCGAATCAAATGCGATCAAAAGTGGAATCAGGACGCTCAGGTTGGCTGGAAACACACCTGGGGCTCGGCGTGTTATCCACCAGGCGAGACGTGAACACGTCTTTGTTCAAGGCCAGTTGACCAAGAGGACGGCTGGGAGACGACCGTGGTTGGGCCAGTCCCGGCCAGAATCCGGGACGGCGACGGCCAGGACCTCCGGTGCGGTTGCGCCGGAGGTCCCGACCGGATTTCTCGGCCCGGTCGCCGTCCTGGTCAGGGACCGGCCAGCCGCAGGCTCCAGCGGCGCGAGGGGTGGTTGTCGCAGTCGAACTGCAGCAGCCTCAGGTTGTTGGCGGAGAGGGTGCCGCCGTCGAACGTCGCGCACTTGCCGGTCTGCGCGTTGATGAGCTCGTAGGAGCTCCTCTCGCTGTCCCAGTTGACGATCTCCCAGCGGCGCGAGCGGTCCGAGTCGCAGTCGAACTGGACCAGGGGAACGTTGTTCTCGGTGGACCGGCCGCCGGCGACGGTCATGCACTTGCCCGTCTGCACGTTGACGATCTGGTACGAGCTGCCGTCGCCGTTGGTGAGCCGCCAGCGGCGAGAGGGGTCACGGTCGCAGGTGAACTGGACCAGTTCGACGTTGTTGTCGGTGGACCGGCCGCCGGCGACCGTCCCGCACTTGCCGCTCTGCAAGTTCACGAGCTGGAAGGTGCCGGTCCGCGGCAGGGCGACCGCGGGAGCGGGCAGCAGCATGATGCCCCCGGCCGCGAACACGGTCACCGTCGTCACGAGACGACGCGTCCGGGCGTTCTTGCGCATGGGTGTGCTCCTCTCCGCATGCTGCGAGGGAGACCGGAAGAGCCTTCGCGGCCGCCGCTCGGGCGGCCTGCCGGTGGGCCCATCTCACTATCAGCGCCCCCGGCACGGCCCGCAACCGGGCGGCCGGGGACCGCCGGGGGTCCGGCAACGGCCGGAAGGGGCGCCCCGGCTCAGCCGACGAGGAGGTCCTTCTTCAGTCGCTTGAGCTCGCGGGCGTCGATGCCGAGGCCGTCCTTCAGGTAGTCGTCGAAGGAGCCGAACTTCGCCCCGGCCTCCGCGAAGCCGGAGTTCAGGTACTCGGCGCGCACGTCGAGGAGGGGCTTGTACACGGCGGCCTGCTGCGGCGGCAGGTGGCCGAGTACGGCGTCGTTGGCGGCCCTGCGGTAGTCGTTGCTGGCCAGGTAGTCGGACATGACGGTCCCGGCCGGGACCCCGAGCGCGGTCAGCAGGGCCGCGGCGGACCAGCCGGTGCGGTCCTTGCCGGCCGTGCAGTGGAAGAGGACGGCACGGCGGTCGTCGGCGCGGATCCCGTCGAAGACGTCCGCATAGGCCTTCCGGCCGCCCGTACCGCTGACCATGGCCTTCTCGGCGTCGATCATGGCGGTGACGGCCTCGTCGGGGGTGCGCGGCAGGGACTGGAAGGAGCCCGAACCCGCGAAGACGTCGGCGACGACGTACGAGGCGCCGGCCGGGACCCGGTCGGGGGCCCTGTCCCGCTCGTCCTGCATGCGCAGGTCGAACACGGTCCGGATGCCGAGGCGGCGCAGCTTGCCGAGGTCGTTCGCGGTGAGCTTGTCGAGGGCGTCGGAGCGGTAGACCTCGCCCATCCGCACCCACTGGCCGGAGGCGGTGCGGTAGCCGCCCGCGTCACGGAAGTTGGAGGTGCCCTCGAGCCGGACGAGCCGGTCGGCCAGGCGCAGGCTCCGGCCGCGCTCGGGGTCGAAGGTGAACCACTGGCGATCGGCGGCGGGCAGGCCGGTGACGACGGCCTCGCCGTGCGCGCCGCCGCGGGCCACGACCTTGCCGCCCGCCTTGATCGCGACGCGGCGGGTGCCCTCGGCGGCCCACTTCACCGTGTAGGAGCCGTCGGCTCCGGCGGTGACGGTGGCCTGGGTGAAGGGGATCGCGGGGTCGTGGTGGTGGGCGCCCGGTCCGGCGGTGGCGGCCGGGGCCGCCGTGAGGGAGAGGGTGAGCGCGGAGGCGACGGCGGTCGCGGCGAGGAGTGCCTTCTTCATGGCACCGAGGCTCGGGTCCGCGGGAGAACGGCCGCTGAACGGTGAATGGCCGGAAGCGGCCGCCCCGGAGGCAAGTGGCAAAACGTGCCACCTTTTGAATCCGGCCGTTCTGCGTGCGTTCTTCGCTCACTTACGGCCCAGGTGACGGACTGCGTCCGGATCCGACCGATGCTGTCCGTTACAGTGCTCCGCCAGGGCCAGTTGGGGGGTTCCAGTGAGCTCAGCGAGTTCAGCAGTGGCAGGTATTTCCGCCGGAGTATGGGGCAGGGCGGAGCAGCAGGACTTCCGCAGCCGCGTCCGCGGAGCGCTGCTCGGCGGTGCCATCGGCGACGCGCTCGGCGCGCCGGTGGCCGGGCTCTCCCTCGACGGGATCCGTGAGACGCACGGCCTGGAGGGGCTGACCGAACCGGCCCCGGCGTACGGACGGCGGGGCGCGGTGACCGCCTCCACGCAGCTCACCCTGTTCACCGTCGATGGCCTGATCCGGGCGCACGTACGCCGCGACACCGGCGCCTGGCACCCGCCGACCGACGTGCACCGGGCGTACCTGCGCTGGGTGGCGACGCAGCACGACTGGGGCCCCGACGAGCGGCGCAAGGACAACGGCTGGCTGGCCCAGGAGGAGTGGCTCTACGCCCGGCGCGGCCCCGACCGGGCCTGCATGACGGGATTCGGCGACGAGATCCTCGGCACCCTTGACACCCCGAAGAACCCCACGGCCCGGGACGCGGGCGCGACGGTCCGCTCGGCGCCCTTCGGGCTGCTGGTCGGCTGGGAACCGACCCTGGTGCTCCAGCTGGCCGTGGAGTGCGCGGCGCAGAGCCACGGGCATCCGACGGCGTACCTGTCCGCAGGGGCGCTGGCGGTCATCGTGCACGGGCTGACGCGCGGGGACACCCTGGACGCGTCGGTGCAGCGGGCACTCGGCCTGCTGGGCCCCCGACCCGGCCAGCAGCCGGTCACGGACGCCCTCCAACGGGCCCTGGGCGCGGTCCGGCAGGGCCTGCCCTCGCCGAAGCTGGTCGAGTCCCTCTCCCCCGGCGACGGCCGGGACGCCGAGGACGCGCTCGCCGTGGCCGTGTACTGCGCGCTGGTCGCCGAGGACGTCCGGCACGGGCTGCGGCTCGCCGTGAACCACGGCGGGGACTCGACGGCGACGGGCGCCCTGTGCGGGGCCCTGCTGGGAGCACTGCACGGGGAGACCGCCCTGCCCGCCGCATGGCTCGCGGAGCTCGAGGGCCGGGCCACCGTGCTCCAGCTCGCCGACGACTTCGCCATGGAGATGACCCAGGGCCCCTCCCTCCACGGCCCCGCCGTCTCCTCCCCGGGCTGGCTCGCCCGCTACCCGCGCGGCTAGGGGGTCGGCCCGGCTCGGGGCACGAGCCGGGCGAGGTCCAGGTCGAGCGGGAACGGGACGGGTGTGACGAGTCGCTCCCGGTGGATCCCCGTCGCGACATGGGCGCCGGTGACGGTGTCCAGCTCGTACGTGTGGACCGTCGGTGAGCCCTTCTCGTCCTCGACGCGCCAGAAGTGCGGGACGCCCGCCTGGGCGTACTCGAACGGCTTGAGCGACCGGTCGCGGTCCGCGGACTCCTCGGCGACGACCTCGACGACCAGGACCACGTCCTGTGGCGCGAACCCGGTCCGGTCGGGGTCGTAGCCGGCCGAGCTGATCAGGATGCCGGGCTCGGGGCGACTACTGCGGTCCAGGCGTACGGTCATCTCCCGCTCGGCCTCGTACCCCTGCGGGGCCGCATGCCGGAGCGCGAAGGTGAGGTTCTCCACCACCCGCGCGTGCCAGGAGCGCTGGGGCCGGGTACCCGGCCCCAACGTAGTACGGCGGCGCTGCCCGAAAGGGCAGCGCCGGGGGCCGGGAACTGCCCGCGGGGCTGTGGGCGGCGCGGGGGCGGGCGGGGAGCATGGTCCCGAGAGGGGTGAGGGCCGTGGTCAGCTGCGCCCGGTGCGGCAACCGGTGTCAGGCAGGCGAGCAGTTCTGCGGTGCCTGCGGACTGTTCCTGGAGGGGAACCCCGTCGCGGTGCCCGAGGCCCGGCAGCCGGAGCCCGCACCGCAGACCCCACAGGCAGCACAAGCCGCACAGGCACCCCAGGCACCCCAGGCACCGCAGCAGGCGGGACCCGCGGGTCCCGCGATTCCGCCGCGGCCCGCGCATCCGCCCGGCAATGCCGTACAGCCCCGCGAGGGGCAGCCCGGACAGGAGCCGCCGCGGCCCGTACGGGAGCCCGATCCGCAGGAGGCGCCGCCGCAGGCCGGCGACCTGGTCTGCGGCCAGTGCGGCAGCGGGAACGTCCCCACCCGCCGCTACTGCCGGCGCTGCGGGTCCTCACTGGCCGACGCCGTGCCCGTGCCCCGGCCGCCGTGGTGGCGGCGGCTGCTCACCCGGCGGCCCCGCAAGGAACACCGGGCCGGGGACAGGCCCCCGCTGCGGATCTGGCGGCGCCCCCGGTTCGTCCTCCCCCTGCTGCTGCTCCTCGTCGTCGCATCGCTCGCGTACGCCTTCCGGGGCGAGGCCGACCGGGTCGTCGAGTCGGTCAAGGACCGCACGGGCAAGACCGAACAGCTCCACGCCGCCCGCGTGACCGCCTCCAGCCGCCACCCGCAGCACCCCGCCGCCCTCGCCGTCGACGGCACCACCGACCGCTACTGGGCCCCGGCCGCCGCCGGATCCGGCGAGGGCGAGTACCTCGAAGCCGTCTTCGAGGCGCCCGTCCGCCTGCTCGAGCTCGTCGTGCACCCCGGCAGCTCGCCCGTGGCGGAGAAGTTCCTCACCCAGGCCCGGCCCAGCCGCATCCTGGTCACCGTCACCGCCGACGACGGGCGGCGCACGGAGAAGGTGATCCGGCTGGCCGACGCCCCCGGCAAGCAGACCTTCCACGTCCCCGTCAGCGCCGCCGTCCGCGTCCGGCTGACCGTCCAGGCCGCCCACGGCACCGGCTCCGGCCGCCGTCTCGCCCTCGCCGAGGTCGAGTTCTTCAAACGTCGGTAACGCCGGCAGCGGCGACGGCCGGCGGCGCGCCGCCGGCCTACCGCAGCGCGTCCAGCATCCGCGCGTGCCGGCGCTCGGCACGGTCCGCCGCCACCGGGTCGCCCGCCTGCCGGTGGGCCGCCACCAGCAGCCGCCACACCGCGTCCTGGAACGGGTCCACCGACAGCGCGTGCGTCGCCGCCGCCACCGCCGCCACCGCGCGCCCGCGGCCGAGTTCCACCTCCGCCAGCGCGTGCGCGACCTGCACGGCCTGGTTGCGGTACCGCTCGCGGATCGGGACCACCCACTCCGCCGGGCCGTCCTCCGGCAGCAGCTCCCCGGTGTAGAGGCGCAGCGCCCGCTCCAGCGACGCAACGGCGCGGCCCGGCTCGCCGCGCGCGGCCGCCCGCAGCCCCTCCCCCGCCGCCGCCTCGAACCGCGGCACGTCACAGCTCCCGCCCGGCTCCAGCACCAGCATGTACGCCTCCCCCGAGCGCACCAGCACCTGCGACCGCCCCCGGTCCAGGCCCGGTTCGAGGAAGGTCCGCAGGGCCGACACCGCCACCTGCAGCCCGCGCCCCGCCCGCTGCGGCGGGATGTCCGGCCACAGCGCGGCCATCAGCTCTTCCCGGTGTACGGGCCGCCCCGCGTGCACCGACAGCAGCCGGGCCAGCGCCCGTACCCGCGGCCGGGTGCGGGTCCAGTCCAGCGGGCGGCCCGCGAGCGTGGCCTCGTACCGGCGGAAGCAGCGCAGCGACAGCGGCGCGGCGGCGCACTCCGGGGGGGCCTGCGGCTGCCGGCCGGCCGGTACGGCGCAGCGCCGCGCGAGGTGCGACCAGAGCAGCGGGGCCGCGACCGTCAGCCCGTACTCCTCGGCCAGTTCCGCGTGGGACACCTCGCTGCCGCCGCGTTCCAGCAGCCGGGCCAGGCGCGGCGGGAACGCCCCGAGCACCTCGCGGTCGAGGTACGTCCGCACCGCCGCCGAGTCCAGCGGGTCGCGCCCGCCCCGCAGGGCCGCTGCGGCGAGCCGCAGCACCCCCGGCCAGCCGCTGGTCAGCTCCGCCAGCACCCCCGGCGGTGCGTCCGGGAAGGCAGCGGCGATCTCCGCTTCGCCGAGCCGGAGTTCACTCGCGGTGAGTACCCGGGTGTCGGCCAGCTCCGCCCGGTTGGCGTTCAGGGACGGCATCCGGCGGCCCGCCAGGATCAGCCGCAGCGGGGGCGGGGCCAGCAGCGCCAGCTCTTCCAGTACTGCTTCGGCCTGGCTGCCGTGGACGACGTGCACGTCGTCCACGAGCAGCAGCACCGGGTCCGGGCCCCGCTCGACCGCCAGCAGGACGGATTCCACGGTCACCGGGCCGGGCAGTTCCGGGAGGCCCAGCCCGCGGGCCAGCGTCCCCAGCAGGGCGGGCGCGCCACGGGTGTCGCGGCACGGCTGCCAGCGCAGGACCCGGCCGGCGAAGGCCGCCGCGGTCTGCGTGAGCAGCGTGGTCTTGCCGTACCCGGCCGGGGCGACGAGCAGGCTCAGCGTCGCCGTCCCGCCGGCCAGCTCGGGCACCAGCCGCTCGCGCACGGTGCCGGGCCGAGCCGTTCCGGGCATGCAGGCCTCCTCCCCGCCGGGCGGCGGGCCAAGGATGGATGATGCTCACTCTCCGCATCTGACGAGTTACTGATTACCGAATTGGCGGCAGCGGCGCAACTGGCTTGTACCCCTCGGCATTTGACCCGCCAGCCCGTAGGTTGAGCCCCCCACGTGACGGAGGTGCCAGTACATGCGGATCGCCACGACCATCTTCCTGACGGACCGGACCATCACTCCCGTACGGCTCGCACGCGAGCTGGAGGAGCGCGGCTTCCACGGGCTCTATCTCCCCGAGCACACCCACATCCCGGTGAGCCGCGACACGGCCGCCCCGATGGGCGGCGACCTGCCCGAGCAGTACGGCCGTACGCTCGACCCCTTCGTCACGCTCGGCCAGGCGTCCGCCGTCACCGAGCGCCTCGCCCTCGGCACCGGCATCACCCTCGTCGCCCAGCACGACCCCATCGCGCTCGCCAAACACGTCGCCACGCTCGACCACCTCTCCAGCGGCCGCTTCACCCTGGGCATCGGCTACGGCTGGAACGTCGAAGAGGCCGCCGACCACGGCGTGGAGTGGGCCACCCGGCGGGAGCTCGTCGAGGACCGGATGGCGCTCATGCGCGCCCTGTGGGCCCCGGAACCCACCCCGTACGAGGGAAGCTTCGGCTCGGTGCAGGCGAGCGCCGCCCACCCCAAGCCGGTCCAGGCACCCCGCGAACTGCCCGGCAGCACCCCGCTGTACGGCCCGCGCACCCTGCTCGGCGGCGCGGCCGGCCCCAAGCTCTTCGCGCACGTCGCCCGCCACACCGACGGCTGGATGCCGATCGGCGGCCGCGGCCTGACCGAGTCCCTGCCGGTGCTGCGGTCCGTGTGGGAGCAGGCGGGCCGGGACCCGAAGTCCCTCCAGGTCGTCCCGTACGCCGTGCACCCCACGCCCGGCAAGCTCGGCCACTTCGCGGACCTGGGCATCGAGGAAGTCGTCGCCCAGCTCCCCTCGGCCCCGGAACCGGAAGTCCTGCGCGCCCTCGACTCGCTCGCCGAGTTCCTGTAGGCGGGCGCCCTCAGCTCACTCCGGGCCGTCGTCGGCCGGCTGCACCGTGAAGGGGAGGTGGACCGGGCGGTTGCGGGAGACGAACGCCTCCAGCTCGGCCTGGTCCGCCGAACCCCCGCCGGGAAACGCCACCCGGACGGTCAGGTGCGGCACGGCAGAGCCCGGGAGGGCCGACAGCGGCGTCTCCGACCAGGCGGTCCCCCCGCTCTCCTCGATCCGCACCACGGCACCGAACGCATCGCGGAGCGCCTGCGCCAGGCCGGCGGCCGTGCCCCGGCGGGCGTGGGACCGTACCGCGCGGTGCGCGGAGCCGGCCGACTCCGCACCCACCCACGCCACCAGCAGCTCCGCGAAGTCCGCCGGGGCCAGCCGCGGATCGAAGTACGCGGCCAGGCTGTCGAGGACCGCGAGCACCGGGGCGAGCACCTCGTCGAGGCCCTCCGTGATCCGCTGCACGGTGTCGTCGTCGGCGTACACGCCCGGCAGCTGCTCGCCCAGCGGGTAGCGGGACGGCAGCCCCGGGACCAGGCGGCGCGTCACGGCCGGCCCCCGGGGAAGCGGACCTGGTGGTCGTACGAGAAGGCCAGCGCGCCCGGACCGAGCGCGATCCTGTCGGTGATCTCGCCGCGGCTGCCGGTGTCCAGGTTCGCCGGGAACAGCCGGACCTGCTCCACCGCCTCCACCCCCGGCACCCGCTGGAGCACCGCGAACACCTCACCGCTGTGCACGGCCCGGCCGAACGGCCAGCCCGTCCCGTCGGCGCCGCCGCGCAGCGGGTTCAGGTACCCGTACAGCGCCGCCAGCGCGGCCTGTTGCACCCGCACCTGCGGCGCACCGCGCTGCGCCTGGAGGTCCGCGACCACCGTCACGCCCTGGTAGTACGGCGGCTCGACCACCAGCCGGGCCCCCAGCATCCGGCGCGCGTCCAGATGCCCGGCGACCGTGCTCAGCAGCTCCCGCGGGCAGGCCATCTGCCGGAACTCCAGGCGCCCTTCGCCGTCGTCCTCGGCCGCCGGCACCAGCAGCACCCGCACCCCGCCGGCCCCGGCGTCCACGCACCGCACCCGCGCCACCTCCGGGGCCGCCTGCCGGGTCAGGTACTCGTAGTCCTCGGCGGTGACCGCACGCTCCCGGGTGCGCAGCGCGAGCGCCCCGCGCAGCCGGGCGTTCGCGACGTCCTCGCCGTCCACCCCGCCGCCCGCCGCCCGCCGGTTCTCGACACGGGCGATGTACGGGATCGAGCTGCGCAGCACGGACAGCGCCCGGCGGGCGACGTTACCGCGACGGCCGCCGCCCGCGAGGTACGAACGCACCCGCACCGGCACCCCCTTGGCGGGCACCGCCCCGTACTGGCGCAGGGTGCCGTCCGGCTCCCGTACGGCAGGACCGAACGCCACCTCGCCGGTACTGCGGTCGAGCCGGACGTGCCGGTCCAGCGGGCCGGACTCGGCGAAGTGCTCCACCTCCACCCACGGCTCCCAGTCGGCGTGCGGAGCGGCCGTCTCCACCACGAACGGCCTGCTGCCCGCGATCACCGGGGCGCGCTCCAGCGCGAACGTCTGCGCGGGCACCCCCTCGGAGATCCCGAGCAGCTCCCCGCCGGCCCGTTCGGCGTGCACGGCCGGTGCGGTGCCGCCGATGGTGAACGCCTCCGCGGCCAGCAGCTCCGGCGTCGCCGAGTACATGCGCCGGCCCGGCTGCAGCTCGCTCACCACGCAGCGCAGCCAGCCCGCCCGCTGCCGCGCCTCCACCGACGCCACGTGCCCGGCGGGCAGCTGCACGAGCACGTCACCGGGCCGGTTGAAGCCGCCCGTGCCGTCCCGGTCCACCTCGCAGCGGGTCCAGCCCTCCGAAGTCCACGCCTCCCAGCGCAGCGGCGGGTCCTCCGGGTCGATGCCGTGGCCCGCCACCGGGAAGTCCAGCCGCAGCGCCACCACACAGCGCGGCGCGGGCCGGGACAGCCCGAACAGCAGCGCGTCGCCGGGGCGCGGCACCGGCGAGAAGCACGGCACTCCGCGCCCGCCCGCCAGCTCGGCCCGCCGCTCGGCGGCGACCGCACCCGGCTCCCCGCCCGCCACCGCGACCACCGCCAACTCAACCGGCACGACGGACAGTTCACCGAGGGTCGAGAAGACCACGGCCTCCTCGGTCTCGGTACGGTGGGTGGCGACCTCGGTGCCCTCGCGGACCTGCACCGTCTGCGCCTGCGGAGCCGACAGCCAGAACGTCACGTCCGTACGGGCCGCCGTCGGCGGGCTGAGCTGGAGCCCGATCAGGTCGAGGAACGCCACGTGGTTCTTGTCCGGGACCCGGTTGAGCCGGTAGATCAGCTGGTCCGTCATGTGCGCGAAGGCCTCGATGAGGGTGACGCCGGGGTCGGAGACGTTGTGGTCGCTCCACTCGGGGCACCGCTGCTGGACCATCCGCTTGGCCTCGTCCACGAGGTCCTGGAAACGCCGGTCGTCGAGGTGCGGCTCGGGCAGGCTCACCGGCGACCCCCACCCTCCGGGCCGCCGGACCCGCCGGCGTCCCCGCCCTCGTGCGCCGGGATCACGTAGAACGGAAAGACGAGGTTCCGCGGGTCGTTGGTGCCGCGCAGCGCGTACCGGACGTCGATGTACAGCGTCCCCTCGTCCTGCCCGTCGAAGGAGACCAGCACGTCCACCAGCTCGATCCGCGGCTCCCACCGCTCCAGCGACAGCCGGACCTCGTAGGCGAGCTGCGCGGCGGTCGCCGCGTCCGCCGGCGCGAAGACGTGGTCGTGGATCGCGCACCCGAACTGCGGCCGCATGGGCCGCTCGCCGGGCGCGGTGCCCAGGATCAGCCGCATGCTCTCCTCGATCTCCGCGTCCCCGCCGACCAGCGCGACACCGCCCGTGGCGTCCGTCCGTACGGGGAACGCCCAGCCGGAGCCGATGAACTGCTCGCCCACCGCCGCCTCACCCGCCGATCAGCACGGTCGGGGCGCCCATGACGATCGGCGCCCCGCAGGCGGCCATGTCGCCCATGCGGGCCGCGGGCATGCCACCGATGAGCACGGTGGGGCAGCCGGGCGGGGCGATCACGGACGGCGGGTGCACCGCCGGGGGCGGGAAGGAACACAGGTGCGGGGTGGACACCACGGCGGCGGGCATACCGGCGATCAGCACGGTGGGCACGCCGGGCGGCCCGATCACCCCGGGATGCCCGGTGGGGTCCCCGACACGTGCGGCAGGTGGCATGTTTCCCGGCCCCTCTTCTCGTTCCCCCGCGCGTAGGCGGGTCAGTTGATGCGAACGCGGGCAGTTGATGCGTACGCGGGTCAGTTGATGCGGACGAGGGCGGCGCTGATGGAGCAGCTGGCCCCGCCCTTGATCTCGGTGCTGGCCTGGCCGTTGACGCCGACCGTCGTGCCCTTCACGTCGACCTGGCCGTTGGTCTGGAGCTTCAGCGCGCCCGCGCCGCCGTCGACCTCGACCCCGGACTTCGCGGTGACCTGGACGGACTGCCCGGTGAGCTCCAGCTTCCCGGTGCCGGCGTCCATGCTGATGCCGTTGTCCGCCGTCACCGTGACCTTCTTCTTGGCCGTGATCTCGACCGTGCCGTCGCTGTGCACGGTGACCGTCGTGGCCTTGCGGTCCAGGTGCAGGGTGAGTTTCCCGTCGCCGGTCGCCAGCCGCACCCCCCGCGGGCCGTTCTGCGCGTCCAGCAGCTCCAGCCGGTTGCCCGAACGGGTCACCAGGGAACGCCGGTTGGTCGCCCCACTGGTCGAATCGACGAGCGGTGCCTCGTGCTCCGACGGCTTGTCCTGCCCGTTGTACAGCCCGCCCAGGACGTACGGATGGTCCACCCGGCCCTGCTCGAAGCCGACGAGCACCTCGTCGCCCACCTCCGGCCCGAAGATCCCGCCGCCGCCCTTGCCGCCCGCCTCCGCGGTCCGGGCCCAGTCGCTGACGTACTCCCCGTCCAGCCAGGGGAACGCCAGCTTCACCCGGCCCCGCCCCTCCGGATCCCGGGTGTCCGTCACCGTCGCGTTCACCAGCCCGCCGATCCGGTCCTGGCTGCCCGCGGCGGCCCCGGAGCCCGGCCCGCCGGACGCGAGCCCGTACAGCGAGCGGTTGGAGCGCCCGCCGACCGTGATCCAGGTCTGGTAGCCGACCGCCGGATCGAACACGTGCCGGCTCGCGGAGATCGTGTACTTGCCCTCGAACGGCCTGCCCACGTTCGCCAGCGTCACCGCCGTACCGGCCCGCAGCTGCGGGATGCCCATCGCGACCGCGTCCAGCTCCGCGAACGAACCCGCCAGGTCCGCGGCGAGGGCCTTCGCCGCCTGGTCCGCCTCCGCCTGCGTGCCGTACGGAGTGTCCGTCGCCAGGAACACCGCCTTGCCGAACGGCTCCGCCGCCTGCCCCGGCGTGATCCCCAGCTGCAGCCGGTCGCTGCGGTCCGCCGGCGCCCGGCCCACCACCGCCGCCTTCGCCTGCACGTCCCAGCCGCGCACCTCCACCTGCTGCACCTGGTCGGCGGCCGTCACCGCGGCCTGGCAGCGCAGCAGGTTCCGCCCGAACTCCAGGACGTACGGGCTGGCCTGCGGCCGGGTGGACGTCGCCGGGGCCGCCTCCGCCTTCGCCGGCCTGCGGAACATGAACTTGCCGTCGACCACGGCCACTTCGGCACCCGCAAGGTCCGCCAGCCGGTGCAGGAACTCCCAGTCCGTGATCCCCGGCTGCGCCAGGTGCTCGTACACCGTGGTCGTCGAATCGACCGTGCCCAGCGGCAGCCCGGCCCGCCGCGCCACCTTCACCGCCACGTCCGACGCGGTCATCTGCCGGTACCCGGCGACCCGGCGGCCGCGGAAGAACCGGTGCGCGTGGTCGAGGCCGCGCACCACCGTGAACGTCCCGGTGCTGTCGAGGTCGATCTCGACCGCCGTCACCTCGCCCGACACGAGCAGCTCGCGCTGCGCGCCGTCCCCGGCCCGCGCGAACAGCTTCACCGGCGTGCCGATGGTGATCCCCGTCCGCTCCAGCACCTTGTGGTCCGGGTCGCGGAAACGGATCACGAACAGGTCCGGCAGCTGCGTGCTGTCGTCGACGTACGCGGACACGATCAACTCGGCGACGGGCGCGGGCAGCGGCTGCCCGCCCGCCTCCACCACGAGACTGTTCGCAAAGCTCTCACCGGCCACGGCGGCTCAGCCTCCGATCTCTTCGGCAGCGGGCAGGAGCAGCTCGGCACCGGGCCGCAGCCGCATCGGGTCGTCGATGCCGTTGGCCTGCGCGATCTCCCGCCAGGCCGCCGGATCGCCGTACTCCCGCCAGGCCAGCAGGGCCAGCGTGTCGCCCGTGACCACCCGGTGCACGCGGCGCGCGGCGAGCGCGCCGGACGTGGGGTTCTGGCCGGGCATCGGCCCGCTGATCTCCTCCAGGGTCACCTGGCAGGTCGCCCGGATCGGCAGCCCGCCGGGCGTGAACAGCGTGTACTTCGCCTGCACTTGGCTGACATAGCCGACGAACCCGGTGATCCCGCCCCAGTGGAAGATCACCCACGGCGGCACGCCCTGCTGGCGCTGGTGGGTCTGGTCGGTCGGCACGCAGGTCGCGAGCAGGCTCTCGACGGCCTTGACCACCGCGTCGTCCTGCGTGCCGGTGGCGTCGAAGAACATCTCCAGGGTCAGCTTGGAGGGGCCCGACCCCTTGAACTCGGCAGGCCCGGCGCGGCGGGCGCCGCGGGCGGTCTTCCGCTCCCACTTCGCGGTCTTGGCGAGCGTCAGCTCCTTGGGGTTGAACTGGAAGTCGATCTGCCCCATGCGCGGGCCGGGCGTGGTCGTACCGCCGTCGGCGGGGGGCTGGCGCAGTTCCAGATAGGCCCGTTCGAGCTTGGGCCGGGCATCGCCCTTGCCGCCCCCGCCCGCGCCCGGGGTGCTCGCGGGCGGGGTGGAGGCGATGAACGCGACGGGCTGGTTCGGGGCCACGGCGTCAGCCCCCGCCGTGCAGGAAGCCGTGGTGGGCGATCTCCAGCGTCTCGGTCGCCACCTTGACCGTCTCGGGGCTGAGGGACGGCCCGGTCCAGCGGACCGGCACCACGTCCATCAGGCTCCAGCGGGCCACCACGGTGCCGTCCACGGTCATCGCGCTGATGTGGGCGGTCTTGCGGGCGACGCCGTTGATCATCCCGGACAGCCAGGCCGTGACCTTCTCGGTGTCCTTGGTGACCGGGCGGCTGAGCTTGATGTTGGAGTACTTGATGCGGGAGGGCAGCTGCCAGACGTATCCGTTGTTGCCGCCTTCCTCGCGCTGCTCCATGACCACCTCGCAGCCGAGTCCCTCGCAGCTGTTGAACGCGCCGAGGCTGATGTCGTCGATCTCGACCATGAAGCACACGCTCACGGCGGGGTCGGTCTGCTGCTGGGTCTGTGGCATCGGTGTCCTTCGCGATCTGCGTTGGTTCAGTGGCGGGGGTCCAGGCGGACGCCGGCCCGCTCGCGGTCGAGCCGCAACTCGGCCCGGAGCAGCCGGCCGAGGGGCCCGACGAGCCGGCGTACGAGCTCGTCGGTGGACTCCCCGGCGGGAGCGGGCGGGTGGGCGGCGCCGGCCGGGGCTCCGGGGTCGGGGGCGCGCTGCACGGCGGGCGGCAGCTCGACCGGCGGTGGCTCGACCGGCGGCTGCCCGGCCGTCTCGTCCCGCGGGGGAGTCCACTCCACCGGTACGACCTCCCCGGCGGGCTCGGGCGCGCGCTGGAGCGGCGCGGGCGGATGAGCGGCCACGGGAGCCGGCTCCCAGGGCTGCGCGGGCCAAGCCGGTACGGACCGCTGGACGGGCAGCGGTGCGGCCACCGGCGGCGGCGCCCAGGAAGGCACGGCCGCTCCGCCGAGGGGCTGCGGCGACAGCACCCGCTGTACGGGCTGCGGGGCGGGCGTCGGAGTGGCGACCCAGGTCACCGGCACGGCGGCGGGCGCGCCCGCCGGATCCCGCGCCTGCACGGAGGACGGCGTACCGGGGGCGGAGGCGGATACGGATGAGGACGGCGAGGCGGAGGGGGACGGGGCTGGAGGGGTCGGCACCGAGTGCAGCTCCAGGGCCCGTTCCCCGACCAGTCCGATCGCGGGTGGCGGCGGAGGCGGCTCCGCCGCCCGCTGCAGCGGGGCGACCGGCACGACGGGCAGGGCCCGTGCCCCCGTCCGCACCAGCGGCGGTTCCGGCTCCGCCAGACGCTGCACGACGGCCTCGGTGACGGCGGCTCCGGTGACGGAGGCCTCGGGAGCCGCTTCCGGAGCGGGGCCGGGCACCGGCGCAGGCCCGGGCAGCGGCCGCGGTTCCGGCGCCCGCACCGGCACGGACGCCAGGGGAGCCCCCAGCCCGACCCGCCGCTGCACGGGCGCGGACGGAACGGCGGCCGGAGCGGCGGACGGAGTGCCGGGCTGAGCGGCGGCAGGCGCAGGGCCCCCGTACGGCCTCAGCGGTGCCCCCAGCCCCACCCGCCGCTCCCCGGCCAAGGGCCGGTCGCCTTCGGCGCGCTGGACGGGCGGCGCAGACGGCGGCCCGACGTCCGCCGCCGCGTCCGCGTACACGGGCCTCATGGACGCGGGCGGCGGGAGCGGCGGTGCGGCAGGCGGCTCCACCGGGACCACGGGCGGCACGGGCAGCGGCTCGGACGGCTGCTCGACGGGCACCACAGCCGCCGGGGGCGCCGTCGCCTCCTCGGGCACCACAGCCCTCTGCACGGGCGGCACGGGCGGCACGGGCGGCGGTGGCACGTCCGCCACCGCATCGCGCTGCACCGGCCGTACAGCCGCGGGCGGCGGAAGAGACGGCGCGGACGCCGGCCCGTCCGGCACCACGACCGCCGGGAGCGCCGGGTCCCCCTCGGGAACCGCCGCCCGCTGCACGGGCAGCTCAGGGGGCACGGCCGCAGGCGGCGGGGGCACCATGCTCGGCGGGGGTACGGGCTCCCCCTCGGGGACCACCAACCGCTGCACGGGCGGTACGGGCAGCCGCCCAGGCTGCGGTGCGGCCTCGGTCACCGCGTCCCGCTGTACCGGCCGGACGGCCACGGGAGGCGGCAGGGGCGCGGCGGACACGGGCTCGACCGCCACCACCGACGGAGAGGGCGCGGCCTCCCCCTCGGTGGACGCAGCCCGCTGAACGGGCAGCACGGGCGGCGGCGGCACGTCCACAGCTGCATCGGCATCACGCTGTACCGGCCTGACGGCGGCGGGAGGCGGCAGAGGCGGGGCGGGCGCCGGCTCGACCGGCCCCACGGGCGGCGGGAGTACGGCCTCCTCCTCGGGAGCCACGACCCGCTGCACGGCCGGGGCACCTCCTCGAAGCCCGTCGGGCAGCGCAACGGGAGCCACCGCGCCCCCGAGGACCGGCTCGGCAACGGACACGGGCGCGGGCTCCGGACGCCAGGGGTCTTCGCGGACGAGGTCGAGGCGGGGAGTCGGCGGCAGCGCCGAGGGGCCCGCGATCGGCAGTCGCTCGACGGGGAGCGTGCGGACGGGCGGCGGCAGCTCCACCGCCCGCGCCACCGTCAGCGCCCGCTGCGGAGCCAACGGCACCACGGGACCCACCGGATCGGCCGGGCGGACGGCACCCGCATCAGGATCAGGATCGCGACCCGCCACCGATTCGGCGGGCTCGTCCGCCGGCACCAGCCGCTGTACGGGCGACGGCTCCGCACCTGCCGCCGCCACCGGCACCGGCCGCGGTCGCGGTACGAGGACTCCGTGCACCACGCCCGCCGGGGCCTCCGCGCTGATCGCGTGGCCCAGCGGGCTCGACAGCGACGGGTCGCGCCACGAGGCGAGGGCGGGGCCGAAGCCCAGCGGGTCCGTGAGCAGATCCGGTGCGCCGAACGTCAGGCGCTGTAACGGAACTTCGCGCCATCCCGCGCCCGGCTCGCGGGCCGCAGGAGCGGCGGCCGGCGGGCTCGCCTCGGGCGACGGTGCCGCCCTTCCGCGCAGCCACCCGCGCAACCCGTCCCACACCACGGCTCACCGCCCCCCGAAACCGGCACCGGCACCGGCACCCGCAGCGGCCGCCCGGTTCAGGCGGGCGATCTGCTCGACGTACCGGCGCCGCTCCACGTGCTCCAGGTCGAGGATCGAGTCCATCGCCCAGTGGAAGTGGTAGGCGACGTACGCGACTTCGCCGTACAGGTCCTCCGTCGCGTACGTCACGATTCCCCCAGGCGGCCACCACCCGCCAGGTCCACCGCGAACGCGCTCTCGCACGACGGGCAGGTCACCTGCGCCCGCGTGTGCCCCTCCGCGTTGATCCGCCGGTAGAAGTCCTGGAGAAAGGCGAGGTCCGAGGCGAACAGGTCCTCGATGACCCCCGCGTGCACGTCCGTCACCGACCCGATGCGTTCCACGACCCGGCCCAGCAGCACCACCGACAGGTACGCCGGGTTCTCCCGCACCCGGTCGTCCCGCAGCGGTACCAGCTCGTCGCGCGCCGTCGCCAGCCGCATCACGCCCGAACGGTGGACCTGGCCGGACTCGTCGACGTACCCGCGCGGCAGCTCGAAGGCGAACTCCGTCCGCATCGGAGCCGAAGCCGAGGCGGAAGCCGAAGCCGCCGTCCCGGCGGTGACACCCGCCGGCTCCGGGAAGACCTCCGTACCCGCAGGGGGCATCACCGTGCGCTGTCGCTGTCGCCTCACGCGACGTCCATCTGCTCGTACGTGATGACGAGCTTCTCGGTCAGTACGCTCGTGTCGCCGGCCTTCAGCGAGGAGATCTCCAGGCTCTTCGGCCAGGCGTTGACCAGCGTGTACCGCTTGATGGCCACGCCCTCGTAGTCGAAGACGATGATCGCGCCGCCCTTGCGCGCGCTGCCCATCTTCCCGAAGCGGGCGTCCTTGATCCATTTCTCGAAGTTGTTGTCTGCGGTCAGGCCGCGGGTCAGCGTGACCTCGCCCGCCTTCGGGCGGCCCGGCAGCTTCTTGATGACGTACTTGCCGTCCGCGGTGTTCTGCTTCAGCTCGATGACGTCCTGCTCCATCTTCAGGCCCGTCACCTCGTTGATCTGCTTGATGACCACCCCGTCGATCTCCAGCCCGAAGGAGTGGCCGACCGAGGTGTCCATGTCGGGAAGTGCCACAAAGAACCCCTAATCCGTAATCCGCAGCGCTTGGCGGTTACTCGTTGACGAGACTGGTGCCGCCCGAGAACTGGGCCAGCCGGAAGACCACGAACTCGGCGGGTTTCACCGGCGCGATGCCGATCTCGCAGACCACCTGTCCCGCGTCGATCCCCTGCGCCGGATTCGTCTCGCGGTCGCACTTCACGTAGAACGCCTCGTCGGGCGTCAGCCCGAACAGCGCTCCCTTGCGCCATTCGTTGACGAGGAACGCCGAGATGGTCCGCCGGATCCGGGCCCACAGCGCGTCGTCGTTCGGCTCGAACACCACCCACTGCGTGCCGAGGAGGATCGAGTCCTCGATGTAGTTGAAGAGCCTGCGGACGTTCAGGTAGCGCCAGGCCGGGTCGGAGGACAGGGTCCGCGCGCCCCAGACGCGGATGCCGCGGCCCGCGAAGGGGCGGAGGCAGTTGACGCCGATCGGGTTGAGCAGGTCCTGCTCGCCCTTGGTCAGGTGGACCGCGAGGTCGACCGCGCCCCGGACGACTTCGTTGGCCGGGGCCTTGTGCACTCCGCGGGCTTCGTCGTTGCGGGCCCACACGCCCGCCATGGCGCCGCTGGGCGGCACGAACCTCATCTGGTTCGGGGCGGTGGGGTCGGCGACCTTGATCCAGGGGTAGTACAGGGCCGCGTACTTGGAGTCGTAGCCGGCGCCCGTCATGCGCCACTCCTTGACCCGCTGCGGGGACAGGTCCGGCGGCGGGTCGATGATCGCGACGCGGTTCCCCATCAGCTCGCAGTGCGCGATCATCGCGAGCTGCACGGCCTTGACGCCCTCGGCGTCCAGGGCCCCTTGCTGGTAGGCGCCCATCAGGTCGGGCACGGCCAGCATGGTGACCTCGTCGACGGTCTCCAGGCCGCTGAAGCCGGTCCGGTCGTCCGTACTGCCCACGTAGTCCTGCGCGCCGACGGCCACCGGGGCCGCCGGCGCGGGTACGGGGGCCGGGGCGAGCGCGACGGACTGGTTCTCCGGCCGCCCGAGCGGCTGTGCGGGGCCCGCGTCCTCGACGGTGATCAGGCGCGAGCGGTCGCGGACCACCGTGACGACGTAGTTGCGCTGGCTGCGCTTGGCGGACACCTCCCAGGTCTCCTCGACCCGGTCCCCGCGCTTCACGTTCAGGGTGAAGGCGTCCTCGGCGGGCGACTCGCCGCCCGCGTCGGCCACTTCCACGCTCAGGCCCTCGCCGGTGCCCTCCAGGGCAGCGGCCTGGAAGCCGCCGAGGGCGGTGCGCCGGCCCGCGGGCAGCGCGGCCCTGCCCCGCTTCCCGGCCACGGGCCGCGGCTCCTCCGCCGCGCCCTGCGCCTCCCCGTCGGCGTCCCGGCCGCCGACGCGGACCACGTAGCAGGTGCCGCCGCCGTTGAGGAAGTACGCGTAGACCGCGTGCGCGAGGTACGAGCCTTCGCCGCCCCCTCCGAACCCGCCGAAGGTCGAGGTGAACTGGCTCCAGTTCGTCACCAGGGTCGGCGTGTCGCACGGCCCCGCCGCGGCGAGCCCGACGAAGGCGGCCACGGCCGTCCCCACCCCCTCGATCGGGCGTGAGCCGGCCTCCACCTCTTCGACGTAGACGCCTGGCGACAGGTACTGAGGCATCCTGGTCCTCCCCTGGGACGTGACGGTCGCCCCCAGGGTCGGTCCGGGCCCGGCCCAAGGTCATGACCTGCCGTACGGCCCCGGGGGAATCCCGCCCTGCCCCTTCGGGCAAATCCCGCGCTACCGTGCCCGGATGAACCCCACACACGCCCCCACGCCGGCGTCCCCCGAGACCCCCCTGCCGTCCGCCGCCGACGACCTCGACCGCTCCGTCCGGCTCGCGGTCGCCACGCTGGCCGCTGCGCCCGCGGCCGCGTGGGGCGGCCGGGCCGGCACGCTGGAGTGGGACTGCTGGGAGACCGTCGAGCACCTCGCCGACGACCTGTTCGCCTACGCGCTGCAACTCGGCCCGCGGCGGCCCCCCCTGGACCGCGAGGTACCGGTCGTCTACACGGCCCGCCGGCCGGGCGGCCCGGAGAACACCGTCCACGCCGACCGCGCCGCCGGACCCGAAGGACTCCTACAGACGCTGGAGGCCTGCTGCGGACTGCTCGTATCGATGGCCCGGACGACCGGTGCCGACGTCCGTGCCCACCACGTCTTCGGCGCCTCCGACGCCGACGGCTTCGCCGCCATGGGCATCGTCGAGACGCTCGTACACACCCACGACCTGGCCGAGGGCCTGGGCCTGCCGTGGGACCCGCCCGCGGACGTCTGCGCCCGCGTGCTGGCCCGGCTCTTCCCCGACGCGCCCGCCGACACGCCGCCGTGGCCCACCCTGCTGTGGGCCACGGGCCGCGCCGACCTGCCCGGCCGCGCCCGCCTCACCACCTGGCGCTGGCAGGGCGAGCCGCGCACCGAAACGGTTCAGCAGCCCTAGGTCGTGCTGCGGCGGGCCTGGTTCAGGATCCGGAGCGGGGCGAGCAGGCCGTACCCGACGTCGCGTCGCAGGGCGCGGGCGCCGGCCTGCTCGACCAGGGTCAGCTGGTGGGCCATCAGCGACAGCATCGTGTGGCCCACCCGCCGCAGCCCCGGATCGGCCAGCCCGACGACGCCCTCCGCGGCCTCCAGCGCCGTACGCGCACGGGCGCACTCGTCCGCCAGCAGCGCCCGTACCGGCTCGGTGTCCTGCCCCTGCTCCAGCGCCTCCCGCGTCACGCCGTGCGCGGCCAGCCGGTCGAGCGGGATGCACAGGCGGCCCGCCGCCAGGTCACCGGCGAGGTCGGCGAGGAAGTCCACGCGCTGCGCCGCGTCCACGAACCGCCGCCAGCCCGCGGCCTGCTCCTCGTCCGGGCCGCCCTGGTACTGGAGCCCGGTGAAGACGACCACGCCCGGCCAGGCGTACGCGTCGAGGTAGTCCTCGAAGTCCTGCCCGGTCGCGAAGCCAGCGAAGCCGGCCTCGGCGGTCGCGGCCCCGTCCAGGAACGTGTACACCCAGTGCTCCGGCAGCCCCCGGGCCACCACCGCGTGCGCGTACGCCCGCAGCACCGGGTCCTCGCTGCTGCCGGACTCCAGCGCGTCGGCCACCCTCGCCGTGAGCGCCTTGAGCTCGCGCTCGGGCTCCTCACCCTCGGCTATGTCGTCCACGAGGTTCATGAAGGCGAGCCCGGCCGCCAGGTACGGCACGAGCGGCGGCGCCGCCAGCAACCGCAGGGCCAGGTATGGCGCCTGCTCCCGCCGCAGCACGCGGCGGGCGGCGGCCGTGTAGTCGGCACGTACGTCCGGATCGGCGATCTCGGCGGCGGTGAGGGTGGCAGGCCAGCTGGGCACGGTGCACGTTCTCCTCGGGAGGGTGCGGAGGGGGCCCGCCCACCGTATGCCAGCCGGCCGCCGGAACGGCTCCCCGGGTCAGAGGCCCACTTGCTCCGGGGTCACCACCCGGCCGTCCGGCAGGAAGATCCGAACCGTGGAAGGGTCCGCCACCACGAGGAACTTGCCCGAGCTGCTCGCCTGGCTGCGGAACCATGCTTGGCAGTCCTCGCACTGATGCAGCGTCACGCCCACCGCGTTCGTGCCGCCCTGGTAGATCTGCGCCGCCCGGAAGGCCATCTTCTCGGCGTGCAGGATGGCCGACGTACCGGAGACGCCCTCCATGTCGTTGGGCCCCGGAGTCGGGACGTACTGCCCGCCGGACCGCGCCTGCGAGTAGTCCGGGGTCCGCCGGTCCTCCATGCTGGTGGGACCCTGCCGCACGCCTCCCGTGGGCCGCGCGCTGCTGGGCGCCGACGGCTGGATGCCGCCGACGCGGGCGTTGATCTCCTCGTCCGACATTCCCTCCAGGACCGGCTTGGGCAGCCGGCCCAGCTCGTCCCACTTCGTCGCGTCCGCCTCGAGGCGGACGCGGGCCGCGCCCGGCTGCGCCCCGGCGACGGCCTCGGCCGCATGCGCCGCGGCCGAGGCCGCCCGCCCGGCCTGCTGCCGTTCCTCCACGAGAGCCGCACGCTCCTGCGGGCTCGCGGCCGCGATGCGGCGCTCCACATCGGCCACCCGGCCCGCCGCCGCATCCGCCGCCTGAACCGCTGCGGCCAGCTGCGGAGCGGGGGCGTTGCGGCCTCGTGCGTTGCGGCGGGAGTCGGCCTGCGCGGCCGCCATGCGCCCGCCGCCCACGGTCCGTTCCGTTCCGCCGGCGTGCGCGAGGAGCGGCTCCTCGCCACCGGCGCTCCTGGCCGCCTCGAACCGTGCCTGCGCACTGGCCAGGGAGGCCCGCGCGCGGGCCACCGCGGCACGCACCTCCTCGGGATCGAGCCCGATCTCGTTCAGCTTGATGACCGGGGTGTCCTTGTCCGGATTGATCTTCACGTGGACCTTGTATCCGGCGTCGTCCGAGCCGACGAGGTCGATCGACGTCAGCCGGTAGGTCTTCTTGATGTCGGGCAGCGCGGCCCGTACCGAGCCCGGTGTGGCGCGCTCCGTCTTCATCGCGCGCTCGGCGGCCTGCTCCGCCGCGGCCACATCGGCTTCCTTCTGCGCCATGGTGCGCTCGTCGGGCCCGCCCTCGCCGCGCTCGCCCCTCAGCTTCGAGAGGATCTTCTTGCCCGCGGTCACGATCTTGTCGATGACCCAGTCGACCGCCTTCATCACCGGGGCCTGGACCTTCTGCAGGATCTCCTTGATCTTCGCGGAGATGCCTCCGAGGCCCAGCAGGCTCGCGAGGAAGTCGAGGACCACCGGGACCGCCTTGGCCAGGCTCTGTTCGATCAGGCCCGTGACCGCGCCGCCGCCGCCGTTCGCGATCGACTCGACCGAGTCGAGGACCGAGTCCACGAAGCTCTTGATCTGCGCGGCGCGGTTCACGAAGAACATCACCACGTCGTAGATCGCCTTGCAGGCGCGGACGAAAGCCGAGGCGGGGTTCAGCATCGAGACGATCCACGTGATGCCGGCCGTCACGATCTTCTCGATCACGAAGTCCTTGACCGCACCGACGACCGTGTCCTTGAGGTCGGACAGCTTGTCGACGATCCACTTCCACAGGCCCCCGATGCCCTCGGTGACGAGGACCTGCACCATCTCGAAGCCGGTCTCCAGCGCGCTCATGGCGCGCTCGCCGATCCGGGCGACCACCCGCGCGCGGATGTTCGTCCAGGTCAGCCCCAGGATCGAAAGAATGAGCCTGATGATGCCCTTGGCGTCGAAGGTCTCGGGGATCTCGATGCCGCCGGCCGACAGCTGGCCGAACAGCCACTGCTTGAGGCCGTTCTTGAGGTGCTCGCCGATCCGTGCGGCGAAGGCCATCACCCCGCCCTTGACGGCGCCGACGAGATTGCCCAGGAAGCCGATCGGATTCGCGATGATCTTGTCGATGGCGCCGGCCGCCCGCGCCAGCACGCCCAGCAGCATGTCCTTGAGCTTCAGGACGGTCTCGACCGTCCCGGCGATCGCATCCTTCGCCTTGCCCAGCAGGCCCTTGTTCTCCTCCTGGAGCTTCTTGATCTCCTCGTCGAGCTCGCCCCGCGCCGCCACGTACCTCTCGGCGAGACCGTCCACCAGGCCCTGCGACTTCTCGTTGACGGAAGACTCCAGCGCGGCGAACTCCCCGCCGATCCCGTCGGCCGCCTGCTGGGCGAACCTCCGCAGCGACGCGGGCTGTTCGGCCACCTTGGCCGCGATCTTCGCCTTGCCCTCCGCGATCCTGGCCGTCGCCTCGCCCAGCCGCTTGCCGATCAGGTCCGCGATGTCCGAGATGCAGGCCTGCATCGCGCGCTCGTAGACCACGCGCGCCTCGGCGAAGATCTGGTTCGCGCGCGGCGGCGGGTCCAGCACCGCGTCCGCCAGCCAGCGGGCGGCGCCGGTCACCCCGGAGTACCGCTCGTCCTTCCAGGCCTTCATCTTCGTCTGGTGATCGCTGTCGAAGGCCGCCTTGGCCGCTTTCTGACCGGCGTCGAAGGCCTTGTCCACCTCGTCGTCGAGGCCGCCGAGGATGCCCTCCACGTCCTTCTTGGTCGTGTCGAAGACCGCCTTGATCTCCGCCGACACCCGGGCCCGCTCCTGCTCCTCCTTCGACCGGGCCGCGCCCTGCCCGGCCGCCACCTGCTGCCCCGCACCCGCCCGCGCCGCCGTCATCGCCTGGATCCCGGCCGGGCCCGCGGCCGCCGCCCCGCCCTGCTCGGCGGCGATCCGTACCGACTCCGCGGCCCGGAACTTCGCGGGCGCGGTCGCCGCGTGCGCGTCGGATTCCTTCTTGGCCGCCAACGCCCCGGTGAACGCGGGTTCGTTGGACTGCGCCAGCTGCTCCGGCGTGACCTTCGCCTCGGCCATCTGGGCGTCGGTCTCCCTGGGCCCCGCACTCAGGTCGGTCTGCTCGGGCGGCGCCTTCGCCACCGACGCCGCCTTCGGGTCCGGCGGCGCGAGCGCGGGCGGAGCGGGCTGCCCGGGCAGCGGGGTGACCGGCTTCTCCACCGCACGGGACTCGTCCGGCGCCTTCGCCGTCTTCTCCGCGACGTCCTTGGCAGACCCCTCCTTGCCCGCCTTGACCTGCCCCGAGACCTCGCCCTTGACCTCGTCGGCCTTCCCCGACCCGGTGAACTTGTCCGCCTCGTCGAGGGTCTTGGGGGCCTTCGCCGCGATCGCCGCCGACACCGCCGCGACGAAGGCGGCCTTGTCGAACACCCCGGGCTTGGCCGTGCCCATCTCCCCGGCCTGGGCGGCCTTCGCCTGCGCTTCCTTGTCGTCGGCCGGTGCCTGCGCCGCGTCCCGGGCGGCCTTCGCCTGCGACTGCGCCGACGGATGCCCCGCCAGGACCTTCTTCTTCGCCCGCAGGTCCGCGGCGGCCTTGCGGAAACGGGGGTCGGTGGCCGGCGTCAGGCCCGCGGGCGGCGCGGGCAGCCCGGCGTCCAGCCGCTGTACGGGCACGACGGCGGCGGCCGACCCGGAACCACCCGTGACGCCCGGACCACTCGTGACGCCCGTACCGCCCGTGCCGCCCGGCCCGTCCTTGCCCCGGGAGCCGACCAGCCGCGCCACGGCTGCATTGCCCGCCCTGCCCTGGAGGCGTTGCACGGCCCGCGGGTCCAGGGCCCGGGTGCGGACCGGGGCAGCCCCGTCGGCCCGCCGGGGCGGCGCCGCGGCCTCCCCGGCGGGCTCCCGCCGCTGCTCCCCGGCGTCCCGCTCCGCTCCGGACCGCACCCGCTACTCCGCCGGCGCCTCGTCCTCTTCCGCTTCCTCGCCCGCGACCCGCTGCACGGACGCGCCGGACGCGCCGGATACGGGAGCCTCGTCCGAGCCCCCGTCCACCGCCCGCTGCACCGGCGCGGACACCTCCCCGGAGGCCGCGGCCGGCGCCGGACCGGCCATCACGCGCTCGGCATTGGCGACCGCCTCCCGCTCGAACCGGTCACCCGGGTCACTGACCCTGATCCCGCCGGCCGTCTCCGTCCCGTCCACCGGCCCGGAACGCTGCTGCACCACGTGCGTCAGCTCGTGCGCCAGCGTCGTACGGCCCTGGTGGGAGCCGGGGTCGTACGCGTCGCGCTGGAAGACGATGTGCGAACCGACCGTGTAGGCGTGGGCGTTGACCGAGCGTGCCGAATCGTGGGCGGCGGCGTCCGTGTGGACGCGGACGTCCCCGAAGTCGTGGCCGAGCCGCCCCTCCATGTCCGTGCGCACCCCCGGATCCAGGGCCTGCCCGCCGGATCCGACCACGTCGTGCACGGACGACCGCTGGACGGCCGCCGCGGCGCCCGCATTGCCCAGAGCCCGCTGGAGCCTCAGCATCGCGGCGGGACCGAGCACGTCCGCCCGGCCGTCCGCGGCCGCCTTCAGGAGCAGGGCGTCGGGGGCTGCGGACTCCGGCCCGGCCTTGGAATGCCCGGCGCCCGCGCACTCCGGTTCCTGGCCGTGTTCGTGTCCCTGTCCGTGTCCGTGCATCTCTCCCCCTCGCGGGTTGCCTCCCCGCCAGCGTGCCGCCGCGCCCGCCACCCGCCCAGGTGCCCCGGACGCCCACCAAGGGCACCCGTGACTGCCCCTTCGGGCACCCGCCGCCGGCCGCCGGCTCGCCTCGCGGGCCCGGGCGGCCGTGCCTACGCTGGAGGGCGTGGAGTCCTGCCCACTCCGTGGAGGAGGCTCGTCGTGACGTGTTCGGGAAAGCGATTCCGCCGTAGCTGGGCTGCCGTCGTGACAGCCGGACTGCTGGCCGTACCCGTGACCGCGGGGACCGCAGCGTCCGCGTACGCGGCACAGCCGACCCCGCCGGACCCCTCCGTGACCGCCACCGCCAGCAGCGACTTCCCCCAGCTGACACCCGCCGTCGCGCAGCAGCTCGACGCGGCGGTGGAGAAGGTGCTGAGCGAGACGAAGGTGCCCGGGGCGCTGGTCCACGTGTCCGCCCCCGGCAAGGGCTCCTACGTACGCGCCTTCGGCGTGGCCGACAAGGAGACGCGGCAGCCGATGACCACCGACATGTGGCTGCGGATCGGCAGCGAGACCAAGACGTTCACGGTCACCGCACTGCTCCAGCTCGTCGACGAGGGCAAGGTCGGCCTCGACGACCCGATCTCGAAGTACATCGACGACGTCCCCAACGGCGACAAGATCACCCTGCGCTACCTCGCCGAGATGCGCAGCGGCCTCTTCAGCTACTCCGAGGACCCGGACTTCGACAAGGCGCTCTTCGACCACCCCGAACGACCCTTCACTCCACAGGAGTTGCTGGACTACGCCTTCAAGCACCCGAACCTGTCCGGACCCAACGAGACCTTCTACTACTGCAACACCAACCTCATCCTGCTGGGCCTGGTCGTGGAGCAGATGACCAAACGCCCCCTCCAGGACGTCATCGAGAAGGACGTCCTGGAGCCCGCCGGCATGCGCCGCACCGTCTTCCCGACCAACGCCGACTTCCCGTCACCGCACCCGCAGGGCTACACCGTCCAGACGGCCAGCGGCAAGGAAGAGGAAGCCACCGACTGGAACCCGTCCTGGGGCTGGGCGGCCGGCGCCATGATCTCCACCCAGGACGACCTGCACCGCTGGGCCAAAGTCCTCGCGACCGGCGAACTTCTCACCCCGGCCACCCAGGAGCAGCGCCTGAAGGTGATCCCGACGGGCATCCCGGGCGCGAGCTACGGCCTCGGGATCTTCAACGTCAACGGCTGGATCGGCCACAACGGCTCCCTGCCGGGCTACGAATCCCTCACCATCTACCTGCCCGAACACGAGGCCAGCCTCGTCGTGATGATCAACACCGACATCACGTACGAGGGCCACGAGCCGACCACCCTGTTCGGCCGGGCCATCACCGAGATCATCAGCCCCGCCCACGTCTACTACCTCACGCAGCCGGCCCAGAAGAAGTAGCGAGCAGCGCCGTGCGCCGGCACCGGGCGGTCCAGCTCGTCCAGCGCCTCCAGCAGCCGCCCGGTGTCAGCGCACCGCCGCGAGGTACGGCCCGAACTCCCCGGGCAGGCACAGCCGCCCCAGCTTCCGGTACTCCCGCGCCACCGCCGCCACCAGGTCCGTCATCGAGACCGGGCGCCCCGCCTCCGCCGCCAGGTACGCCGCCGTCACCGCCGCCGAGCGGATGTCGCCGCCCGCCAGCTCGAACGACCGGGCGCAGAAGCCCAGGTCCAAGTCGTCCCCCCGCGGCAGGGCCGTACCCAGGCAGCGGTCCCACAGCGCGAGCCGCTGCTCCGCTTCCGGCAGCGGGAAGTCCACCACCAGGTCCAGCCGGCGCGTGAACGCCTCGTCGAGATTGGCCCGCAGGTTCGTCGCCAGCACCGCCAGACCGTCGAACGTCTCCATCCGCTGGAGCAGGTACGCGCTCTCGACGTTCGCGTAGCGGTCGTGCGCATCCTTGACCTCCGAACGCTTCCCGAAGACAGCGTCCGCCTCGTCGAAGAGCAGGACGCCGTTCACCCCCGCCGCCTCCGAGAAGATCCGCTCGAGGTTCTTCTCCGTCTCCCCCACGTACTTGTCCACCACCGTCGCCAGATCGACGGTGTACAGGTCCAGGCCCAGCGCGCCCGCGATCACCTCCGCCGACATCGTCTTGCCCGTACCCGAGTCGCCGGCGAACAGCGCCATCACCCCGCGCCCCCGCCCCCCGCCGGGCCGCATCCCCCAGTCCCCGAGCACCCGGTCCCGGTGCCTGGCCCGCGCCGCCAGCTCGCGCAACTGCCCCCGCACCCCCGCCGGCAGCACCAGGTCGTCCCAGCCCACCCCCGGCCGGATCCGCCGCGCCAGCCGCTCCAGCCCCGAGGTGTTCTGCGCCCGCGCACCCCGCAGCAGCTCCGCCTCGCCCACCGCGCCGCCCGTCAGCAGCGCCTGCCCCCGCGCCGCCCGGGCCGCCCGCCGCATCTGCTCCGGAGACAGCACGAACGCCGCCACCGCGTCCCCGACCCCGTCGCCCAGCACCGACCGCCACAGCGCGGCCCGCGCCGCCGCCCCGATCCGACCGACCTCCACCAGCAGCGGTGTACGGTCCGACCACTGCGGATCCCACCCCGACCGGCCCGTCAGCAGTACCGGCACCGCCAGCCCCGCCACCGCCCGGAGCACCCCCACGGACTTCCCCGGCGGCTCAACCGCCGACTCCCGCAGCGCCTCCACCGGCCCGGCGATCAGCCCGGCCCGGCCGAGCGCGGCCTCCCGCCCGGCCACCCGTACGAGACCCTCCGCGTCCGGCCGCCCCGCCAGCCGGGCCAGGTCCAGCACCAGCGCCCGCCGCCCGGCACCGGCCAGCGCCGCCACCGCCACCTCCACGGCCGTACCGCCCGCAGGCTCGCGCAGGTACACCGGCGAGGCGGCGTTGCGCACCGCGTACGCCAGCCGGCCCGGCAGCTCGCCGCCCACCTCCTCCGGCAGGTCCACCGGCTGCGCCCACCGCACCAGGTCCGCCAGCACCGGATCCGGCGCGTCATCCCCCAGCAGATGTCCGGCGACCCGGTCCGGGACGCGCAACGTCCGCCCGAGGAAAGGGCGTTCCGGCTCCTCCACCACCAGCAGCCCGCCCCCGACGAGCGGTCCGTCCGCCGCCAGCCGGGCCCGCGCGGCCGCCGACACCGCCGGCACCCCGCACAGCGCCAGGGCCAGTCCGACCGAGGGCCGCCGCCGCGTGACGTCGTCGTTCAGATACCCGTAGAGCTGCTCGAAACGGCGGTCCAGATCGGGGGCCAGCGCGATCAGCAGCAGCTCCACGTCCAGCTCCTGCAAGCCCAGTTCCTGCTGCAGGGCCGACAGCCGCGACCCCCCGGCCGAAGCGGCGAGCGCCTCCCGGTCCGCCGCGTCGACCGGGTCCGGCCACGGCACCGCCGCCGGCTCGTCCAGGATCCGCTGCACCGCCTCGTCGGACAGGTACAGCCCGCGGAACGGATCGTCGGCGTCCGGGTCCCCGGCCCGGCGGGCCGCAACCGCCCGCCGCACCCGCGCCTCGACGATCCCGAGCCGCCCGAGCAGGTAGTCCATCAGCCGCCCGTCCGCCGGTGCGGGCGGTGAGCGCGGGGCCGCGGTACGGGGCGCCCGGCCGGCGGGGTGTGCCCGTTCTGTCCGGTGAGCCCGCCGGACCCGTCCTGCCCGCCCGGCCCGTCCTGCTCGCCCGGTCCGTCCTGCTCGCCCGGCCCGTCCTGCTCGCCCGGCCCGTCCTGCTCCTGTGCGCCGTCGACGTCCGACACGTCCACCACCAGCCCCTCCCGGACCGGCGGTCCGGCCTCGTACTCCGGGGCCGTCGCCACCGGCGCGCTCACCACCACGTCCAGCGAAGGCTTCAGCTCGCCCCCCAGCGCCGACCACACGTCCGCGAACGCCCGGTCCTCCGGCGGCGGAAGCGCGATCGACACCGGCACCGGCAGCCCGGTGGCCGACAGCTCCGGCCCGAGCCCGCCCGACGGCAGCACGTCGTGGCGCAGGAAGCACGCCAACAGCCCCGACAGCAGCCGGTGTTCGTCCTCCGGCCGCTGGGTCCACGCACTGATGAGGTACGACAGCTTGAAGTAACGCGGCGGCAGCGTACGGGCAGTGACCCGGCCCGTCTCGTCGTAGACGTTCCGCCGCCCCCGCGAGCGCCGCCGCACGTCCTCCCTGATGTCATACAGGTACAGGCTGACCGTCGGCGTGTTCCGCCGCGCCGCCCACTCCCGGGTCGGCGCGTCGAAGACGACGTCGACCTCCGCCCCCGCCCCCACCGCCTCGGCCCGCACCAGCCCCCGCAACGCCTCGTCCACCTCATGGATCACGCCGACACCAGCCCCCGCTCACCCGCGCCACTGGAAGTCGGACGGCTGGAGCACCCCGGGCACCACCAGGTACGGCGCCCGCACCGGCCGGAACAGCGGATCCCGCGCCACCGCGTGCGACGCCGACAGCTCCCGCTCCCCCAGCGTGTCCTGCACCAGCACCAGCACCGGCGCCGAGAACGTCCCGTCCGCCCGCACCACCACCGGCGCCGACGCCACCGTCACGCCCCGGCTCCACACCAGCCGTACCGTCACGCCCGGCGGGAACGACCGACCGCTCGCCTGCGTCACCGAACCCGGCGGCCCCAGCGGCGGATCGAGCACCAGCACCGGCGCGCGCACCGTGACCGCCGCGCTCGCCGTGTTGTTCGCCGGGTTCGAGTCCGAGCCCGTCGTCGTCACCGTCGCCGTCACCGATCCCGTCAGCGCCCGCTCCGCCGCCAGCACCAGCGTCACCGGAAGCCGCCCGCGCGGGGCCAGGGTGCCCAGCGGACAGCCCGCCGCCGTCACGCACGCCGGCCGGCTCGCCGACAGCACCCGCATCCCCGCCGGCGGAACCACCCGCAGCGTCAGCCCGGTCGCCGTGACCGCCCCGCCGTTGCGGACGATCACCTCGGCCGTCACCCGGCCTCCCGTGTACGCGGTACGGGGTCCCGCCGTCACCGCCACGTGCGGATCGGCGTACCGGGCCGTCGGCGGCGGCCGGTCCGGCCGCCCGTCCACCCGCAGGGGCGCCGCCGCGGAGTTGTTCGCCGGGTTCGAGTCGGTCCCGGCGGCGGTGACCGTACCGGCCACACTGCCGCTCAGCGGCGTATCCGCCGTCACCACCCGGGTCACCGTCACCACCGCCCCCGGCGCGAGGTCCCCGAGCTCGCACCCGGCGTCCGCGGGCGGCAGGCACGCGGGCGGCGGGGGAACCGGCGGCAGCGGCCCCGGCGGCGCGGACACCACCCGCACCCCGGCCGGCAGCACGGGCGTCAGGACCACGCCCCGGGCCGTCGCGTCGCCGAGGTTGCGCACCGTCCACACCACCGTCGACAGGTCCCGGGTGAGGATCCGGGCAGGGGTGGCGGTCACCGAGACCGCCGCGTCGGGCAGCCGCGGGTCGACCACCGTCAGGTCCACGGACGCGCTGTCGTTCTCCGAGTCCGGGTCGACGGTCGCGGTCGACGCCGCGCCCTCGATCGCGCCCGAGAAGGCGTTCGCCGCGGTGTAGCCGAGCGTCACCTTCTTCTCCGCACCCGGCGGCAGGGCGCCGAGCACGCAGCCGGCCGCCGGGCACGCCGTACCCGACACCAGGGTCAGGCCCGGCGGCACGGTCAGCTTCAGCACGACGTCGGCGGCGATGGCCGTACCGGCGTTCCGTACGGTGAACTCGACCACCGAGGGGTCGTTGATCTGCACCACCGGCGGGGTGGCCGTCGCCGTCACCACCAGGTCCGCGGCGACCACCGACACCACGAGCGCCGCGGTGTTGTCGGCCGCCCGGTGATCGGGCAGGCTGCCCTCCACGGCCGCCTCGATCCGCTGGTCGCCCAGCGCGGCCCCCTTCAGGGCGAGCCGGAACTCCGCGGTCCCGCCGGAGACCAGGAGCCCCACCGTGCACACCAGCACCTCAGGCGCCCCCGCGTCCGGCGCGCAGCCGGCCGGCAGCGGACCGTCGGGCGTCAGACCGGCCGGCAGCCGCACCCGCACCGCGGTGCCGGGAGAGTCCGCGATGCCGTCGTTCCCCGCCCCGACCACCACCTGCGCCGTACTGCCCAGCAGCAGCGGCGAGTCGGCCGTCGTGACGGACACGTGCAGGTCGGCGCTGGGCTCCCAGGTGGGCTGGGACTGGCTGCTGCGGATCTTGTCGGGCAGGATCCGCACCGACTCCCCGGCGGGGTCGAGGACCGCGATCCGGCGCACCCGGCCGCCGTCGCCGTACGACTGCCGCACGTCGACGGCGAGCTGCCGGCCGTCCGGCGACCAGGCGGGGTTGTCCGGCTCGGAGTACGGGTCGTCCCAGGAGGACGAGGGCACGCGCAACGGGCACGCGGTGAGCCGGGGCAGCACGCCCCGGCAGCCGCTCCCGTCGTCGGCCACGGCGAGCACCATCCGCGGGCCTTCGTAGCCGGCGAAGGCCGGGAGGGCGGAGAAGCCGGAGACACGGGAGAAGCCGGAGAAGGCGGCGAGGTTGATCCGGGGCGGGACGTAGGTCGTGGTCTGCCGTACGAAGACGAGGTCGCGGGTCCCGGGCCGGAAGGCGGGCCGTACGTCGACCACCCGGCAGGGGTCTTCGACGGGACAGGTACGGAGGGACAGGTCGGTCTGGGCACCCGTGGCCGCGGCGGGCGCGGTCCAGATGTGCCGGTCCCGCCCGTCCTCGACGGCGGCCGGGACGGCGGCCGGCGCGGCGACGGGGGCCGCGGGCCCGGCGGGGGCAGCGGCGGGGGGCGCCACGACGGGCAGCGCGGCCGACCGGCCGGCCAGCGGCATCAGCCCCGACGCAAGCGGAGCCTGCCCGGACCCCGTCGGCGCCGTGCCGGGCCCTCCCGACGGCGGGGGCACCAGCAGCGACCCCGGTTCGGGCACCGAAATCGGCGGCGGCTGGCACGAACTCCACCGCGAGAACGCCAGCCGCGAGCCGTCCGGCGACCACGCCGGATCGCGGTCGTCCGAATCGCAGGTCCAGCCGCCCTCCCCCGCCCGCTTCGGCACGACGTACAACAACACCCCGGCCCCGGCACCCGCCGAGACGTCGACGACAGCGATCTGCGCCCGCGGATGCGCATTGTCCGGCTCGGGCAACTGCCAGCGCGCAAAAGCCAGTTTGGTTCCGTCCGGAGACCAGGCCGGGCGGCCGTGGTGCTCGTCGACACCCATCCCCGCGTAGCGCAGCGGCACCGCCGCCGCCAACCGGCCCGTCTCCCCGACGAGGATCTCCTCACCCGCCGGAGACTCCGGCTCCCCCGTCGTCCGTACGAACGCCATCCGCCGGGAGTCCGGTGCGTACGCCGGGTCGGACAGATCGCTCTCCACACCCTGCGCCGCCCGCAGCTGCAGCCGGTCCAGCGGCACGTCGGGACGCGAACTCTCGATCGCGAACCGCTCCGGGTCCAGCCCGCCCAGCAGCGGGACCGCCACCCCGCCCGCCGGGGTGTACCAGCCCACCGACTCCGTCTCGTAGTCCACCACGGCGTCGGGGTCGAACAGCGGCTCCCCGCGGCACAGGCACGGCCGCCGGTCCGCGTCGACGAGGTACGGCTCACCCGTCAGGAACAGCAGCTGCGCACCGTCCGGGGACCACGCCACGCCGTGCCGCGCCTCCTCGTCGTCGCCCACCGCGAGGATCCGCTGCGGCACCGCGCCGCCGCCCCCGGCCGGCACGACCGCCAGCGCCTGGTCGACGAGCCGGCCGTCGCTGGTGTCCCGCTCGTAGAGGGTCACGTACGCGACCCTGTCCTCACTGCCCGGCCCGCCCGGCTCCCACACCGGCTTCGCGGCGGGCACGGAGGGCGGCGAGACCGGCCGTACGGCACCGCCCGCGGCCACCGTCGTACGGAACGCCCGCGCGTCCCGCGTGAACACCAGCTCCGTGCCGTCCGGGGACCAGTCCGCCCAGTCCGCGTCCTTGACGGCCTCCCGCAGCCCCGTGCCGTCCGTGCGGACGATCCACACCGCGGGCTCGGAGTCGCTGCCGGTCCTGCCCCTCGTGTCGTCACACCGGTAACCCGAAGTGGAGCTCAGGTCGCCGTCGTCGTTCTCCCAGGACACGAAGGCGATCCACTGCCGGTCCGGGGAGAGCACGGGGTCGGCGATCCGCCACCCCGCCCGCGCGTGGACGAGCGTCACGGGCCCGTCCCCGACCCGCCGGAACAGCCCTTCTCCGGTGCCGTGCCGGTCACTGACCCACACCAGGTCGTCGCCGCGCGCCGTGGCCTGGCAGTCGTTGCCCGCCTGCCCGACCGGCAGCAGCGGCGCGAGCGTGCCGCCCCTGCCGACGGTGGCGAGGCTGCGGTGCGGGCCGTGGCCGATGTACGCGAGGCGCCCGGGGGCCGGATCGGCTGCCGCGGCCGCGGCCGCGGAGGATGCGGCGACCGTAACGGCGGCGGGCCCGGCCGCCGGCAACGCCGCGGAAACGGCCGCGGGCAGCACGAGGGCGAGCAGCAGCACCAGCCCGCGCCGCCCCCACGCCGGTACTCGTGTGGGTCCCCGGAGTTCACCTCTGCGCACGTGCCTCCTCCTCCAGAGAAACCGTGGCGCGCCGCCGCCCCGGCGGCAGCCCGGCGAGGGGCAGCGCTTCGGGTACCACCCGGTGCCCGATGAGGCACGCCCCGCGATCACGCGGCCGGGGAACCCAGCCGCCGGATCAGCACCCGGGAAGCCTTTCCGTCGAATCAGCGGATCAGCGGATCAGCGGATCAGCGGATCAGATGAAGCCCTGCCGCATCGCGTACGCCACCGCGTGCGAGCGGTTGCGCAGCTGGAGCCTGGTCGTCACGTCGTGGAGGATGTTCTTGACCGTGCGCTCCGAGAACGCCAGCGCCCGCGCGATCTCCGCGGTGTCACTGCCCTCGGCGACCAGCCTCAGCACGTCGATCTCCCGCGGCGCGAGCCCCGTGAACGCCAGCCCCCGCGGGTCCAGCACCTGCCGCTGCAACCGCCCCACCTGGTCCAGCAGCCGCCCCAGCAGGTCCGCCGGCACACTGCCCTCCCCGCGCGCGGCCGCCGTGATGACCTGCACGAGCCGGTCCGACGAGGCCTCGGCACGGCGTACGACGCCCACGACCCCGCATTCGACGGCGGCCACCAGCCCGGCGTCGTCGATCTCCGTGGCCACGAGGACGATCCGGCTGTCCCCGGCCCGCTGGTAGCGGCGCAGGGTCTGCAATTCTGTCTCACCGACCCGGTCGGCCGACACGACGGCGACGGTCACGGCCCCGGGACCGGCGCCGGGACCGCTCCCGGCACAGGCATTCAGGTGCGAACGAGCGCGCGCGCCCGGCCCGGAACGTGCCGCCGCCCCTGCCCGATCGGCCTCCCGGGCGTGCTCCCGCGCCGACTCCCGCCCGTGCTCCCGCACCTGGTCCCCGGCGGAGTCCTCCTCGTCCGTCAGCAGCCTCAGCTCGGGGCAGTTCCGCAGCTGCCCCGCCAGCCCCGCCTGCGAGATCGGGTCCTGCGCGGTCAGCCGCACCGGGATCCGCTCGGCGCCGCTCTCACCGTGATAGCGCATGGCGCACACTCCCCCTTGTTCGGCGGAGGGCCCCACCTCTCCGCTCGTACGGGACCAGTGAACACCCGGGCAGTCAGCAGGAACTCCACGCGGACTCAACGGGCGGACCCAACGGGCAATGCAGCATGCCCCCGGGTGTGTCCGTACGGGAGCGGCGGGGCCTCCGCCGCCGTCCCTACCGTCCTTTCATGACCACTTCCGCTCATCTGGACGCCTCGCCCGCCCCGGTGCTGCCCGGCGAGGAAGCCCGGATCCCGCTCGAACTCCACAACAGCGGGAACGTCGTCGAGCACTACGCCTTCGAGGTGCTCGGCCCGGCCGCACGGTGGACGGTGGTCGAACCCGCCACGCTGTCGCTCTATCCCGAGACGTCGGGCCAGGTGGAACTGGTCGTGCGGCCCCCGCGCGACACCACGGTCCCGCCGGGCGAACTGACGTACGGAGTACGCGTCCTCGCCCAGGAGCAGCCGCAGCACTCCACGGTGCCGGAAGGCGTCCTGCACATCCGCGCCTACGCCGACTTCGCCGCGGAGCTGACCCCGCGGCTGGGCCAGAGCCGGACCCGGGCCGCGTACCGGGTGGCGCTGGACAACCGCGGCAACTACCCGCTGACGGTCGCCCTTTCGGGCAAGGACGCGGGCGAGCTCCTGACCTTCGGCCGGCCCGCCGCCGCCACCCGCGTGGAACCGGGGATGGCGGCGTTCGTGAAGGTCCCGGTCAAGCCGAAGCGGTGGCTGTGGCGCGGCACGGCCGTACCGCACACCTTCCAGATCACCGCGACCCCGGACGCCGGACCCGACGGAGCCCCCGAGGTGGCCCCGGCCGTCCTCGACGGCACGCTGCTCCAGCGCCCGGTGATCTCACCGGGGCTGGTGAAGGTCCTGATCGCGCTGCTCGTCCTGCTGTTGGTACTGGCCGGCCTGTGGTTCGGGCTGCTGCGCCCGGTGGTGCGCAGTGCCGCGAAGGAGGCGGTGAAGGGACCCGTGAAGGCCGCGGAGTCCAAGGCGGCCGAGGCGAAGGAGGCGGCGGAGGAGGCCAAGGAGGCCGCTTCGGCCGGCGCCGGCGGCTCCCCGGGAGGGTCCCCGGGCGGCTCGCCCTCCCCGTCGCCCTCCACTTCCGTGAAGCCGGGCGAGGGCCCGGCCCCGCAGCCGCAGGCGGCCCTGTTCTCGCACCGCCTGACCGCGAGCGCCCCGGCGAACGGCACGGACTCGGCGACGTACAAGGTCCCGGACGACAAGGTGCTCCGCCTGACCGACCTGGTCCTGGAGAACCCCCAGGGCGACACCGGCACGGTGACGATCTCCGTCGGCGGCAAACCCCTTCTGGCCCCGGCGCTGGAGAACTTCCGCGAACAGGACTTCCACTGGGCGTCCGCGATCATGGCGGCCGCCAAGCAGGAGATCACCGTCACCCTCACCTGCCGCACGGTGGGCCGCCCCCCGTCGGGCCCGGCCCCGACGAAGTGCACGACGGCGGCGCTGTTCAGCGGCACGCTGGAATAGCCGCCGCCGGTCAACCGGCCGGCGCGGGACGGCGCACACGGCGGTACGGCGGTACGGCGGTACGGCGGTACGGCACGAACGGCGGGCGGGCTGCTGCCTGTCGGTGTTTGCCCACCCGCCTCCCCGGCCGGTCGGGCTTGTACGGCAATCGGCACGACGGTGGGGCGGGGGCGGCGCTCCGCTGGCTCCTGACGGTCCCCGCAGGCGGGTCCGGCGCATCGGCACTCGGCTGAGCCGAGGTCTGCTGCGGTCAGGATGACGGCGGGGCGGTGGCGGGGGCGTGTTTCCGGTGGGTCGGGGTTTGGGCGGTTCTCCGTGGTCTGCCCGCATGTCTGAGTGTCCGTCCGTGCCGGGCCGTGCCGTCAAGGGCGCTCCTCCTCGTTCCTCGTCGTCGCGTCGCTTCGCGATTCCGCTTCGCTCCACCCTTGACCGCCCGTCCCGTCCCGGAAGTCCACAGACTTGCGAGCATCCCCCGGAGGGGGAGGGATGGCAGGGGGGACGGGACCCGGTGCCGGTCCCCCTGGCCGACCGGTCGGGTCAGGGGCGCGGGCCCGCCCTCCGGGCGGAAAGGCACGCGACAGATCGCTACACAGCCGAGGCCGACCGGCGGCCGGCGGACCGGCCGTGGCCGGACATAAGCCGCCCACGATCGCTACACAGCCGCGGCCGACCGGCGGCCTGCGGACCGGCCGTGGCCGGACATAGACCGCCCACGATCGCTACACAGCCGCGGCCGACCGGCGCCCTGCGGACCGGCCGTGGCCGGACATAGACCGCCAGCGGCCGCCGGACAGCCGTGGTCGTCCGGCGGCGGATGCCTGTCTGTAGCAGAGCTCGGTGGGAGGGCCGTCAGGCCGCAGGACGGAGGTGCGCACGGCGGGAAAGCCGCCGACGGCGGGTGGCCGACCACTGGGAGACCTCAGCCATGCCCTCCCATCGGCAGCGGCCGGGCATAGGCCACCAACGGCCGCCAAACCGCCACGGCTGGCCGTCGGCCGCCAATCGGCCTCGGCTGTGTAGCGATCGATGGCGGCCTATGCCCAGCCACGGCCGGTCCGGTAGCCGCCAGTCGGCCGCCGGTGTGTAGCGATCGTGGGCGGCTTATGACCGGCCCCGGACGGCCGCCGGCCGCCGGTCGGCCTCGGCTGTGTAGCGATCTGCCGCGTGCCCTTTCCGCCCGGAGGGCGGCACCCCGCGCCCCCGACCCCGCTCCGCGGGCCCAGGGGGACCAGCTCTGGGTCCCGTCCCCCCTGCCATCCCTCCCCCTCCGGGGGATGCTCGCAAGTCTGTGGACTTCCGGGACGACGCCTGGAGTCAAGGGTGGAGCGAAGCGGAATCGCGAAGCGACGCGACCGAAGGGAGCGCCCTTGACGCCGGGCGGCGGCACGGACGGACACTCAGACATGCGGGCAGACCACGGAGAACCCCGCCACCCCGACCCACCGGAAACACGCCCCCGCCACCGCCCCGCCGTCATCCTGACCGCAGCACACCTCGGCTCCGCCGAGTGCCGATGCGCCGGACCCGCCTGCGGGGACCGTCAGGAGCCAGCGCGGCACCGGACCCCGCCCCGCCGTCGTGCCGATTGCCGCTTGGGGGAGGAGGGCAGCCCCAGCGGAGCCCCCACGCCCCCGACGGCTCCGTCACCCCCGACCAGGGCAAGGGCGGCTCCCAGCCCCCGGCTTCGGCGACGCCCCGTACGGTACGAGCACCGCCGAGGGGTCGTCCGCCGGGGTCTGGCGACGTGCGTTCCGGGCGAAGTGGAAGGCGCACTCGACCGACGTGTCGAGGACCAGTGCCGTCACCGGACGGTCCGACAGGGGCGTCTCCTCGGGGCCGATGCGGTAGTGCGGGCGGACGACCCCGTCGTCCGGTTCGTTGTGGTGGACGGAGGCGAAGCCGTCGCCCCCGGCCGCCCACTGTCCGCTGACCCGCCAGGTGTAGCGGAGCTCCAGCCGCACGTCCCCTCGCTCCCCCGTGCAATGCCAGCGGAAGCGGCCGACGGACATCTCGCCGCTGATGCTGTCGAAGCGGCTCCAGCCCCGGCCGTCGGCGAAGAAGACGAGCTCGCTCGTCTCCATCGCTCCCAGGTCGAAGGGCTGGCTGTACCAGCCGCCTACCAGGCGTTCATCCAGAAAGGTCACCCACTGATGATCGCCGGTGCGTGCCTTGCTCCGCTCCGCGCCTACAGGCTGAGCGCGTCCTCCGCGTTGCCCATCCACGCCGTCACGGAGTTCTTGTCGGAGACGTACAGGCCGGGCGTCGACGCCTTGAGCGGCTTCTGCTCCAGGTCGGACTCGGTGTTCATGGTCATCTCGATCGAGTCGACGGTCTTGCCCGAGCCGTCGTTGATGCCGCCCATCAGCCCGGCGTAGGCCGACTCGCCCGGTTCGAGCCTGAGGGCGTCCTCGATGCCGGGGGCCGGGCCGCGTTCCGTGGCCTGGCCGTCGAGGTCGCCGAAGGTCACGACCGGGTGGCCGAGCACCTTGCACGCCTTGGCGGCCTTGTTGGTGATCTTCAGGAGGTAGCTGCTGGTCGTGGGTTCCGCGCGGGTGGCGGTGAACTTCACGTCGTACGTGCTGCACGGGAAGACGTCGTAATCGGAGCCGGGCGTCGGGGACTTCGACGGCCCGGTGGTGGGCTTCGCCGGACCGGTCGGGCTCTCCGGACTCTTCGGGCTCGTCGGGCTCGCTGTCGTTCCGCCGGTCCCGCCCGACGCTTCGTCTTCCGTCGGCCCGCAGGCAGTCATCAGGGCCAGCGCGGATACGGCGGTGAGGACGGCAGCGACTCTGCGTGAAGTACTCATGGGTGTTCTCCCGGATGAGAAGCGCACGGTGCGCGCTGGGCTGAGCACCAGCGTCCCGGAGAAGCTTCACAGCTTGGTGACGGCGCCTTGCCGACTCCACCACGGTTTCCGCCCTCGCGGGGCGCCCTGCGCTGCGGGAGACTGAAGACGGGGACCCAACTCACCGTGGAGGAGCCATGACGGCAACGACGCGGGACCAGACACCCGTGGCCTTTTCGAACGACGGCGCCGAGCTGCGAACGCAGGAGATCGGCGGCGGTTTCTCCGTAGCATTTGTCGAGTTCGCCAAGGGTACGGACATGACCCCGGCCTTCAAGGGCCTGCCGGGCGATCTGTGCACGTGCCCGCACTGGGGCTACGTCCTCAAGGGCGTGGTGCGCCTGCACAGCACCGACGGGGACCAGGACTACAAGGCCGGAGAGGTCTTCTACTGGGCACCGGGCCATGCACCTGAAGCGATGGAGGACTGCGAGTTCATCGACTTCTCGCCGATCGAGGAGTTCCAGAAGGTCGTCACCCAGGTCGCCAAGAACCTCGATGTGAACCCCGGAAGATGAACCCCAGAAGGTGATCGCTGGACTCAACCGCTCTGCCCCACCCTCTCGCTGCCCTCCCAGAACTTGGCCAGCGCTCCTTCCCGGTACGGCGCCGGGCTCACGCTCAGTTCGCCCGCGAACGGCCGGTCGAGTACGAGCACCAGCAGCAGGCTGAAGCCGATGAGTGCGGCCACCGAGGCGACGAACAGCAGCTGCATGCGCAGGCTGCGCAGCCCGTAGAGGAACGTCAGCGGGATGATCACGAGCGCGCCGCCGAAGACGAGGACCTGGAGCAGCGTAGGGAGTTCGGTCGTGGCCAGGTTGATGCGTTCGCGGCGCTGGGCGGCGGAGTCGTTCAGGTTGGCCGCCGCCTCCTCGTAGAAGGTCTGGGTGCGCGTACTGGCCGGCTCGTAGGCCTGCAGGGCCTGGTACATCGCCTCGACGTGCGGGGCCGTGGTCGCGTAACTGGGCGTCCCGTCGCGCATCTTGGGCCACTGGACCTCGACGACCGCGTGGACGTACTCCCCGACCGCACGGTCGATGCGGGCGCGCTCGGCGGGCGGGAAGACCTCGGCGCTGCGAACGACGAGGGCGAGGTCGGTGGCTTCCTGGGAGACCACGGTCTGGGTGTGGTCGAGCTGCGTCCACAGGGTGACCACGACGAACGCGAGGATGATCCCGTAGATCGCGCCGAACATGCCGAGTACGACGCCGACCATCTCGTTGTGCTCGCCCTGCGCGAGCCGGGGGTGGACGCGGCGGGCGGTGAGGCTGCCCAGTACGGCGAGGACGACGATCGCCCCCACGAGCACCAGCGAGAGCGTGAACGTACTGAGGTGGTTGAGCAGCCAGAGCGACACGGTCGCCGTCCCCCCGAGGAAACTGAAGAATCGTTTGCCGGGCATGTTGATCAACGACGGCCCGGCGTGCGGGTCACCCCGCCCGCTCCTCGCCGAACATCCGCTCGCGGGCGTCGATCAGCTCGTCCCAGTGCTCCCGCGTCCACTCGCACGCCGCGTCCAGCGGGCCCAGCAGGCCGCGCCCCAGCGGCGTGAGGGCGTACTCGACGCGCCGCGGGCCGGGTTCCCCGGACTCCGTACGGGCCACGAAGCCGTCCCGCTCCAGGGCGCGCAGGGACTGGGTGAGGACCTTGGCGGTGACGCCGCGCAGCGGCACCCGCAGCTCGGAGAAGCGGCGCGGGCGGTCCTCGAGGCAGCGCAGGATCATCCCGGCCCACTTGTCGCCGACGCGGAAGGGCATGAGGTCAGAGGGGCAGACCTCGTCGAACATCTCCGGGTCGAGGGCATCGGCGGGGCGGCGGCCGGCGAGGGAGTCACGGTGTGCGGTCACCGGGTCACGGTAGCCGCGGTACCCGGGAGGTAACCACGTCCCCGGCTAGCGTCCTGATCGTCGACCGGCAGACGGCCGGGAGACAGACGAACGGGGTGGGTCATGAGCGGGACGACGAGCGGGATCGCGAACGGGACGGCGAGCGGGTCCGGCGGCGGGATTCTGGTGTGGGGCGCGGGCGGGCGGGTCGGCCGGGCCGTGGTCGCGGAGGCGCGTCGCCGCGGGTACGAGGTCACGGAGGCCGGGCGGCGGGACGGCGACGTCACTGACGCGGAGGCGGTGGCCCGGCTCGCAGACGGGCACGCCGCGGTGGTGGCCGCGGTGTACGACCCGGCTGCGGATCCGGGGGTGTTCTTCCCGGCGGCCGCGCGGGCCCTGCTGGCGGGGGCGGCGAAGGCGGGTGCGCAGCGGCTCGTGGTGGCCGGACTGGCGTCCGTCCTGCCCACGGAGGGCGGGACCCTCCTGATGGACACGGCGGGTTACCCGCAGGATTACCGGGCGTTCTACGAGGGCCACGGGGCCGGGGTGGACGTGCTGCGGCAGGACGGCGCGGCGGCGGGGGACGGCACGGCCGGGGCCGGGGTGGACTGGCTGGTGGTGTCCCCCGCCGGGGACTTCGATCACGGTGCCGCGGCGCGCGGCGGGTACGCGGTGGTGCCCGCCGACGCGGACGGCCGGATCACTCATGCGGATTTCGCGGTGGCGGTGCTCGACGAGATCGAGCGGCCGGCGCACCACCGGACCCATGTGGGCGTGGTGGCGGACTGACGCCGGGCCCGCCGCTCCGCGGCTACCCGGACATCGGGACACCCGGCTGGTTCAGCCCTTCAGCCGTTGAGCCACCTCGGCCGTTCAGTCGCTCGGCCGCTCGGCCGCTCGGCCACTCCGCAGCTCAGCCGCTGAGGCCGGCAGATCCGGCGACGGCGCCGAGGGGGCCCGCGACCGCGGGGGCCGGGCCGGCCAGGGCGGTGCCGAGGCCCTCGTCGGCGGCGGCCGTGGCGATCTGGGCCTGCTCCAGGGTCTCGCCGGGGTTCTCCGTCAGGTCCATGAGCTGGGAGACGGCGTTGCCCGAGGGGAATCCGTCGTCGGCCTGGGCGACGGCGGGGGCGGCGCCCAGGGCCGCGCCCGCCAGGGTCAGGGCGGTGAGGGTGCGCTTCACGTGCTGCATGGACTTCACGGACTTCACGGACGTCACGGCCTTCGTGGGCTTCAAGGGCTTCATGCCGGGATCAACGACACCGGTCAGCACGGGTCACCACCGGTCCGCGGATACGCGGATGCCCGGTGCCGTTCGGAGGAACGAACGGCACCGGGCATCCGGCTGCACAGTGGATCGAGTGGCGCGACGGGCGGCGCGGTGCGGGTCTGGGGTCCTTAGTCTTCGACCACCAGTGCCGGGGTGTCCTTGGTCAGGACCTCACCGCGGAAGAAGGCCGGGCTGCGGCGCTCCGTGATGACCATGATGACGAGGCCGAGGGCCAGCAGGCCGACGCCGATGACGAAGACGCTGCCGACGCCGAGGACCGTGGAGCCGGAGCCGTAGGCCGGGTCCCACATGTCGTAGAGGGTCTTGAAGAAGACGGCCGCCAGGAGCACGCCGCCGAGCAGCGGGGCGACGCCCTTGAAGAGCAGGTCCTTGCCGGAGCGCGTGAGCTCCTTGCGGAAGTACCAGGCGCAGGCGAAGGCCGTCAGCGAGTAGTAGAAGCAGATCATCAGGCCGAGGGCGAAGATCGTGTCCGTGAGGACGTTCTCGCTGACCAGGGTCATGACCGTGTAGAAGACGCCGGTCGCGACGCCCGCCATGACCGTGGCGCGGCCCGGGGTCTTGAACTTCGGGTGGACCTTGGCGTAGCTGGGCGGCAGGGCCTCGTACGTGGACATGGCCAGGACCGTGCGGGCCACCGGGATGAAGGTGGTCTGCAGGGAGGCGGTGGCGGAGGCGAGGACCGCGAGGAAGAGCAGGATGCCGAGCAGCGGGCCCATGACCGGGCCGGCGAGGGCGGCGAAGACGTTGTCGGAGGTCTCCGGGTTGGCGAGGCCGAGGCCCTTGTCGCCGGAGCCGACGGCCATCTGCGCGGCGACGCCGGTGGCGAGGTACGAGCCGACCAGGACGACCATGGCGACGAGCGCGGCGCGGCCCGGGGTCTTGGCGGAGCCGGTGGTCTCCTCGTTGGTGGCCAGGCAGGCGTCCCAGCCCCAGTACATGAAGATCGAGAGGGAGAGGCCGGCGGTGAAGGCGGCCATCGACTCGACGGCGAAGGGGTTCATCCAGGACCAGGAGAAGTCCAGGCCGGTGTCGAAGGAGCCGGCGGAGGCCTTCTGGAAGGCCATGGCGATGAAGAGGCCGAGGACGACGAGCTGGAGGCCGACGAGTGCGTACTGGACGCCCTTGGTGGCGGTCATGCCGCGGTAGCTGATGGCGGTCGCGACGGCGATCAGCAGCAGGCAGGTGCTGATGTGGACGAGCTTGTTGTCGTCCAGGGCGGCGATCGACGGGTTGTTCGTGATCTCCCCGGCGAGCAGCCAGAAGTACGAGGTGGCGACGCCGGCCAGGTTCGAGAGGACGATGATCGTGGCGATCACGAGGCCCCAGCCGCACATCCAGCCGACGCGGGGGCCGAAGGCCTTGACCGTCCAGGTGAAGGAGGTGCCGCAGTCCGGCATGGCCTTGTTGAGCTCGCGGTACGCGAAGGCGACCAGCAGCATGGGGAGGAAGCCGGCGAGGAAGACGGCCGGCATCTGCAGGCCGACCTCGCCTGCGGTGGACCCGAGGGTCGAGGTGAGGCAGTACACGGGGGCGACGGTCGAGATGCCGATCACGGCACTTCCCACGAGGCCTACGGAGCCCTTGCCGAGGCCCTTGCCGCGATAGTCGCCGCCCTCGGCGACGCCGCTTACCGTGTCTCCGGCCTGCTGCCGTACGTCCAGCTGTGTCATGGGTCGAGACGGTAGACGCTGCGGTTTCCATATCCGGAGGAGTCAAGTCCGCATACCGGACTCGCAAAACCCCTTGGAACCTTGAGGTCGAGAGACTTAACGATCACGCAATGAAAGGTTCACAAGCGCGCCGGTCGTCGTTTCGACGAGCCCGCCCCTCCGCTTCCGCTAGACGGAAACCGCAGCCGTGTCCGTTTTGCACCATTCAAAACTTTCCGGGTCAATATTTGGCCCACCCGGTTTCGGCCGGATCGCGCCGCTCGGAGGGGCCGGGCGGTCCTTCTGCACCGTGCCCGCGCCCGCCACCGACGGATCCGGTCGTGCGGGCCCGTTGTCAGTGCCGCTCGACACACTGGGCACATGCCCACCGCGGACGAACTCCTCAGCGCCCACACCGTCGGAGAACTGGCCGGTCACCTCTCCGGACGCCTCTCAGGTCACGTCTCCGGACGCCTCTCCGGTCCCCCCGCCCCCGCGCTGCGGGCCCTCGCGCACGCCCCCGCCCTCGACGGGCTGTCGTTCAGCACCCGCGTCGCGGCCGTCCGCGACGCCGTCCTCACCGACCTCCCCGACGACTGGACCGGCTTCGAGGCCGTCGTGCGCGGCGCCCTCGCCGACCCGGGGTTCGACGGCTGGATGACCTGCCCCGTCAACGAGGCCGTGGCGGTGCGCGCCCTCCACCAGGGCGGATCCGCGTTCGAGGCCGGGCTCGCGCTGCTGCACGACCTGACCCCGCGGCTGACCGCCGAGTCGGCCGTACGGCCCTTCCTGCGCGCCGATCCGCAGCGGGCCCTGGCCGTGATATCGGGCTGGACCGCCGACCCGGACCCGCACGTGCGCCGCCTCGCCAGCGAGGGCACCCGGCCGCGGCTGCCGTGGGCCCCGCAGCTGCCCGCGTTCATCGCCGACCCGAGGCCCGCCCGGCCGCTGCTGGACGCGCTCTACCGCGACGCCTCCGACTACGTCCGCCGGTCCGTCTCCAACCACCTCAACGACATCAGCCGCGACCACCCAGAGCTGGCCGTCGGGATCGCCGCGGGCTGGCTGGCGGCGCCCGCGGCCGACGGCACCACCGACCGCACCGTCCGGCACGGGCTGCGCACCCTGATCAAGGCGGGGCGCGCCGACGCCCTGACCCTGCTGGGGCACTCCCCGGACGTGCCGGTCGAGGTGCGGGGGCCCGTCGTGAGCACCCCGCACGTCGCGGTCGGCGAGTACCTGGTCTTCGACTACGCCGTCACCAACACCGGCGACGCGCCCGCCGAGCTGGTCGTCGACTACGTCATCCACCACGTGAAGGCGAACGGCTCCCGGACCCCGAAGGTCTTCAAGCTCGCCACGCGCCCCCTGGCCCCGGGCGAGCGGCTCACCGGTACCCGCCGCCACTCCTTCAAGCCGATCACCACCCGCCGCTACCACTCCGGCGAGCACCTGGTGCAGCTCCAGGTCAACGGCCGGGTCCAGGGAGAGGCCGGGTTCTCCCTGGACGCCGGCTGACGTACCGCCTCCGGGCGGCGGTCAGGTCGTCCACACGATCGACTGCATCTCGCTGTACGCGTGCAGGGCGTACGAGCCCACGTCCCGGCCCACGCCCGACCGCTTGAACCCGCCGAAGGGGGCCTCCATGTTCCGGCCGATCGTGTTCACGCCGACCCCGCCCGAGCGCAGCCGCCGCGCCACCCGGAAGGCCCGCGACACGTCACCCGACCACACGTAGCTGAGCAGGCCGAAGTCGCTGTCGTTGGCCAGCGCCACCGCCTCCTCCTCCGTGTCGAAGGGGACCACCGCGACCACCGGGCCGAAGATCTCCTCCCGCACCACCCGCATGTCGTTGGTGCAGTCGGCCAGCAGCGTCGGGGCCACGTAGAAGCCCTTGCCGTCCGCGCGGACGGCCGGGCGCTCGCCACCCGCGACGATCCGGGCGCCTTCCTTCCTGCCCAGCTCGACGTACGACTCGACGCGGTCGCGGTGCGCCGCCGAGATCACCGGGCCGACGACCGTGCCCGGGACCGAAGGTTCGCCGACCTTCATGAAGGCCAGGTAGCCCGTGAGCTTCTCGAGCAGCGCGTCGTGGACCGCGCGCTGCACGAGCACCCGGGTCGGCGCCGTGCAGATCTGACCGCTGTAGAAGGAGAAGGTCGTGCCGATGCCCATCACGGCCGCGGTGAGGCCCGCGTCGTCCAAGTCCTCGAAGACGACCGCCGCCCCCTTGCCGCCCAGCTCCATCAGCTGCCGCTTCATCGACCGCCCGCACACCTCGGCGATCTTCTGGCCGACGGCGGTGGAGCCGGTGAAGGACACCATGTCGACGTCCGGCGAGTCGACGGCGGCCTCGCCGACGGCCACCGACCGGCCGTTGACGACGTTGACGACACCTGCCGGGACCCCGGCCTCGTGCAGGGCCTGCGCCATCTTGAACACCGACAGCGGATCCTGCGGCGCGGGCTTGACCACCACGGTGTTGCCCATGGCCAGCGCGGGGGCGACCTTGCCCGCGGGGTTCGCCCACGGGTTGTTGTACGAGGTGATGCACGTGACCACGCCGACCGGCTGGCGCACCTCCAGCGCGCCCAGCACGCTCGCCTTCCCCATCGGGCCGGCCTCGGTGACCTGCGGCGGCAGCCCGCGCTCCACCGGCTCCAGCGCGCCCTTCGCGTACCGCCGGAAGCGGGCCACGCCCACCCCGACCTGCATCCCGCGGGCGATGCCGGTCGGCGCGCCGGTCTCCGCCTGCGCGAGCCGCGTCCACGGCTCGAACTCGCGCTGCATGACGTCCGCGGCCCGGTCCAGGATCGCGGCCCGCTCCTCGGGCGCCGTACGCGACCAGCCCTCGAAGGCCTCCCGGGCCGCCCGCGCCGCCTCCTGCACCTGCTCGCGCGAGGCCTCCGGGGCGAGCCCGACGACCGATTCGTCCGCCGGGTCGACGACCTCGTAGTGCCCGCCCGCCGGCTCCACCCACTCGCCGCCGACGTACAACCGCTGGGGCGTGCCGCTCATCGGGTGCTCACCGTCCTCGTGTCGCGACCGGAGCGGAGCACGGTGCCCGGCACCGCGCCGGTCACCCGGTCGTCGCGGATCGTCTCGACGCCGTTGACGCGCACCGACACGATGCCGATCGCCTTCGCGTCCAGCCGCGGGCTGTCGCCGGGCAGGTCGTGCACGAGCGTCGCGGGCCCGGCCTCGATCCGCTCGGGGTCGAAGAGCACCAGGTCCGCGTGCCAGCCCTCGGCTATCCGGCCGCGCTCGCGCAGCCCGAAGAGCTGCGCGGGATCGTCGGTGAGCATCCGTACCGCCTGCTCCAGCGGGACCAGCTTGCGGCCGCGCAGGCAGTCCCCGAGGAAGCGGGTGGTGTACGGGGCGCCGCACATCCGGTCCAGGTGCGCGCCGGCGTCGGAGCCGCCGAGCATGACGTCCTCGTGCTGCCAGGTCTCGGCGCGCAGCGCCCAGCTGTCGGGGTCGTTGTCCGTGGGCATGGGCCACAGCACGGTCCGCAGGTCGTCGTTGGCGCAGATCTCGACCAGGCACTGGAAGTCGTCCTGGCCTCGCTCGGCGGCGATGTCCTTGACGACCCGGCCGGACAGGCCCTCGTTCTCGCGGCTGTAGGTGTCGCCGATGACGTACCGGCCGAAGTGGGCGAGGCGCCGGAAGACGCCGGCCTCCTTGCTGTCGGCGCGGCGCAGCATCTCGGCCCGTACGGACGGGTCGCGGAGCTTGGCGATCCGCTCGGGCAGGGGCAGGCCGAGGACCTCGCCCCAGCCGGGGATGAGGTTGAGCGCGCAGAAGGTGCCCAGCGACATGTTCATGGGCGTGAGGATCGGCATGGTCAGCGCGACGATCCGGCCGCCGGCCTTGCGGGCCCGTTCGCTGGGGATCAGCTGGCGGGGGACGCGCTCGGGGACGGCCGCGTCGATGGTGAGGACGTTCCAGTTCAGGGGCCGGCCGGCGGCGGCGCTCATCTCCACGAAGAGGTCGATCTCCTCGTCCGAGAACTGGTCGAGGCAGCCGGCGACGATGGCCTCCAGCTGGGTGCCTTCGTGTTCGGCCACCGCGCGGGAGAGGGCGAGCAGCTCCTCGGGGCCGGCGTGCCGGGAGGCGACGGGTGCGCCGTCGCCGTCGGAGTGGGTGGCGGACTGGGTGGTGGACAGGCCCCAGGCGCCGGCCGCCATGGCGTCGTGGAAGAGGTCCAGCATCTGCTGGAGCTGCTGGGGGGTGGGCTGCCCGCCGACGGCGTCCTCGCCCATGACGTGGCGGCGCAGGGCGCAGTGGCCGACCATGAAGCCCGCGTTGACGGCGATCCGCCCCTCCAGGGCGTCGAGGTACTCGCCGAAGGTGTGCCAGGACCAGTCGACGCCCTCTTCGAGTGCCTTGAGGGCCATGCCCTCGACCTTGCTCATCATGCGGCGCGTGTAGTCGGCGTCCTCTGGGCGGGCCGGGTTGAGCGGGGCCAGCGTGAATCCGCAGTTGCCGCCGGCGACGGTGGTGACCCCGTGGTTCATCGAAGGGGTGGCGTACGGGTCCCAGAAGAGCTGGGCGTCGTAGTGGGTGTGCGGGTCGACGAAGCCGGGGGTGAGGACCAGCCCGGTGGCGTCCTCGCTGGTGCGGGCCTCTTCCGTGACGGTCCCGGGCGCGGCGACGACGACGATCCGCCCGTCGCGGATGCCGACGTCTGCGACGCGGGCGGGGGTGCCGGTGCCGTCCACGACGGTCGCGCCCTTGATCAAGTGGTCGAGCATGACGTCCCTTCTCCGTTGCGTTGCGGTACTCGGTCGCGCGGCAGCGGCGCCGCTGGGGGGGGGGGGGGGGGGAGGGCTGGCCGACCCCCACACACCGACGGGAGGGGAGGGGGGGAGTCGCACTGCC
>NZ_JBVJWO010000004.1:296047-313109 GCF_055602345.1 Streptomyces sp. NPDC037401
TGCGCCCCCTTGCCCTTGGTGTTCACCCACCCGACAGTCCTTCCCGCACCCCCCCCCCCCCCCCCCCCCCCCCCCCCCCCCCCCGCCCTCCTCCCCCCCCCCCCCCCCCCCCCCCCCCCCCCCCCCCGGGGCTCCGCCCCGGACCCCGCGCCTCAAACGCCGGCGGGGCTGAGACTGCCCTGCGGGCAATCTCAGCCCGCCAAGCCCAGACCCGGATTCGCCCCGGCCGGAGGTCGCCGGGCCGGCCGCGGCCTCGGCATGACCTCCGGCCGGGGCCGGTGCGGGGCGGCGGTCCGGGAAGACGCCGCCCCCCTTCCTTCGAGTACCGCTCAGACGTCGGCGGCCTCGCGGAAGCGGGTCGTGCGGTGGACCGGGTCCGTGTCGATCTTCGGGATCACGTGCTCGCCGAGGAGCTTGATGGTGGTCATCGTGTCCTCGTGCGACACCCCGGTCGGCAGGCCGAAGGAGAGCTGGTCGGCGCCGGCCTGCTCCCAGCGCTTGCACTGGGCGAGGACCTCGGACGGGTCGCCGCAGATGAGCAGTTCCTCGGCGATCAGCAGCTCGATGATCTCGGCGTTGTACTCGGGCAGCGTCTCGGGCCACTGCGGGATCGCCTCGGGCCGCGGGAAGGTGTCGTGGTAGCGGAAGACCAGCGACTGGAAGCGGTTCATGTTGGCATTGACCGCGATCTCGACGGCCTTGTCGTGGGTCTCGGCGCAGATCGCCGTCGAGGTGACCATGACGTTGTCGTTGACGAACGCGCCGATGGCCTTCGCCTCCTGGATGGCGGTCTTGTACTGCTCCAGCACCCACTCCATGTCGGAGACCTTCTGGACGCTGAAGCCGAGGACGCCGAGGCCCTTCTTCGCGGCCATGGCGTACGAGGACGGGGAGCCGGCGGCGTACCACATGGCCGGGTGGGCCTTGCCGTACGGCTTGGGGAAGATCTTGCGCGGCGGCAGCGACCAGTGCTTGCCCTGGAACCCCTCGTACTCCTCCTGGAGGAACATCTTGGGGAACTCCGCGATGGTCTCCTCCCAGATCTCCTTGGTGTGGTTCATGTCCGTGATGCCGGGGAGGAAGCCGAGGATCTCGTGGCTGCCCGCGCCGCGGCCGGTGCCGAACTCGAAGCGGCCCTTGGAGAGGTGGTCGAGCATGGTGACCTTCTCGGCCACCTTGACCGGGTGGTTCACGGGCGCGAGCGGGTTGAAGATGCCCGAGCCGAGGTGGATGCGCTCGGTGGCGTGGGCGAGGTAGCCGAGGAAGACCTCGTTCGCCGACAGGTGCGAGTACTCCTCCAGGAAGTGGTGTTCCGAGGCCCAGGCGTACTTGAACCCGGACTTGTCGGCCTGGATGACGTACTCGGTCTCCTCGATCAGCGCCTTGTGCTCCGCCGCGGGGTCGACCTTGGAACGCGCCTCAGGCACGTATCCCTGCACGAAGAGCCCGAATTCCAAGGGGGTTCACCATCCTTAAGTTTCTGACGTCCCGTCAGATTCGATGCGTCGACTGTTCCACCGAGCAGTGGGGGCGTCAATACCTGACACCCCATCAGAAACGGGTTAGAGGATGCTCACGCCGGCCATCCAGCCACCGTCGACGACGAACGGCTGACCGGTGATGTACGAGGAGTCCTCGCCGGTCAGGAAGAGGGCGAGCTTCGCGACCTCCTCCGGGCGGCCGACCCGGCCCATCGGCACGACGCGCTTGTAGAGCTCCGCCATGGCGTCCCTGGCCTCGTCGGTCAGGTTCTCCGGATCCAGCAGCCCCGGATTCGCCATCGGGGTGTCCACGGCACCCGGGCACATCGCGTTGACCCGGATGTTGCGCGACGCCAGCTCCAGCGCCGCGACCCGGGTCAGGCCGACGATCGCCGCCTTCGTGGCCGCGTACGCCCCCACGTAGGCCATGCCCGTCAGCCCGGTGTACGAGGACGTGTTGACGATGGTCCCGCCCCCGGCCGCCTCGATCTCGGGCGCGACGCTCTTGATCCCCAGGAACGCACCGACCTGGTTGACCTGCACCACCTCCTGGAACTCCGCCAGCGGGGTCGAGGTCAGCTCGTTGAAGCGCAGGATGCCGGCGTTGTTGACCAGCCCGTCGACGGCGCCGAAGCTCTCCTTCGCCGCCGCGATCGCCGCCGCCCAGTCCTCCTCGCGGCTCACGTCCATGTGCACGTACCGGGCCCGGTCCGCGCCCAGCTCCTTCGCAACCGCCTCGCCCTGCGCATCCAGCACGTCGCCGAGGAGCACCTTCGCCCCCTCGGCCGCGAAGAGACGGGCCTCCTGCTCGCCCTGGCCGCGCGCCGCCCCGGTGATGACGACGACGCGCCCGTCCAGCTTGCCCATGACGTACCTCCTGGTCGTTGAGGTGCGGCTAGTCGTTGAGGTGCGGCGCGACCTCGGCGCCGAAGGCGGCGATCTGGTCGACCAGCTCGCCCAGGTCGCGGCTGCGGAAGCGCACCTGGATCTGGTCCACGCCGAGCTCCGCGTAGCCGCGCAGCGACTCGGCGAGCGCCTCCGGCTTGCCCGTGAGCGTGCGGCGGCCGGTGTCCCAGCCCGGCTCGCCCACGTACAGCGCCTCGGTGATCGCCCCGATCTCGACGGGCGTCCCGACCCCGGCCTCGGCGCGCAGCTGCCGGATCCGCGCGATCTGCGCGGGCAGCTTGTCGCGCGGGTCGCCCTGCGGGAGCCAGCCGTCACCTCGGACGGCGGCCCGGCGCACGGCCGCGGGCGAGGATCCGCCCACCCACACCGGGACCCGCTGCTGCGCCGGGCGCGGGAGCTGCCCGAGGTCCCTGAAGGCGAACCGGCCGCCCTCGAACTCGGGGAACTCCTCCGGGCCGAGCGCGGCCCGCAGCGCGTCGAGGCACTCGTCGAGCACGGCCCCGCGGCGCTCGAAGTCCACACCGAGGACCTCGAACTCCTCCTGCACGTGCCCGGCGCCGACGCCGAGGATCAGCCGTCCGCCGGAGAGGTGGTCGAGGGTCGCGTACTGCTTGGCACTGATCAGCGGGTGCCGCAGCGCGACGATCGCCACGTGGCTGAGCAGGCGTACGCGCTCGGTGGCCGCGGCCAGGAAGGCCAGGGTGGCCACCGGGTCGTACCAGACGGTGCTCATCGCCCCGGCGAGCCGCCGCGGGATGGCGACGTGGTCGCAGGAGGCCAGGTAGCCGAACCCGGCCCGGTCGGCGGCCCGTGCGATCTCCACGAGGTCCTGCGGACCGGCCCCGGCCTCCCAGGGCTCGGCGTAGATGGAACTCTGCGACTGGACGGGAAGCTGCATCCCGTAGACCAGCCGGCCTTCCGGAAACACACGCGCCATGAGGCCCTCACCTGACGATTAGTCATATGGATTCCGAGGAGCCCATCGTCATACCTGACGGATCGTCAGGCAAGGGTCGCGGCAGGACCGGTCGCGGAAGGCGCGCACGAGCGGTCGCGGCGGTCAGTGGCCGGCGGGGCCCATCACGACGACGGGCCGGAGGGCCGGATCGAGTGTCTGGAGGACCTTCTTCATGGCCGGCTTCGGAATCCCGACACAGCCCTGCGAAGGCCCGTCGTGGTCGACGTGCAGCCAGATGTTGCCGCCCTTCGCCTCCCCCTCCGGCTTGACCGGGTCCAGCGGCGAGGTACCGGGCCTGCGGTTGTAGTCGATGGCGACGACGTAGTCGAAGGATCCCGCCAGGGACTCGCCCTCCACCCCGCGCCCGGTCGCCGTGAACGCGCCCGCGCGGTCGTACGGCAGCTTCGTCCCGGGCGGCCTGGCCAGCAGCCCGCCCGCGTCCGTGAGGGAGAACACCCCGACCGGCGACTGGAGACCGCCGTAGGTGCGGTGCGCCGACCAGCCCTTGGCACCGTTGCGCGCGGGCCAGCTGTCGCCCGGCACCCAGTCCTGCGAGCCCTCGTCGCGGCTGTAGAGCGTCACGGTCGCGTACGACGAGTCCTTGCTCCGGCCCGTGACCAGAACGACCTGCCGCGAGTCCTTCGGGATCGCGGCCCGGGTCGCGTCGCTGATGTCGGGGATCCGGCGGGACCGGTGCACACCCCGGCCGCCGTGGCCCTCACGGCCGCCACCGGCCTCCGCCACAGCGCCCTGCCCGGACTCGGTGTTGCGGCTGTCGCCGCCCAGCTGGGCCGAGAGCTGCGGCCGGCCCCCGTCCTGGACGGCGTACGCCCAGCCGGTGGCCGCCACGAGGGCCGCCCCGGCGGCGGCCGTGTAGACCAGCCGCCCGCGGCGGGTGAGGCGGGGGCGCGTACGCTTCTGGGCATGCTTACTCATCGACACAAACCGTACACATAGCCCTTTCTCGTCAATTTAGCGTTGAACCACCCGGGGCTGCGTGTCTACCCTTCCCTGATGCGGACACCACGAGAAGCAGCACGCATCGTCATCGTCTCGCCTCACGGCTCCGTCTTCCTTTTCCGCTCCCACAACGTCGAAGTCGGCCTGCACTGGCTTCCGCCGGGCGGCGGCCTCGACCCCGGCGAGAGCCCCGAGGAGTGCGTCCTGCGCGAACTGCGCGAGGAGACGGGCTGGACCGATCTGGCCCCCGAACGGCTTCTGTGCACCTGGGAGCACGACTTCACCCATCAGGGCGTCCCCGTACGCCAGCGCGAGCACATCTTCATCACCGCCGGCCCGCACCGGGAGCCCGTCCCGGAATCCCCCGACGCCCACTGGCGCTGGTGGCCGCTGAACCGCCTCGCCGTCACGCGCCAGCCCCTGTGGCCGCCCCAACTGCCCACCCTCCTCGGCGACACCGCCCAGACGCCGGTCCACTTCGGCCTCGTGCGCTGAGGCGGGGGGCTATGAGGCGGGGGCTTTGAGGCGGGGGGTCTTGAGGCGGGGCGCGCCGGGACGGGCCGGGACGGGCCGGTCAGCTCCCGGCGTCCCCTTCGGGCGGGAAACCGAGGCGGACCGTCAGGCCGCCGCCCGGAGCCGGGTTGGCGGTGGCGGACAGCTGCGCACCGTGGGCGCGTGCGATCGACACCACCAGCGACAGGCCCAGGCCCGCACCCTCGCCGGGAGCGTGACGGCGCTCCGCACCGCGGCGGAAGGGCTCGAGGAGCCTGGGCACGTCCTCGGGCGGGATCACCGGGCCGGTGTTCGACACGATCAGCCCGCCGGGGCCCGTGGACACCGCGACCCGGCCGCCCTCGCGGTTGTACCGGACGGCGTTGGCGACCAGATTGCGCACGAGGTGGCCCAGCAGCACCGGCTCGCCCCGCACCGCGAGCGGAGCGAGGTCGCGCTCCAGCTGCAGACCGGCCGCCTCCCCGCACGCGTCCAGCTCCCGCGCGACCACCTCGTCCAGCGCGACCCGCTCCGCCGACTCCAGCCCCTCTTCGGACACGGCCAGCAGCAACAGCCCCTCGATCAGCTGCTCGCTGTCCCGCGCGACGTCCAGCAGCTTGGCCCGGATCCGGGCCACACGCTCCGGGCCGGGATTCCCCGCCAGCCCGATCTCGGCCGCGGCCCGCTGGACCGCCAGCGGCGTACGCAGTTCGTGGGCGGCGTTCGCGGCGAACCGGCGCTGCGCACCGACCAGTTGCTCCATCCGCCCGAGCATCGCATCGAAGGTGTCCGCCAGCCGCTTCAGCTCTCCCGGCGGCGCCTTCAGCCCGATCCGCTCGTGCAGGTTCTCGCCCGACAGCCGGCGCGCCTGCTCGGTGATGACTCCCACCGGGCGCAGCACGCGGCCGGCCATCCACCAGGCCAGCCCCGCCGACAGCACGGCGAAGACCGCGAGCGCGATCAGCGAAACCACCAGCAGCCGGTCCTGGGCGGCCTCCGTCACCGCATCCGAGACGTTCTGCGTGAAGGCGTACTGCTTGAGCTTCTCCGGCGTCATCTGCCAGCCCGGCGGCAGCGTCTGCGCCGGTACGGGATCGCGCCAGACCTTCTGCCCTTCGGTGGGCTGACCGGTGTAGGCGGGGCTCACGGTCCGCACCACCCCGCTCATGCTCGCGGCGAGACCGTCCCGGACCAGTACGTTCACCAGCGCGACGAGCCCGCCGCCCGCGAGGAGCAGCAGACCGCCGTACAGGGCCGTCAGCCGGAGGCGCTCGCTGCCCGGCATCACCCGGCGATCCGGTAGCCCGAGCCCGGCACGGTCTCGACCACGGGCGGTTCGCCGAGCTTGGCCCGCAGCTTGCTGAGGGTCACCCGGACGGCGTTCGTGGAGTAGCTGGTGTCCTCTTCCCACACCTGCTCGATCAGGTCGTCGCTGCTGACCACGGCACCCTCGGCCCGCACCAGCGCCTCCAGGACGGCGAACTCCTTGCGGGACAGGGACAGCCGGCGGCCGTCGCGGGCCGCGGTGCGCCGGGCCGTGTCCACGACGACGCCGCCGGCCTCGATGACCGGCGGCAGGGCGGGGCGCGTACGGCGCCCGAGGGCCAGGACGCGGGCGAGCAGCTCGTCGTAGGCGAACGGCTTGGTGAGGTAGTCGTCGGCACCGAGGCCCAGGCCCTCGACCCGGTCGCGGACGGTGCCGGAGGCGGTGAGCATCAGGACGCGCGTCGGCAGGCGCTCCCGGACGACCTGGCGGCACACCTCGTCCCCGTGCAGGCCTGGCAGGTCGCGGTCGAGGACGATCACGTCGTACTCGCCCAGGCGCAGGCGCCGCAGGGCCTCCGGGCCGTCGCCCGCCTCGTCCACGGCCAGGGCGTCCCGCCGAAGCCCTTCGGCGATCATCTCCCGGAGGAATTCCTCGTCCTCCACCACCAGAACACGCATGCCGTCCTCTCTACCCGAAGCGGAGGTTTCGCCGTTGTAAAGGTCCGCGGTGAGGGAGACGAAACCGCTCTTCGGGCGAGGCTGCGGCCGCCGGCACTTCCGTCCGGCGCCCCCAGCAGAGGAGAACCTGGTGAAGCGCTCCGTGACCATGACGACGGCCGCGGCCCTGACCGGCCTGGCGCTGTTCGTGACCGCCTGCACGGACCAGTCGGGCGGCGGGGACGGTTCCGGGACGGGCTCGGGTTCGGGTTCGGGTTCGGGTTCGAGCTCTGGTTCGGGCTCTGGTTCCGGCCAGAACGCCGGCGGCAGCGGCGGTGCGGACGCGGACGCCGCGCTCAAGCTGCGCCAGTGCCTGCGCAAGCACGGCGTCGACGCCCCCGACCCCAAGCCCGGCCAGGACCCGCGGGCCATGACCCTGGGCGGCGGCGCCGACCCGAAGAAGGTCCAGAAGGCCCTGGAGGCCTGCGGCAGCGGTACCGGCCGGGGCGGCGGCAAGGGCCCCACGCAGCAGGAGAAGGACGACCACCTCAAGTGGGTCCAGTGCATGCGCAAGAACGGAATCGACCTCCCCGACCCGAAGTGGGACGGCGGAATGATGCAGGCACCGTCCATACCCGAGGGCAAGGACGCGGAATTCAAGAAGGCGCTGGAGAAGTGCAACGCCGGGGACAACCGGTGAGGTCTCCGCGGAAACTGCTCATCGCCGCCGTGGCCGCCCTGGTGGCCGTCGGCGGCGGGTACGTGGTCACCGCGCAGCCCCGGCTCGGCGGGGACGGCGACGACCGCGACGGCGGCAGCGAGCGCCACACCGGCGCCCTGCCGCCCGGGACCGCGCCCGTCACCCGCGGCGACCTCAGTACGGGCGTCCAGGTGGACGGCACGCTCGGTTTCGCCGAGGAGCGCAAGCTCAACCCCGGCACCCAGGGCGTGCTGACCCGGGTGGCGGGCGAGGGGAGCGAACTCCGCCGGGACGACCGGCTGTACGAGGTCAACGGGCGCGCGGTCCGGCTCCTGTACGGCTCGACGCCCGTGTACCGGACCATGGAGTCCGGCGACAAGGGCGAGGACATCAAGCAGCTCAAGGCGAACATGCAGGCACTCGGCTTCGGGACCGGTCTCGACCCCGACGACGGCAAGTTCACCGCCGGCACGGTCGCGGCCGTCAAGCGGTGGCAGAAGTCCCACAAGCTGAAGCAGACCGGCCGCATCGGCCCCGCGGACATCGCCTTCGCGGCCGGGCCCCAGCGCGTCCAGTCGGCGGATTCCGCCGTCGGCGACCAGGCGGCGCCGGGGAAACCGGTGCTGACGCTGACCGCCACCGAGCGCGTGGTGCGGGTGAAGCTCGACGTGGCGCAGGCCGGGGCTGCGAAGGTCGGCGACCGGGTGACGGTCACCCTGCCCGACGGCTCCTCGGCGAAGGCCCGCATCGAGTCGATCGGCCGGACCGCCAAGAGCGGGGACGGCGGAGGCGCGATCGGGGGCGGGGGCGGAGGCGGTGCGGGTGGCGACCAGAAGCCGAAGGTCGAAGTGACCGTCGCCTTCACCGACCCCGGCAAGGTCGAGGCACCCGACCAGACCCCGGTGTCGGTCGGCCTCACCGGCGAGACGGCGAAGGACGTGCTGTCCGTACCGGTGAACGCCCTGCTGGCGCTGAGCGGCGGGGGCTTCGGCGTCCAGGTCGTGGAGAACGGCACGGCCCGCGAGGTCAGGGTCGAACTCGGCATGTTCGGCCAGGGGCGCGTCGAGGTGAAGGGCGGCGCGCTCAAGGAAGGCATGAAGGTGGGGGTGCCGCAGACATGAGCGTCGTGGAACTGACCGCCGTGACCAAGGAGTACCCCGGCGGCGTCGCCGCCCTGCGCGGAGTGGACCTGACCGTCGAGAGCGGCGAACTCCTCGCCATCGTCGGCCCGTCGGGCTCCGGCAAGTCCACCCTCCTGCACATCGTGGGCACGCTCGACCGGCCCACCGCCGGGACGGTCGCCGTCGCCGGCCACGACGTCGCCGCGCTCTCCGACCGCGCGCTGTCCGCCCTGCGGGCCCGGCACGTGGGCTTCGTGTTCCAGTCGTTCCACCTGGTCGCCGGTGTGAGCGCCGTCGACAACGTCGCCGAGGGCCTGCTGTACTCGGGCCTCTCGCGGGCCGAGCGGCACCGGCGGGCCACGGAGGCGCTGGAGCGGGTGGGCCTGGGCGACCGGATGCGGCACCGCCCGCACGAGCTCTCCGGCGGGCAGAAGCAGCGCGTGGCGATCGCCCGGGCCGTGGCGGGCGAACCGGACCTGCTGCTCGCCGACGAGCCGACGGGAGCACTCGACACGGCCTCCGGCGAGCAGGTCGTGGAGCTGCTGCACGACCTCAACCGGGACGGCGCGACCATCGCCGTGATCACGCACGACCAGGACATCGCGGAGCGCCTGCCGCGGCAGGTCCGGATCCGGGACGGCCGGATCGTCGCCGACGTCCGGAACGGGGCGGTGGCGTGAGCGGCTACGGGACGGGTGCCGGCGACCGCCCGGCCGCGCGCGGGTCCCGCCGCCGGGCCCGGCAGCTGCGCCTGGCGCGCCTGTCCCCGCGCGACGTCCTGCACGTGGGCTCCGCCGGGCTGCGGTCGCGCCCGGCACGGGTGGTGCTCTCGGCCCTCGGCATCGCCCTCGGCATCGCGACGATGATCGCCGTCGTCGGCATCTCCTCGTCGAGCCAGGCCAAGCTGCTGCGGGAGCTCGACAAGCTCGGGACGAACATGATGGTGGTGACCCCTGGCGAGTCGATGTACTCGGGTGACGACACGAAGCTGCCCAAGGAGTCCCCCGGCATGCTGGGGCGCCTCGCGGGCGTCGAGAGCATCGGCACCACCGGAGACGTCCCGCACACGGTCCGGCGCAGCGAGAACATCTCCGAGGACGAGACCGGAGGCATCGCGGTCAAGGCCGCCAAGGAACGGCTCCTGGAGACCCTGCGGGCACGGATCGGCAGCGGCAGCTGGCTCAACGGCGCGACGTCCCGCTACCCCTCCGTCGTCCTCGGCCACGTCTCGGCCCGGCGGCTGGGCATCACGGAGCCGGGCCAGCAGGTGTTCATCGGCGGCCGGTACTTCACGGTGATCGGCATCCTGGAACCCGTACCACTGGCCCCGGAGATCGAGCGGTCGGCCCTGGTCGGCTGGGACGCGGCGCAGCGGCTGCTGGACTTCGACGGGCATCCGACGGCGCTGTACGAGCGCTCGGCGGACGGCGCCGTGCAGTCGGTCCGCGACCTGATCCCGGCCACGGTGAACCCGCAGAACCCGCGCAACGTCGCCGTCACCGATCCGTCGGCGGCGCTCCAGGCGAAGGCGGCCACCGAGGGCGCCTTCAGCACCCTGCTGCTGGGCCTGGGCGGCATCGCCCTGCTGGTCGGCGGGGTCGGCGTGGCCAACACCATGATCATCTCGGTGCTGGAGAGACGCCACGAGATCGGCCTGAGGCGTTCCCTGGGCGCGACCAAGGGCCAGGTCCGCATCCAGTTCGTGACGGAGTCCCTCCTCCTGTCGGGCCTCGGCGGCCTGGCGGGCATCGGACTGGGATCTGCGGCGGTCGCGGTCTACGCGGCTTCCGCCGGCCTCCCGTGGGTGGTGCCCCTGTGGGCGGTCACGGGCGGTTTCGCAGCCACACTCGCCATCGGCACGGTGGCGGGCCTCTACCCCGCGGTGCGCGCGGCCCGCCTGTCACCCACGCTGGCGCTGCAGGCGGCGTAGACGGCGCGGCTGGCGCGGCTGGCGTAGACGACGCAGACGGCCGCGGGTTCCCCGTCCCGCCGGGAGGACGGGGAACCCGCGCGTCCGCGCATGCGGCCGCACACGTGCTCCACGCCCCTTACGCGCCCGGTCCCGCCCAGAGACCGTCCGGGGTCAGGCCCAGCAGGTCGATGGCGTTGCGGCGGACGATCCGGTCGACGACCCCGGCGTCCAGGTGGCCCATCTGGGCCTCGCCGACCTCGCGGGACTTCGGCCAGGTCGAGTCCGAGTGCGGGTAGTCCGTCTCGTAGAGGACGTTGCCGACGCCGATCGAGTCCAGGTTCTTCAGGCCGAACGCGTCGTCGAAGAAGCAGCCGTAGACGTGCTCGGCGAACAGCTCGGACGGCGGGCGGAGCACCTTGTCCGCGACACCGCCCCAGCCGCGGTTCTCCTCCCAGACCACGTCCGCGCGCTCCAGGATGTACGGGATCCAGCCGATCTGGCCCTCCGCGTACATGATCTTCAGGTTGGGGAAGCGCTCGAACTTGCCGCTCATCAGCCAGTCGGTCATCGAAAAGCAGCAGTTGGCGAAGGTGATGGTCGAGCCTACGGCGGGCGGCGCGTCCGCCGAGGTCGAGGGCATCTTGGAGGAGGAGCCGATGTGCATGGCGATGACCGTGCCGGTCTCGTTGCAGGCCTCCAGGAACGGGTCCCACTCGTCCGTGTGGATGGACGGCAGCCCCAGGTGGGGCGGGATCTCGGAGAAGGCGACGGCACGGACCCCGCGGGCGGCGTTGCGGCGCACCTCGGCGGCGGCGAGGCGGGCGTCCCACAGCGGGATCAGGGTGAGCGGGATGAGGCGGCCGTGCGCCTCGGGCCCGCACCACTCCTCCACCATCCAGTCGTTGTACGCCCGTACGCCGAGCAGTCCCAGCTCGCGGTCCCGCGCCTCGGTGAAGGTCTGGCCGCAGAAGCGCGGGAAGGTGGGGAAGCAGAGGGCCGACTGGACGTGGTTGACGTCCATGTCCGCGAGCCGCTCGGGTACGGAGAAGGACCCCGGGCGCATCTGCTCGTAGGTGATGACTTCCAGCTTGATCTCGTCGCGGTCGTAGCCGACGGCCGTGTCGAGGCGGGTGAGCGGGCGGTGCAGGTCCTCGTAGACCCACCAGTCGCCGATCGGACCGTCGTCGCCCTGCGCGCCCATCACGGGCGCGAACCTGCCGCCCATGAAGGTCATTTCCTTGAGCGGTGCCCGCACGACGCGCGGGGCGACGTCGGCGTACTTGGACGGGAGCCGGTCCCGCCAGACGTGGGGAGGCTCAACCGTGTGGTCGTCCACCGAGATTATCTTCGGGAAGGTCTCCATGACGACCACGGTAGCGTCGATCTGACGAACCGTCAGCTAGTCTGCGGTGACCGGACGGAGGGCGGACCGATGGCGGACAGAGAGCGGACGGGGAGCGGAAGGGACGCCGTGCCCCTGTGCGCCCTGCCCCTCCCGGGCTGACGCACCCGCCCGAGACAGGGCAGACTGACCGTGCGCACGCCGTAACGGAAGGCAAGGGGGGAACCGGATGGACGGCATACCGCCCATTCCGCAGCAGCGGAAACACCCCGAGGTCGGGACACCGGTCGCCGCGCCGGACACTGCGCCGGACACTGCGCCGGTCACTGCGCCGGTCACTGCGCCGGTCACTGCGCCGGTCACCGGCATGGATGCCGGTACGGATGCCAGCACGGATGCCAGCACGGATGCCAGCACGGATGCCGGCACCTCTACTGACGCCGGCACCCCTACGGACGCCGGTACGGCTGCCGCGTCGGACGGAGTGCGGTTCGCCGTGCTCGGACCCGTACGCGCCTGGATCGGCAGCGAACTGCTCGCCCCCGGCTCCCCCCAGCAGCGCGCCCTCCTCGCCGCCCTCCTGCTCCGCGACGGCCGCACCGCCACCGCACCCGAGCTCATCGACGCCATCTGGGGCGAGGACCCGCCCTCCCAGGCCCTCGCGGCCATCCGTACGTACGCCTCCCGACTGCGCAAGGTCCTCGCCCCCGGGGTCCTCGTCAGCGAGTCCGGCGGCTACGCGATCCGCGTCTCCCCCGCCGCCCTCGACCTCGGCGTCGCCCGTGAGATCGCCGCCGCCGCCGAGAAGGCCCGCGCCGGCGGGAACCGCGGCCAGGCCCGCACCCTGCTCAACCGCGCCCTCGACCTGTGGGACGGCGAACCCCTCGCCGGCGTCCCCGGCCCGTACGCCGAGACCGAGCGCACCCGCCTCGCCGAATGGCAGCTCCAGCTGCTCGAAACCCGCCTCGACCTCGACCTCGAAGTCGGCAGCCACGCCGAGGCCGTCTCCGAACTGACCGCCCTGACCGCCGCGCACCCGCTGCGCGAGCGGCTGCGCGAACTCCTCATGCTCGCCCTCTACCGCAGCGGCAGGCAGGCCGAAGCCCTCGCCGTGTACGCCGACACCCGCCGCCTGCTCGCCGAGGAACTCGGCGTCGACCCGCGCCCCGAGCTCTCCGAGCTCCAGGGGCGGATCCTGCGCGCCGACGCCGAACTGGCCCGCGTCGCCGAACCGGCCACACCCGCCGCACCCATCCCCGTGCGACCCGCCCAACTCCCCGCGACCGTGCCGGACTTCACCGGACGTGCCGCCTTCGTCTCCGAACTCAGCGAGATCCTGTCCGCCGCGAGCACAGACGGGCAGGTCATGGCGGTCTCCGCGCTCGCCGGCATCGGCGGCGTCGGCAAGACCACGCTCGCCGTGCACGTCGCGCACGCCGCCCGCCCGCACTTCCCCGACGGCCAGCTGTACGTGGACCTCCAGGGAACCGACCACCGGGCCGCCGAACCGGAAGCCGTCCTCGGCTCGTTCCTGCGCGCCCTCGGCACACCCGACACCGCGATCCCCGACTCCGCCGCCGAGCGCGCCGCGCTCTACCGCTCCACCCTCGACGGCCGCCGCGTGCTCGTCCTCCTCGACAACGCCCGCGACGCCGCCCAGGTGCGTCCGCTGCTGCCCGGCACCGCGGGCTGCGCCGCGCTGGTCACCAGCCGCATCCGGATGGCCGGCCTGGCCGGCGCCCACCTCGTCGACCTCGACGTGATGAGCCCCGACGAGGCGCTCCAGCTCTTCACCCGCATCGTCGGCGAGGAACGCGTCGGCGCCGAGCGGCAGGCCGCCCTCGACGTCGTCGGCGCCTGCGGCTTCCTGCCGCTCGCCATCCGGATCGCCGCCTCCCGACTGGCCGCGCGCCGCACCTGGACCGTGTCCGTGCTCGCGGCCAAGCTCGCCGACGAGCGGCGCCGCCTGGACGAGCTCCAGGCGGGCGACCTGGCCGTCAAGGCCACCTTCGAGCTGGGCTACGGCCAGCTCGAACCCGCCCAGGCGCGCACGTTCCGGCTGCTCGGGCTCGCCGACGGCCCGGACGTCTCGCTCGCCGCGGCCGCCGCCCTGCTGGACCTCCCGGAGCACGAGACCGAGGACCTGCTCGAGGCCCTGGTCGACTGCTCCCTCCTGGAGTCGGCAGCCCCCGGTCGCTACCGGTACCACGACCTCGTACGGCTCTACGCGCGTGCGTGCGCCGAACGCGACGAGCAGCCCCCGGCCGAACGGGACGCGGCCCTCTCCCGGCTGCTGGACTTCTACCTCGCCACGGCCGCGGAGGTCTACGCCCTGGAGCGCCCCGGGGACCGCCTGGTCGCGCACCTGTCCCCGACCCGGTATCCGGGCCTGTCCTTCGCCGACCGGCACGCCGCGCTCGACTGGCTCTACGCCGAGGCGAACCCGCTGCTGGCGTGCGTCCGGCAGGCAGCGGCAGCCGGTGGGGGTGAGGGTGGGGGTGAGGGTGGGGGCCCTGGTGGCCAGGGCCGGGGCGGCGATGTGCTGCGGCGCGCCGTCGACCTGCTGTGGGCCGCCAAGGACCTGGCGGAGTCCGGTGCGAACTCCAAGCAGTACGAGTCCGCCGCCCGCGCCATCCGCGACGCGGCGCAGGGCGCCGCGGACCCCTGGGCCGAGGGCCGGGCCCGGACGACGCTCACCAACGTCCTGCTGATCAGCGGGCGGTCCGACGAGGCCGACGCCGAGGCCCGCCAGGCCACGCGGCTGGCCCGCGAGGCCGGAGACCGGCTGCCCAGCTGCTGGGCGTCCAACGACCGCGGGATCATCGCGCTGTACCAGGGCCGGTACGCCGACGGCGAGCGGTACCTCCAGGAGGCCATCGACAACTTCCGCGCGGACGGCAACCACGTCGGCGAGGCCAGCGCCCTGTGCAACCTGTCCCGCATCCACGTGGAGCTGGGGCGGCTGAACAGCGCCATAGAACTGGCCGAGCAGGGCATCGCCATCTACGACCGGATGGGCCTGACCCTGCGGCTGGCGAACGGCCGGTACGCGCTGGGCATCGCCCTCACACAGGCCGGCCGGCTGGGCGAGGCGCTGGCCGAACTGACCCATGCGCTGTCGCTGTTCCACGACAACCGGCAGCCGCTGTGGGAAGGGACGACGTACTACCGGCTGGCCGAACTGCACCTGGCCGCGGGCCGGGCCGCGGAGGCCGCCGCGCATTCGGAACAGGCCATCGCCCGCGGGGGCATCGGTGGCGAGTGGCGGCGGGCGCTGATGCTGACCGTCCTGGGCAAGGCGCTGACCCGGCTCGACCAGACGGACCGGGCCAGGGCCTGCTGGCGGGAGGCGGAGGCCATCCACACACGGCTCGGAACGCCCGAACTGGCCGTGGTCCGGGCCCTTCTGTACGTGCGCTGAGCCGGATCGGTTCAACGCACGGTCCCACTCGTGCGCCGCGTTCATCGTTCGTTTATCGCCGCCCGCCACCATGAAGTCATCGACTCGTCGCATCGGGGGGCAGGCGGGTCGCGGTGAGGCCGTGCCACTAGGGTGTACGGCCCTGGGGTGCCCGTTCGGCGGTCCTCGGGGGAATCGCCGAACGGGCCCAACCCGCAACGGGTGCACCGACGATCACGGGAGTAGCGATGAGCGAGAACATCATCAACGACGGCGACATCAAGCCGCTGGACAACCACGCTGCTGGCATCGAGATCAACCCGCTCGACAACCACGCGGCGGGCGGCAAGGTGACCACGAAGACCGACCCGGCGGGCGAGGTCGGCGAAGCGGGCGTGGTCGGCGACCCGGTCGGCGACACGATCGAGACCATGGACAACCACGCGGGCAGCCTCCCGAAGTAATCCCGCCGTTGCTGCCCGCCCTGAGCCGCACCGGGGGGAGCGGGGGCGGGGAGGGACGGGGTACGGGGGAGCACGGGGGAAACACGGGGGATGCACGGGGGACGGCGGCCGCGGTGGCCCGGAGGGGGAGCCACCGCGGCCGCCGCATGCGTGCGGGGCGGGGTGCCGGGTGAGGTGCCGGGTGAGGTGCCGGGTGAGGTGCCGGGTGAGGTGAGGTGGGCGGCACGGGGAAGGCCTAGTGTGGTGAATGTGTTCACCTCCGAGGGACCCACCGTGCGCGAGCTGGCCGTGCAGGCCTTCTCCTCCATCGAGCGTGGCTACGACCTGCTCGCCCCGAAGTTCGACCACACGCCGTTCCGGACCCCAGACCGCTTCCTGGAGGCGACGGCGACGGCCCTGCGGCCGTACGGGCCGTTCGAAGCGGGACTGGACGTCTGCTGCGGTACGGGGGCGGGAGTCGGGGTCCTGCGCCAGCTCGGCACCCGGCGGATCACCGGGGTCGACCTCAGCGCGGGAATGCTCGCGCAGGCGCGGGCGGCGCACGCGGATGCCGGTGCGGGTCCGGGTGCGGGTCCGGGTGCGGGTGCTGCGCGTCCGGGTGCTGCGCGTCCGGAGGTGGAGTTCGTGCGTGCGGATGCGCTCGACCTGCCGTTCGCGGACCGGTTCGACCTGGCGGTCTCGTTCGGTGCCTTCGGACACTTCCTGCCGAGCGAACGGCCCAGGCTGTTCGCCGAGGTCCACAAGTCGCTTCGGCCCGGCGGGCTGTTCGCCTTCCCGATCGGCGCGCCGCTGCCGATGAGCTCGTCGCTGTACTGGATGACTCTGGGCTTCGACGGCGTGATGCGGGTGCGGAACGCGCTGTGGCGGCCGCCGTTCGTCATGTACTACCGCACGTTCCCCCTGAGCGGGGTGCGCGCGGACCTGCAGTCGGCGGGCTTCGAGGTGACCCTGACCCCCCTGGAGCCGCTCGGCCGCCGCCCGGACGGATCCCCCCGCTGGCGCCTCCTCCTGGCCCGACGCGTGGCGCCGCGCTGAGTCGGCCCTTTTCCCCCGAGCAGACCGCTGCCTGCCAGTGTTTGCCCACCCGCCCCCTCGGCGGAGCCGGTCCGGACGGCGATCGGCACGACGGCGGGGCCGGGGTCGGCGCTCCGCTGCGTCCGCCCTCTTCCCCCGAGCAGACCGCTGCCTGCCAGTGTTTGCCCACCCGCCCCCTCGGCGGAGCCGAGTCCTGCTGCAGTCAGCGTGACGGCGGGTCGGTGATGGGGGCGTGTTTCCGGTGGGTCGGGGTTTGGATGGTTCTCCGTGGTCTGCCCGCATGTCTGAGTGTCCGTCCGTGCCGGGCCGGCCCGTCAAGGGCGCTCCTCCTCGTTCCTCGTCGTCGCGTCGCTTCGCGATTCCGCTTC
>NZ_JBVJWO010000005.1:0-24410 GCF_055602345.1 Streptomyces sp. NPDC037401
CAGATGTGGAAGCCCGGTAACGGGTGGAGCTGACTGGTACTAATAGGCCGAGGGCTTGTCCTCAGTTGCTCGCGTCCACTGTGTTAGTTCTGAAGTAACGACCGTGTTTTCATCCGGTTGATATCTTCATAGTGTTTCGGTGGTCATAGCGTTAGGGAAACGCCCGGTTACATTCCGAACCCGGAAGCTAAGCCTTTCAGCGCCGATGGTACTGCAGGGGGGACCCTGTGGGAGAGTAGGACGCCGCCGAACAATCATTGTGGGAAAGCCCCGCACCTTATGGTGCGGGGCTTTTCTGCGTTCAGGGCTCTCTGTCCGCGCTGGGCGTCGTAGGGTTGCCCGTGGAGGACACGATGGCAGCACAGCACGCAGAAGCTGGGGCCCCTGATCTCCCAGCCGGCCATGACGCGCGAGGCGCTTCGAGACGCCGTCCGACGAAGGCGTTCCAGGCTTCCATGGAGACGAGCAGCCGCCTTCTGGCCGACGCTCAGCGGGACATCGGCCTGTGACCGAGCTCGTCAGCAGGGCCATGGACGGTACGAGGATCCCGCCCCCATGCGGCTGAGGGCCTACGAGGACGACCGCCTGATGGCCTGGTACCAGACCATCCCGCACCGCTGCCGGGTCTACCTCAAGCGTGTGAACCTCTGACTCGCGGCAGGTTTCGCTCCCCGAACTACTCGTGTGATCTCTCTACCCACCGGTAGCCCGCCGCCCTACGCTGTGCCGCCATGACGGCAACGGCAGACGTGCGGCTGCGGCGCGGGCGCGCCTCCCTGGGAATCAGCTTCTTTGCCCAGGGGGTCACCTTCGCCCTCCTCGTCACGAGGATCCCCGGCATCCAGGACCGGTACGGGATATCCGACGGCCTGCTGCCCGTCTTCCTCGCCGCCGTTCCGATCCTCGCCGGGGTCGCCAGCGTCGCCACCGAGAAGCTCGTGAAGCGGGTCGCCCCCAGCGCCGTGCTGCGGTGTTCGCAGCCCCTGGTGCTGCTGGCGCTGCTGGGGGTGGGCGCGGGTCGCGAGCTGTGGCACGTGGCCGTGGCGCTCGGCCTGTTCGGGCTCGCCGTCGGCGCGCTCGACGCCTCCATGAACATGCTCGGCGTCAGCCTCCAGCGGGAGTACGGGCGCAGCATCATGCTGGGCTTCCACGCGACGTACAGCCTGGGCGGGATCGTGGGCGCCTCCGCGGCCTGGGCGGGGGCGCACTGGCACCTCGGCCTCTTCGTCAGCTACCTCCCGGCCGTGGCCGTGCTGGTGCCGCTCGTGCTGCTGGGCAGCCGGCGGTACGTGGACCAGCAGCCGGTGCCCGGGGCCGACGGGGCCGGAGAAGGGGGCGGCCGGGCCGTGCAGTTCGGGCTGCTGCTGCCGCTGTGTCTGGTGATGGCGTGTGCGTACATCGGTGACTCGACGGTGGCGAACTGGAGTGCCAAGTACCTGCAGGACGTGCTGGGTGGCTCCGAGCAGCTGGCGACCGTCCCGTACAACGTCTACATGGTGACCACGCTGCTCGGGCGGGCGGTGGGGGACCTGGGGGTGCGGCGGTTCGGAGCCGTGGCCGTCGTGCGTGCGGGGACGCTGGTGGCCGCGGGCGGGTTCGGGGTCGTGGCGGTGGCGCCCGGGGCGTGGGTGGGCATGCTCGGGTTCGCGCTGCTGGGGCTGGGGCTGTGCGTGATCGTGCCGCAGACCTTCGCGGCGGCGGGGCGGCACGCCTTCGAGAAGTACGGCCCGGGGGCTTCGGACGCGGCCGTCGCGCGGCTCAACATCTTCAACTACGTGGGGTTCCTGATCGGATCCCCGCTCGTCGGCGGACTCGGCGACGCCTGGAGCTACCGGGGCGCGATGCTGGTCCCGATGGGGTTGGTACTGATCACACTCTTCTACGCCCGCTCGTTCGGTGCGCAGGACGCCCGATACGGTGTCGCCCATGAGCGGCGGTTCGGTGACCGGGTTGTTGATGTGGGACGAGGCGGTAACGGAGTATGACTTCGGGCCCGGCCATCCGATGGATCCGGTGCGTCTGGCGCTGACCATGGGGCTGGTGCGGGCCTTCGGGCTCGACCGGGAGATCGAGGTACGGGCGGCCAGGGCCGCCGGTGACTCGACGCTGCGGCTGGTGCACCGCGAGGACTACGTGGCCGCTGTGCGGGAGGTGTCCGCCGATCCGGGCGTGGCCGACGGGTCGTACGGTCTGGGGACCGTGGACGATCCGGCCTTCCACGGCATGCACGAGGCGTCCGCGCTGATCGCTGGGCAGTCGGTGGCGGCCGCCGAGGCCGTGTGGCACGGGGAGGCGGACCACGCGGTGAACTTCGCGGGCGGTCTGCACCACGCCATGCCGGGCGGGGCGGCCGGTTTCTGCGTGTACAACGACGCTGCCCTGGCGATCGCGCGGCTGCTCGAGCTGGGCGCCGAGCGGGTGGCGTACGTGGACGTGGACGTCCACCACGGCGACGGCGTGCAGGCGGCGTTCTGGGACGACCCGCGCGTGCTGACGATCTCGCTGCACGAGCATCCGCGGACGCTGTTCCCCCAGACGGGCTGGCCGGAGGAGACGGGCGGGCCGGCGGCGGAGGGCTCGGCCGCGAACATCGCGCTGCCCGCCGGGACGGGCGACGAGGGCTGGCTGCGGGCCTTCCACGCGACCGTGCCGGAGCTGCTGGAGGACTTCCGGCCGCAGGTGCTCGTCACCCAGCACGGGGCCGATACGCACTTCGAGGACCCGCTCGCGCACCTCGCGGTCTCGCTGGACGCCCAGCGAGCCGTGCAGGAGGCCTGTCACGAGCTCGCGCACGCCCACTCGGACGGCCGCTGGGTCGCGCTGGGCGGCGGGGGATACGCGGTCGTGGACGTCGTACCGCGGTCGTGGACCCATCTGGTGGGGATCGCGGCGCACCGGCCGGTGGCTCCGGAGTCGGTGGTGCCGGCGTCGTGGCGCGACGAGGCGTACGCGAGGACGCGGCAGCCGGCGCCCGCCCGGATGACGGACGGGCGCAGCCCGCAGTGGCGGGAGTGGGAGGCCGGGTACGACCCGGCGGACCGTACGGACCAGGCGATCCTGGCGACCCGGCGGGCGGTGTTCCCGCTGCGCGGGCTGCTGGCCTGAAACGGTCCGTCCGCAGGGGGCTGTTAGGCCAAGTGTGGGGCGTCTGCGGGTTAGTGGCGCTTCGTCAGCTCGGGTGCGGCAGCATCGGAGGGTGTTGAGCACCGGCGCTCTGCGTGCGCACCTGCTGGCCGCCCGGTTGGCCGGGCCCGTGGCGACGTCCCGGGAAGAGAGCCTGCGCAGCTACCGGCTGTTCGCCGCGCGGGATCCGCGGGTGCTGCTGGGGCTGGATCCCGAATGGGGCTGGGGCGAGGGTGACCTGCTGAGCCTGATGGCGGACAAGTGCGGCGTGTCGGCGGATCCGGGTCATGTGACGGGGCCGGACGTGATCGACCCGGAGCGGACGCTGTCAGGGCTCGAGGCGTTCGCGGAGCGGTTGCGGCGCGTGGTCGCGGCGCGGGCGCCCGTGCTCCTGGGGACGGGCCATCCGCACCGCCTCCTGGGCTTCTACACCACATTGGCGGAGGCGTTGTCGGCGGCGGGATGTGAAGTCCTCACCCCGGCGCAGGGTCACCGTGTCGACATGACGACCCGCTTCGGCGTACGTCCGTACACCCTCGATTACGTACGGGGCGTCGCATTGGTGCGGGAACCCGGCGCTCGGGCGCCGGGGAGTGTCACCGGCGCACACACCCATTCTCCGCTGCCCGTGAGGCTCGCCCTGGGGGCTCTCGCGGAGGCCGGCGGGCCGCTGCCGGAGCTCGTCATCGGGGACCACGGATGGGTCTGCGGGGCAGGTCAGCTGGGGTTGGAGGCCATCGGGCTGGCGGACACGGACGATCCCGCACTGTTCGTCGGAGAGGCAGAGGGACGGGTCGCGGTGGCCGTTCCGCTGGATGACGCGGTGCGCTCGGACTACTACCGACCGCTCACACGCTATGTACTCAATCGGGCGAGTCTGTCGGGGTAATTCCATGGCCGCTGCTCCTCTTCCCCACTCGTATCACCCGCCCCTACTCTGGGGAGTGAGCGTGCGACGACGAGGAGTAACCGGAGGGGAAGCCGGTGCCCGTCCTGCGCGGAAGGTCAAGGTGTGTCATGGCTGCTGGCGAGAGGCCTCTCAGTGAGGTCGTGTTCCTGACCGTGGCGGAGGTCGCCTCGGTGATGCGAGTGTCGAAGATGACCGTGTACCGCCTGGTGCACAACGGTCACCTGCCCGCGATCCGGGTGGGCCGGTCCTTCCGGGTCCCCGAGAATGCGGTCCACGAGTACCTCCGGGAGTCCTATGTGGGGGTGGAGTCGGCCTGATACTGATGCCCCGGAGTTCCCTTCGGGGGGCTCCGGGGCATGCGGATTACAAGCTCAGCCCTGCGGCGGGTAGGCTAGGCCGACGTAGGTCGTGTGGGCCCAGACAGCCCCGCACCGAGATGTCCCCGCCAACGCGGGGGTTGACCAAGTGAGCGAGGGTAGTCGTGGGCTCTGTTATCAAGAAGCGGCGTAAGCGGATGGCCAAGAAGAAGCACCGCAAGCTGCTGAAGCGCACCCGCGTTCAGCGCCGTAACAAGAAGTAAACGGCAGCTGTACGTGTTCTCCTCAGCCCCTCCACCATCATGGTGGAGGGGCTGAGGTGTATAAGGACCGTGGCGGACGTTCCGAAGGGTAGGCGCTGATCTTGGGTAGGGTCGTGCTCGTCACCGGGGCTGCCCGGCAGCTCGGGAGCCGTTTCGTACGGCGCATCCAGCGGGATCCCGACGTGGCGCAGGTGATCGCGGTGGACGCCGTGGAGCCTGCGCAGCGGCTGGGCTCGGCCACCTTCGTCCGCGCCGACATCAGGCAGCCGGCGATCGCCCGGATCCTCGCCGAGCACGCGGTCGACACGGTGGTGCACCTGGCCGTGACCGGCACCCCGCTCGGCAGCGCCGGCCGGACCTCCGTGAAGGAGGCCAACGTCATCGGCACCATGCAGCTGCTCGGTGCCTGCCAGAAGTCTCCGACGGTGCGCCGCCTGGTCGTGAAGTCCGCGACGAACGTGTACGGCGCCGCTTCGCGGGATCCGGCGGTGTTCACCGAGTCCACCCAGCCGAAGTCCCAGCCCGGCGGCGGCTTCCCGAAGGACGCGGCCGAGGTCGAGGGGTACGTCCGCGGTTTCGCGCGGCGCCGGCCGGACGTGGCGGTGTGCGTGCTGCGGTTCGCGAACATCCTGGGGCCGCGGGCGGACTCCTCACTCGCCGAGTACTTCTCCATGCCCGTGCTGCCGACGGTGTTCGGCTACGACCCGCGGCTGCAGTTCGTCCACGAGGACGACGTCCTGGACGTGCTGGCGCTCGTCGCGGGCGAGCCGCCGCGCGGGAGCCTCAACAGCGGCACGTTCAACATCGCCGGGGACGGTGTGCTGACGCTGTCCCAGTGCTCGCGGCGGCTGGGGCGCCCGACGGTGCCGCTGCTGCTGCCGGCCGTCACCTGGGTGGGGTCGGCGCTGCGGGCGGTGGGGGTCACGGACTTCTCGCCGGAGCAGATCAGGCTGCTGACGCACGGGCGGGTCGTACAGACCACGCAGATGCGGGAGGTGCTGGGCTTCACGCCCCAGTACACGACGGCCGAGACCTTCGCGGACTTCGCGGCGAGCCGGGGGACCGGGCTGCTGCCGCCGCAGACGCTGGCGCGGACCGTGGACCGGGTCGCGCAGCTGCTGGATGCCGATCGGACCGAAGAGGGAGCGCACCGATAGTGGCCGACGCCAAGGTCATTCCGTTCGACGACGACCGCGAGCGGACGCGGGGGGCCTCGCAGCGGGCCCCGCGACGCCGGGGTGCTGCACGGCGGCCAGTGCCGTCGCAGGCGCCCGCGGTGAGCGCGCTCCCGGCAGACCCGGAGCCCGCGCGGGAGCAGGAGTCGGCGGTACGGGACTCCGGGCCGGGCCGCAGCGGCTGGGACCGGCGGATCGCGGGCGGGCTGGCCTTCCTGCGGCGCCGGCTGACGGGCGATTACGAGGTCGACGAGTTCGGGTACGACAAGGAGCTCACCGACCAGGTCCTGATGTCGCTGATCCGGCCGCTGTACGACTCGTACTTCCGGGTCGAGGTGAAGGGCATCGAGAACATCCCGTCCGAGGGCGGGGCGCTGATCGTCGCCAACCACTCGGGGACGCTGCCCCTGGACGGGCTGATGCTCCAGGTGGCGGTCCACGACCGGCACCCGGCGCAGCGGCACCTGCGGCTGCTGGCGGCGGACCTGGTCTTCATGCTGCCGGTGGTGAACGAGCTGGCGCGGAAGGCGGGTCACACGCTGGCGTGCGCGGAGGACGCGCAGCGGCTCCTGGAGGCCGGGGAACTGGTCGGGGTGATGCCGGAGGGCTTCAAGGGGATAGGGAAGCCGTTCGGAGACCGGTACAAGCTCCAGCGGTTCGGACGGGGCGGGTTCGTCTCGACGGCGCTGCGCGCGGGCACGCCGATCGTGCCGTGCTCGATCGTCGGGGCGGAGGAGATCTACCCGATGATCGGCAACGCGAAGACGCTGGCGCGGCTGCTGGGGCTGCCGTACTTCCCGGTCACGCCGACGTTCCCGTGGCTGGGGCCGCTGGGGGCGGTGCCGTTGCCGACGAAGTGGACGATTCAGTTCGGCGAGCCGATCCCGACGGACGGATATCCGCCGGAGGCGGCGGAGGACCCGATGCTGATGTTCAACCTCACGGACCAGGTCCGCGAGCAGATCCAGCACACGCTCTACAAACTGCTGGTGCAGCGGCGGTCGGTGTTCTTCTGAGTCCTTGCGGACCCTTCCGACCGCCGCTGCACCCGGCTAGCCGACGTCCTCGGCGCCCAGCCCCAGGCCCGGGAGGATGCCCGGGAGGATCGGGGGCAGGGTGATGTCCGGCTCGGCCGACTTGTCGGGCGTCGGACCCGGGCTCGGCTCCGACAGGGGCGGGTCGAGCAGGCCCCCGGCCCCGCCGTCGAGCAGGCCGTCGTCGTCACCGCTGTCGTCCTTGCCCGGGGTGCTGGGCTGCGGACGCTCCTGGGCCTTGCCCGGGTCCGCGGACGGGGTGCCGACCGGGGAAGCGGGACTGCCCTGCGCGGGCGCGCCGGTGCCCTGGTCCGTGGTGCCGACCGGGGTGGACTGGCGCTTCTGCTGCGGCGTGCGCGGCAGAAGGGACTCCAGCGGCCCGACTTCTTCGTCTATGGCGTCGAAGACGGAGTTCACCTGGTCGCCCACGTCGGTCAGCTGCACGGGCAGCCGCTCGCGGAGCTTGCCCCAGGCGTCCCGGTGCGAACGGGAGAAGGAGGACAGGGCCTGGATGGGGCCCAGTTCGCCGTCCCGTTCGTACGCCGTGTGAAGAAGCCGGTGCCCTTCTTCGGCATCGTGCCTCATGCCCGACAGCGCCCGCCTGATCTCGCCCAGGGATTCGTGGTCGAGGGCACCGGCCTTGTCGCGCTCCATCAGGCGGCGCGCTTCGTGGAGCCGGGTGGAGGCCTGGTCGAGGTAGAGCTCGCCCCGGTCTCCGTCGTCCTCGGTCATCCCCAGCCGGATGTCCTCCATACCGCGCTTGACCGGGTACAGCGAATCACCCGGCAGGGCGTCGGTGCTGGCAGCGGCCACCCCGCTGAAGGCCCCCGCGGCCACACCGACCGTGAGGCCGCCCGCTGCGATGCCCTTGGACCAGCGGGAGCGGGGCCGCAGTTTCCGGAGCGGGGTCGCCCGATGGGCGCCACGGCCGGTCCGCTGTTCGGGCACTTGAGGGTCCGAGGGGGCACCGCCCAGAGTCCCCTCCATCACCATGGCCTCCATGGCGGCGACGAGCTGCGCTCGCTGCACCACTTTGACCTCGGGATCCAGCACCGGGCGCGGCAGTTCGCCGAGCGCGCTCGCCAGGGCCAACAGCCGGTCGTGTCCGCCCGGTTCGGCGGCCTCGGCCGGCGCCTCGGACTGCTGGGCCGCCGTCTCTGCAGGGTCAGACGGTGTCTGATCCTGCAGGGCCTGGGCGAAGGCGTTCGCCCGCCGGTGCGCCGAAACGTTCGCGATCACTGGCGGCACCTCCTCTCGTCATGACGATCGACTCTCCTGTGTATCCGGAAGGTTGCCTGCCTTGAGCGCATCCACTCTTTCGAGTGAGTCGCCGCGGGCATGGCGTGTCCACAGGGAGCCTGCATTCCGCACAACGAGCGGCGCGGCAGTTGGGTTACGGACGGAGGATGATCGGACCACAGCGTCATCGAAGGGGCACCGGATGTTGAGTCGGGGTCAGCGGGCGTCGTCCGGCAGCAGCCGGGCCAGCGTGCGGACGGCACGGTATTGGAGGGTCTTGATGGCGCCTTCGTTCTTGCCCATCACGCGGGCCGTCTCGGCGACCGAGAGGCCCTGGAGGAAGCGCAGGGTCACGCACTCCTGCTGCTGGGGGTTGAGCTTGCGCACCGCCTCCAGCAGGGCGGCGTTGGACAGCGACTCCAGGACCGATTCCTCGGGGCTGCGTTCGACTTCGTTGGCGTCGAGCATCTCGCCCGTGGTGACCTCCAGCCGGAACCGGCTGGATTTGAAGTGGTCCGCCACGAGGTTGCGCGCGATCGTCACGAGCCAGGCGCCGAAGTCGCGTCCCTGCCAGGTGAACGTGGAGATCCGGCGCAGGGCGCGCAGGAAGGTCTCGCTGGTGAGGTCCTCCGCCGTCGCCTTGCCGCCGACGCGGTAGTAGATGTAGCGGTAGACCGTGTCGCTGTACTGGTCGTACAGGCGGCCGAAGGCCTCGGCCTCACCGGCCTGTGCCCGTTCGACGAGGTCCATCATGCGGGCGCTGTCGCTGTCCGCGGTGGGACGGCGGGCGGTGGTGGTGCTTGCCGAGCCCGCCGTGCCGCCACCGCCGCGGCCGCGTCTGCCGACCGTCGCTCCGCCGTCGGTCAGGGCATAGCAGGGACCGGCAGGGCCGAGGCCGGCAGGGACCGCAGCGGCGAATGCAGGGGTGGCGTACGCGGTGGGGACGAAACCGCGCAGGTGGTCGAGGACCACTGCGCGGAGCGTAGCCAGGCCCGAGGCGTCAACCCCGACAGGTGGGTACACGGGACTCCCAGAGGCAGAGCTTCCATCACACGTGCAGTGCGGGCTGTTGACTCGCCGACCGGATGACCGGTGACGAAGGGGTGCCCGTATGCGTTTGAGGAGAATAACGCTTCGTACAGGCAGCACTACACCCAGTTGCTCAAATCACCGGTTCCGACACTTCTGTTGCGTGTCGAGGGCATATTCGGTCGCTGTTCGTGATCGGTTGCTGATCACTTCTGTGTGCGGAATGCCTGCTTCCAAAGCTTGTTGTGGCCGAGTCCGGCCCGTCCGCGTGGGCGCGGGAAGCCGGGGGTAGAGCTGGGAGAATGCGCCGGATTACCGGCGGCGGCGGTGCAGGGCCACGGCTGCGGCGGTGCCGCCCGCGAGCGCGCCGACCCCGGCGGCCGCCGGGATGCCGACCTTGACCGCCTTGCGGCCGGTCCGGTAGTCGCGCAGCCGCCAGTCGTGTGCGCGGGCATGCTTGCGCAGTTTTGTGTCGGGATTGATCGCGTACGGATGTCCGACCAGCGACAGCATCGGGATGTCGTTGTGCGAATCGCTGTACGCGGCGCAGCGGTCGAGGTCGAGGCCTTCGGCGGCGGCGAGTGCGCGCACGGCCTCGGCCTTCGCGGGCCCGTGCAGCGGCTCGCCGACGAGCCGTCCGGTGTAGACGCCGTCCACGGACTCGGCGACGGTGCCGAGGGCGCCGGTCAGGCCGAGGCGGCGGGCGATGATCGTGGCGGTCTCGACGGGGGCCGCGGTGACGAGCCAGACCCGCTGGCCGGCGTCGAGGTGGGCCTGGGCCAGGGCGCGGGTGCCCGGCCAGATCCGCTCGGCCATGTACTCGTCGTAGATCTCCTCGCCGATGGCCGTGAGCTCGGACACCCGGTGGCCCTTGACGATGGACAGGGCGCTGTCGCGGGCGTCCTGCATGTGCTCGGGGTCCTCGACGCCGGCGATCCGGAACCAGGCCTGCTGCCAGGCGAACCGGGCCAGTTCGCGGCGCTGGAAGAACTCGCGCTTGTAGAGGCCGCGGCCGAAGTGGAAGATCGCGGCGCCCTGCATGACGGTGTTGTCGAGGTCGAAGAAGGCGGCGGCGTTCTCGTCGCCCACCACGGGGAAGGCGGGTTCGCCGGGCTCGGCGGCCTCGCCCGGGACCAGTCCGTCGAGCGCCTGGCTCTCCTGGGTGGTCTTGCGCGCGGCCTCGGCGGAGGCCTCGCCCGCCAGCACGCTCCGGGCTGTTGCAGGGCGCTTACCGGGGGTGAGCCATCTCAGAGCGGCCATGGAGCGAGCATAGCCATTGTGTTCGGAACTTCCCGAACCACCGGGATGCAGGTGCGTGAACAGTGCGGGGCGCCGGTGTTACGCGGCCGGCGCGCGAGAATGGGGGCATGAGCCCTTTGCTGCGTCGTAAGGAAAAGAAGAGTCCCGGCGAGCGGGTGGTCACGCTCATCGGGAAGCCCGGCTGTCACCTTTGTGACGATGCCGAGGAAGTGATCGGGAAAGTCTGCGCCGAGACGGGCGCGCGGTGGGAGAAGAAGGACATCTCGCAGGACGAGGAGCTGTACCGGTTGTACTGGGAGCAGATCCCGGTGGTGCTGGTCGACGGCGAGCAGCACACCTTCTGGCGGGTGAACCCGGACCGGCTCCGTCGCGCATTGGTTGCCTGAGCACCCTTGCGGTTACCATCGTGGGCGATTTGAGCGGTCCCGGGGGCGTATGGATGAGGAGTGTGTTCCGTTTTGCCCCCGTCGGAATGGGGACGCGTGGCGGGTGCCCGTAGTTCCCGCAGTGCATGTCCGCAACGCGTGACCCCGGTCACTTTGGTCGGACAAAGCGGACACAATCTTTGTGCACGCGTTCACAAAGACATAGCCTGCATTCGACGGGGCGGTCCTGGGACAAGTGGCCGCCTGCAGCCCCGCTCATCCCGCAGGAGCATCGTGGCAACTGGCCGAACTCACCGACCGGCGACCCGCAGCCGAGGCATTCCCGAGGCCACTGTCGCCCGGCTCCCGCTGTACCTGCGGGCCCTCACCGCGCTGTCCGAGCGGTCGGTGCCCACCGTCTCCTCCGAGGAGCTGGCCGCCGCCGCGGGAGTCAACTCCGCCAAGCTGCGCAAGGACTTCTCCTACCTCGGTTCGTACGGCACCCGCGGTGTCGGCTACGACGTCGAGTACCTCGTCTACCAGATCTCCCGTGAACTCGGCCTCACGCAGGACTGGCCGGTCGTCATCGTCGGCATCGGCAACCTCGGCGCCGCCCTGGCCAATTACGGCGGGTTCGCCTCCCGTGGCTTCCGCGTCGCCGCGCTGATCGACGCCGACCCCGCGATGGCCGGAAAGCCGGTCGCCGGCATGCCCGTGCAGCACAGCGACGACCTCGAAAAGATCATCGAGGACAACGGTGTCTCGATCGGTGTCATCGCGACCCCTGCGGGCGCGGCCCAGCCGGTGTGCGACCGCCTGGTCGCTGCGGGCGTCACCTCGATCCTGAACTTCGCGCCGACCGTGCTGTCGGTGCCGGACGGCGTGGACGTGCGCAAGGTCGACCTCTCGATCGAGCTGCAGATCCTCGCGTTCCACGAGCAGCGCAAGGCCGGCGAGGAGGCCGCGGCCGCCGCCGCCGTGCCCCCGGCCGCGCGAGGCGCCGCCGCCCGCAAGGACGGTCCCGGCCCGGAGGGCGACCTCCCGGCGGTGATGCCGGCATGAGTCTGCTCGTCGTAGGCCTGAGCCACCGCAGCGCGCCGGTCAGCGTGCTGGAGCGGGCCGCGCTGTCCCCCGACGCCAAGGTCAAGCTGCTGCACGACACGCTGGCGGCGGAGCCGGCGACCGAGGCGGCCGTCCTCGCCACCTGCAACCGCATCGAGCTGTACGCCACCGTGGACAAGTTCCACGCGGGCGTCGCCGAGCTGTCCACGCTGCTCGCCCAGCACAGCGGTGTCGCGCTGGAGGAGCTCACTCCTTATCTCTACGTGCACTACGAGGACCGGGCCGTCCACCACTTCTTCTCGGTGGCCTGCGGACTGGACTCGATGGTCGTCGGCGAGGGCCAGATCCTCGGCCAGATCAAGGACGCGCTCGCGCTCGGGCAGGACCTGCACACCGCGGGCCGGCTGATCAACGACCTCTTCCAGCAGGCGCTGCGCGTCGGCAAGCGCGCGCACTCGGAGACCGGGATCGACCGGGCCGGGCAGTCGCTGGTCACCTTCGGGCTGGAGCAGCTCGCGGTCGGCGTGCCGGTCGAGGAGTGGGCCGCGGGCAAGCGGGCCCTGGTGATCGGCGCCGGGTCGATGTCCTCCCTCGCGGCGGCGACGCTGGCGCGGGCCGGTGTGGGCGAGATCGTGGTCGCGAACCGGACGCGGGAGCGGGCGGAGCGGCTGGCGGAGATCCTGGGGGCTTCCGGTACGGGTGTCGCCGCCCGTGCGGTGGCGATGGACGACGTTTCGGCCGAGCTGACACGAGTCGATGTCGCGGTGTCGTGTACGGGTGCCACTGGCTTGGTGCTGAGCGGGGACGACGTTGCCGCGGCTGTGGCGTGGGAGCCCTCCGTCTCCCGGGGCTCCACCCCGGACCCCGCGCCTCAAACGCCGGCGGGGCTGGATGTCGGGCTGGATTCGTCGCTCGTCGCCAAGCTTGCCGAGGCGGCTGCCGTGCACGGGCGGATCGCCGATGCCGGGGCCGCGCGGACGCTCAGTGGCGGGGCGGCCGAGGCCGTGGTCGACGCGGACGGGTGCCCGGTCGTCGGGGACGGGCGGTCCGCGCTCGCCGGGGTCGACGCCAACTCGCTCGAGCTGCACGGAGCCTGGGCCGACCAGGGCGAGGCGGCCGCGCAGCGGCAGCCCCGCAAGGGAGCCCGGGTCGAGCACAGCAACGGCGCGCCCGTGCGGCTCGCGCTGCTCGATCTCGCCATGCCGCGTGACATCGATGCGGCGGCCCACCGGATCCCCGGCGTACGGCTCGTCGACATCGAGAGCCTCGCGGAGGCCAGCGCGGACGCGCCCATGGCCGCCGACGTGGAGCTCGTGCGCGACATCGTCGCGGCCGAGGTCGCGGCGTTCGGCGCCGCCCAGCGGGCCGCGCACATCACGCCCACCGTCGTCGCCCTGCGCGCCATGGCCGCCGAGGTCGTGGCGGGCGAGGTCGCACGCCTGGACGGACGGCTTCCGGAACTGGACGAACGCCAGCGCGCCGAGGTCACCCAGACCGTGCGCCGCGTCGTCGACAAACTCCTGCACGCACCGACCGTGCGGGTCAAGCAGCTCGCGAGCGAGCCCGGCGGCGCCGGGTACGCCGAGGCGCTGCGCGAACTCTTCGACCTCGACCCGGAGACGGTGGCTTCCGTCAGCCGGGCCGACCTGACCGACGGTGACGTGCAGAGCGTCAAGGAAACAGGACGGGCATCATGAACTCAGGCCCTGCTGCCCAGCAGCCTCTGAAGCTCGGGACGCGGCGCAGCAAGCTGGCCATGTCCCAGTCCGGGCACGTTGCCGAGGCGGTGCGCGCCCTGACCGGCCGGCCCGTCGAACTCGTGGAGATCACGACGTACGGCGACGTCTCGCGGGAGAACCTCGCGCAGATCGGCGGCACCGGCGTGTTCGTGACCGCGCTGCGCGACGCCCTCGTCCGCGGTGAGGTCGACTTCGCCGTGCACTCGCTCAAGGACCTGCCGACCGCGCAGCCCGCCGAGCTGGTGCTCGCCGCGATCCCGAAGCGGGAGGACCCGCGGGACGTGCTGGTGGCCCGTGACGGGCTGACCTTCGAGCAGCTGCCCGACGGTGCCCGCATCGGCACCGGCTCGCCGCGCCGCATGGCCCAGCTGAACGCGTACGCCGCGCAGCTCGGCAAGCGCATCGAGACGGTCGCGATCCGCGGGAATGTCGACACCCGGATCGGGTACGTGCGCAACGGCGAGCTCGACGGAGTGGTCCTGGCCGCCGCCGGTCTGAACAGGATCGGGCGCAGCGAGGAAGTGACCGAGTACCTGTCGGTCGACAATGTTCTGCCCGCCCCCGGCCAGGGGGCGCTGGCGGTCGAGTGTCTTGCGGACAACGCAGACCTCATCGCCGCTCTCGGCGCGCTCGACGACCCGCACACCCGGGCCGCCGTGTACGCCGAGCGGTCCCTGCTCGCCGCCCTCGAGGCCGGCTGCAGCGCACCCGTGGGTGCGCTCGCCGACCTGTCGGCGGACGGGCAGGTTGTCAACGAAATGCGCCTGCGGGGTGTGGTCGGTACCACCGACGGCTCCTCGCTGGTGCAGTTGTCCACCACCGGTCCCGTGCCCCAGTCGTATGACGAGGCGATGGCGCTCGGCCGCGAACTCGCGGACGAGATGCTGGCGAAGGGTGCGGCCGGTCTGATGGGGGAGCGAGCAAGTTGAGCCCCACAAGGTCCACCACCTCCGCACTTCCGGCCTTCGCGGCCCACGGGCTCGTCACCTTCCTCGGTGCCGGCCCCGGCGATCCGGGACTGCTCACGCTGCGTGCCGTCGAGGCCCTCGCCGCCGCGGACGTACTGATCGCGGAGCCCGAGGTGCTCGACGTCGTGCGCACGCATGCGCGCACGGGTGTCGACACGCGGCAGCTGACGGTCGCTGACGAAGTGTCAGCAGCCGCCGGGGTGCCGGTTATCCGGGACGCGGCCAATCTTGTCATGGAGGCTGCGCGCTCCGGCAGGCGGGTCGTCCGTGCGGTGACCGGCGACCCCGGTCTGGACGGCAGCGCGGCCGAGGAGATGCTCGCGTGCGCCACCGCGGGCATTCCGTTCGAGGTGGTCCCCGGTGTCGCGACGGCCGTCGGCGTGCCCGCGTACGCCGGTGTGCCGCTGCGCGACAAGGACGGCACGGACGTGCGGTTCGTCGACGCGAAGACCGCGTCGGCGCGCTGCTGGAGCGAGGTCGGGGCGAGCGACGGGACGCTGGTCGTCTCGGCGACGCTGGAGACGGTGGGCGCGGCCGCCGCCGAGCTGGTGACGGCCGGGCGCAAGCCCGACACCCCGCTGACGGTGACGGTCGCCGGTACGACGACCCGGCAGCGGACGTGGAGCGCCACGCTCGGGACGATCGCCCAGGTCTTCAAGCAGGGCAAGGTGCTCCCCTCGCCCGAGGGACACCAGCCGGTCATAGCCGTGGTCGGTGAGCACAGTGCCGCCGCGCGCCGTGACGAGCTCGCCTGGTTCGAGTCGAAGCCGCTCTTCGGCTGGCGGGTCCTGGTCCCGCGGACGAAGGAGCAGGCGGCCTCGCTCTCCGAGCAGCTGCGCTCGTACGGTGCGGTGCCGCACGAGGTCCCGACGATCGCCGTCGAGCCTCCGCGGACCCCGCAGCAGATGGAGCGGGCGGTCAAGGGCCTGGTCACCGGCCGGTACGAGTGGATCGCCTTCACGAGCGTCAACGCCGTGAAGGCGGTGCGGGAGAAGTTCGAGGAGTACGGGCTCGACGCCCGTGCCTTCGCGGGCATCAAGGTCGCCGCGGTGGGCGAGCAGACCGCCGCCGCACTGGTCGAGTTCGGTGTGAAGCCGGACCTGGTGCCGAGCGGTGAGCAGTCGGCCGCCGGGCTGCTGGAGGACTGGCCGCCGTACGACCCGGTCTTCGACCCGATCGACCGGGTGTTCCTGCCGCGGGCGGACATCGCGACGGAGACGCTGGTCGCCGGGCTCATCGAGCTCGGGTGGGAGGTCGACGACGTGACCGCCTACCGGACCGTGCGCGCCTCGCCGCCGCCGGCCGACACGCGCGAGGCGATCAAGGGCGGCGGTTTCGACGCGGTGCTCTTCACGTCGAGCTCGACCGTGCGCAACCTCGTCGGCATCGCCGGCAAGCCGCACAACGTCACCGTGATCGCGTGCATCGGCCCGGCGACGGCGAAGACGGCCGAGGAGCACGGGCTGCGCGTGGACGTCCTGTCCCCGGAGCCGAGCGTGAGCAAGCTGGCCGAGGCGCTGGCCGAGTACGGCGCGGCGCGCCGGGACGCGGCGAAGGAGGCCGGCGAGACGGTCGCGCGTCCGAGCGAGCGGCGCCCCGGCGCACGCCGCCGCCGTACGACCTAGGCTTCGTGGTGCGGGTCCGGCGCGGTGCCGTGCGGTGCTGCGCCGGGTCCCTCCTGTCGGATGCTCGACGCGTGGAAGCTTGAGGCGAACTGAACATGAGCGTGTACGGATCCTTCCCCGGTTCGCGGCCCCGCCGGCTGCGCACCACGCCCGCGATGCGGCGGATGGTGGCCGAGAACCGGCTGCACCCCTCGGACCTGATCCTCCCGGCCTTCGTGCGGGAGGGGCTGTCCGAGCCGCTGGCGATCTCGGCGATGCCCGGGGTGGTCCAGCACACCCGTGACACCCTGCGGAAGGCCGCCGCCGAGGCGGTCGAGGCCGGGGTCGCGGGCATCATGCTGTTCGGCGTGCCCGCGGACGAGAACAAGGACGCGCTGGGTACGGCGGGCACGGAGCCGGACGGCATCCTCCAGGTCGCGATCCGCGACGTGAAGGCCGAGGTCGGCGACGACCTGGTGATCATGTCCGACCTGTGCCTGGACGAGTACACGGACCACGGGCACTGCGGTGTCCTGGACTCCGAGGGCCGCGTGGACAACGACGCCACCCTGGAGCGGTACGCCGAGATGGCGCAGGTCCAGGCCGACGCGGGCGTGCACGTGGTGGGCCCGAGCGGGATGATGGACGGCCAGGTCGGCGTGATCCGCGACGCGCTGGACGAGACGGGCCACGAGGACGTGGCGATCCTCGCGTACACGGCGAAGTATTCGTCCGCGTTCTACGGCCCCTTCCGCGAGGCCGTGGCGTCGTCCCTCCAGGGCGACCGCAAGTCGTACCAGCAGGATCCGGCGAACGCCCGCGAGTCGCTGCGCGAACTGGCGCTCGACCTCGAAGAGGGCGCCGACATGGTGATGGTGAAGCCGGCCGGCCCGTACCTGGACATCCTGTACCGGGTGGCGCAGGCCGTGGACGTGCCGGTGTCCGCGTACCAGATCTCCGGCGAGTACGCGATGATCGAGGCGGCCGCCGAGAAGGGCTGGGTCGAGCGCGACCGGGCCATCCTGGAGACCCTGCTCGGCATCAAGCGGGCGGGCGCGGACACGATCCTCACCTACTGGGCGACCGAGGTCGCGGGCTGGCTGCGCGACCGGTAAAGCCGTAGGCGTGCGCCGGGCACCTGTCTAGGGTGGCCCGCATGACACGCGTACGGATCATGGACGAGGGTGACGTCCCGGCGGTGGCCCGGATACGGGTCCGCGGCTGGCAGGCCGCGTACGCCGGGATCGTGCCCCGGTCCTACCTGGACGCCATGAGCGTCGAGGACAACGAGCAGCGGATGCGGGAGCGCCTCGCCGCGCCCGGCCGTGCCGTGACCGACCTGGTGGCCGTCGACGACCGGGGCGGGACCGTCGGCTGGGCCTGCCACGGCCCCTCCCAGGACGAAGAGACCGCCGGCGCGGGGGAGTTGTACACCCTGTACGTACGGCCGGACCTGATCGGCAGCGGGGCGGGCCGGGCGCTCCTCGACGCCGTGCACGAAGGTGCGGCTCCCGGCCCGGTGGTCCTGTGGGTCCTCGAAGGCAACGAGCGCGCCCGCCGGTTCTACGAGAAGGCCGGCTACACGGCCGACGGCGCCGCCCGGCAGGACGACTACGACGGGACGGCGCTCACCGAAGTCCGCTACCGCCGCGCCGTGTGGTGAGTGCGCCGGCAGGCGGTGCGCGAGAGGCGCCGCGCGCACTGCCGCCCGCCGGGGCGCACGAGTCGAGCGGGACTCGACCGGCCCTGGGCAAGATCGTGCCGACCATTGACGCGGAACCGGAAGAAGGGGAGTGACATGGCGACGTACGTACTGGTGCCGGGTGCCTGGCACGGGGCCTGGACCATGGAGCCGCTCGCCCGGCAGCTGCGCGCGGCCGGCCATCAGGCCTACCCGCTGTCCCTCACCGGCGTGGGCGCCCGCAAGCACCTGCTGAACGCCTCCGTGAACCTCGACACCCACATCGCCGACGTCGTCAGCCTGCTGGAGGACGAGGACGTCACCGACGCCGTCCTCGTCGGTCACAGCTACGCCGGCATGGTCATCACCGGCGCCGCCGACCGGGCCGCCGAGCGGGTGGCGGGACTGGTGTACGTGGACGCCATGGTGCCCGGCGACGGCGACTCCTGTTCGGCGCTGGTCTCGGAGGACACCCGCGCCTGCTACATGAGCGGCGTCGGCGAGGACGGCCACTCGTCCGAGCCGCTGCCGTTCTTCGACCCCCGCGCCACCGCCCACCCGCTGGCCTCCCTGCTCCAGCAGCTGCGCCTGGAGGCGGGCCCCCGCTTCAGCGCCCTGCCCCGCACCTACGTCTACGCGAGCGGCTGGGACGGCGAATCGCCCTTCCGCGACCTGTACGAGTGGCTCAGCGCGGACCCGTTCTGGCAGGTCCACACGGTGGACTCGGGCCACGACGTCATGGGCGACGCCCCCGAGGAGCTCCTGGGGATCCTGCTGGCCGCCGACCCCGCCCTGGTCCGTCTCGCGTAGGACCCGTACCGGGCGCACCCTGGAGTGAGAGGGCGACTCCGGAGGTGATCCACGATGTCCACACTCGTCGGGTGGCACGTAGAGCTGGAATTCACCGAGGAGGGCCACCGCACCAGCGCGGCGGCTCTGGTCAGGCTCGGTGACGGCACTGAAATCAAGGCCCGCGGCTACGCGCTGCGGCACCCCTCCGACCCAGCACAGCTGAGGGTCGGCGAGGAGATCGCGGGCGCACGCGCGCTGATGGACATCGCCTCGCAGATGCTCCAGAAAGCGCACACCGAGATCGACGAGGCGACGGGCAGGCACTCCTACCCGCTGAACCAGTGAGTGAGTGAGGGCGGAGGGTGCCCGGCCCGTCAGGACCGGGCACCCTCCGGCGGCTCCGCACCCAGGTTGATCGTCGAGGTCACGTGGTCGCCCTCGCGCACGGCGACCGCACCCAGCGCGTCGAGCAGCCGCAGGACGGCGGTGTTCTCCGGCTTGGTGCTGATGAAGAACGCGCCGAAGCCGGCGGTCCGGGCGAGCGAGATCATCCGCTGGAGCACGGCCCCGCCGACCCCGGCTCCGCGATGGCCGCGCGCGATCCACACGCCTGCCTCGACGGTGCCGGGCGGCTCGTCGAGCGGGCACAGCCGGGCCGCGCCGACGACCTGCCCGGCCACCGCGATGGCGTACGTGACCTCGACCGGCTCGGTGGCGAGCGCCCGCGACCGGTGGAAGCCGAGGAAGGCGTCCTGGCGCACCCCGGTCCATCCGGGCGGCCCGTCCACGTCCACCGGCGGCATGACCTCGAACGGATCCGCGTCGGCGACGGCGGCGGCGAGCAGCGCCTGAAGGAGCGGCTCGTCAAGTGGGTGGAGGCTTACGTCAGTTCTCACGATTTCCCCGGGGTCGCGGACACGAGCCCGCAGCATCGCACACCCCGCGTTGCCGTGTTCCGCGCAGTACGCCGTGATGCCCGCGCACCAGGCCCGCACCCGGCCGTCACCCGGCTCCTCGAATCCGGGGACCCGGCCGCCGGGCCCGACGGGGACCCGGACGCCGAATTCCGCTTCGGTCTCGACCGGATCCTCGACGGGCCGGCCCTGCTGGTGCAGGGCCGTTCCGGCGGCTGACTGCGGCTGACAGCGGCTGGCTGCTCCCGGCTACTTGGGGTCGGGCTGCTGCGGCGCGTCCGCCGTCTTGATCACCGCGAAGACGCCGCCCTGCGGGTCGGCGAGGACCGCCATCCGCCCCACCGGCATGTCGAACGCCGGGGCCAGGACCGAGCCGCCCGCCCGTACGGCCGCCGCCTGCACGCTGTCGGCGTCGTCGACGTCGAAGTACGCGAGCCAGTGCGGCGGGGTGCCGGGCGGGTGCTGCTCCAGGCCCATCATCCCGCCCACCGAACGGCCGTTGACCTTCAGTTCGGTGTACCCGTCGGCGCCGGGCACCTCGGAAGCGGCCGTCGCGACCGGCAGCGTCGCCTCGTAGTACGCGATCGCGGCCTTCGGGTCGTTGGTCGCGAGTTCGTTCCAGATCACCGCGCCGGGCTCGTTGACGATCCCCGCGCCGGGGAAGGTCCCCGCCTGCCAGAGGCCGAACACGGCCCCGGTGGGGTCGGCGAGGACGGCCATCTTGCCGAGGTCCATGACGTCCATGGCCTCCACGACGGTGGCGCCGCCCGCGGCGCCGCTCGCTTGTACCGAGGCGGCGATGTCGTCCGTGGCGAAGTACGAGGTCCAGGCGACCGGCGGCAGCGGGTCCGGGACGGTCCCGTCCGGATTCATCGCCTTCATGATCCCGGCGACCGGCTGTCCCTTGAGGTGGCAGACCGTGTACCCGCCCTGCTCGGGCGGGCCGATCTCGCCCTGCCAGCCGAACAGGTCGCTGTAGAAGTCGATGGCCGCCTGCTGGTCCGGGACCATGATGTCGATCCAGCAGGGGGTACCGGGCCGGTACGGGCCGGGCATGGTGGGCACGAGGCCTCCAGTGGGGGGAACGGGCGTTGGACGGCCCGACCCCTACCCGCACCCGGCACCCGGAATCGGGCCGTTCGGGGGAATCCGGAAGCACGGCGGCCCCCGGCGCGGGTGCGCCGGGGGCCGCCGGATGGCGCGGGAAGCGTCAGAGGCGCTCGGGCGTCCGGATGCCGAGGAGGGACATGCCCTTCGACAGCGTCCGGGCCGTCAGGTCGCACAGGAACAGCCGGTTCTCCCCGACGACCTGCTCCGGCTCCGGCTTGATGACCGGGCACTGGTCGTAGAACGTCGTGAACAGCGAGGCCAGCTGGTACAGGTAGGCCGCGACCTTGTGCGGGGCGTGGTCCGCCGCCGCCTCGAAGACCAGCTCGCCGAACCCGTCCAGGTGCAGGCCCAGCGCCCGCTCCGCCGGAGCCAGCTCCAGCTCCGCGTGGGCGACCGGCTTGCGGTCGCCCGCCTTCCGCAGGATCGAGCGGATACGGGCGTACGCGTACTGGAGGTACACGGACGTGTCGCCGTTCAGCGAGACCATCTGGTCCAGGTCGAACTTGTAGTCGCGCGCGGCAGACGTCGACAGGTCCGCGTACTTCACGGCGCCGATGCCCACGTACTGGCCGTTCTCGACGATCTCCTGCTCGCTGAGGCCGACCTTCTCGGCCTTCTCGCGGACCACGGCCGTCGCCCGGTCCACGGCCTCGTCCAGCAGGTCGACCAGCCGCACCGTTTCGCCCTCACGGGTCTTGAACGGCTTGCCGTCCGCGCCCAGGACCGTGCCGAACGCCAGCTGGACGGCCTTGACGTCGTCGTTCAGCCAGCCGGCCCGGCGGGCGGTCTCGAAGACCATCTTGAAGTGCAGGGACTGGCGGGCGTCCACGACGTAGATCAGCTCGGTGGCCTTCAGGTTGCCCACCCGGTCGCGGATCGCCGACAGGTCGGTGGCCGCGTAGCCGAAGCCGCCGTCCGACTTCTGCACGATCAGCGGGGTCGGGTTGCCGTCCGGGCCCTTGTACTCGTCGAAGAACACGCACAGCGCGCCGTTCGACCGGACCGCGACACCCGACTCCTCCAGCAGCCGGCAGGTCTCCACCAGCATGTCGTTGTAGCCGGACTCGCCGACCACGTCCGCGTCCTGGATGTCCATGTCGAGCTTGTTGAAGACCGAGTAGAAGTAGATCTTTGACTCGTCCACGAACCGCTGCCACATGGCGAGGGTCTGCTCGTCACCGGCCTGGAGGTCCACGACCCGGGCGCGGGCGCGCGTCTTGAACTCCTCGTCCGAGTCGAACAGCGCACGCGAGGCCTTGTACAGCCGGTTCAGGTTCGACATGGCCTCCTCGCCGGAGACCTCCGCGCCGCCCTTGTGGTCCAGCTCGTGCGGGTGCTCCAGCAGGTACTGGATGAGCATGCCGAACTGGGTGCCCCAGTCGCCGATGTGGTGGCGCCGGACCACCGTCTCGCCGGTGAACTCCAGGATCTCGACCATTGCCGCACCGATCACCGCGGACCGCAGGTGACCGACGTGCATCTCCTTGGCGACGTTCGGCTGCGCGTAGTCGATGACCGTGGTGCCGGCGTGCGGGTTCACGGGCACGCCGAGCCGGGCGTCCGCGGCGCGCGCCGCGAGCGTCTCGATGATCGCCTTGTCGGTGACCGTGATGTTCAGGAAGCCGGGGCCCGAGACCTCGACCTCCTTCAGCACGTCACCCGAGTCCAGGCCCTCGACCACCTTCACGGCCAGGTCCCGCGGGTTGGCCTTGGCCTTCTTCGCGAGCGCCAGGATGCCGTTGGCCTGGAAGTCGGCCCGGTCGCTTCGTCGCAGCAGGGGGTCGACGGCACCGGCCTCCGGCAGAGCGGAGACGAGGGCGGCGGCGACGCGCTGATTGACGGTCGAAGCGAGGGAAGGGACCGAGGCCATGGGCTGCCATTCCTGTGAGAGTGCATGCGTATGTCGTACGAGTGACGAGTATCCCATGCAGGGACCTGCCGTCTCGCGGCATAAAAAGCAACCCCGGGGCGAGCCCTTCCGTCTGGGAGAATGTTCAAGCCAGCAATCGAGTAAGAAGGACGTGTCGTGGCTGAGAGCGCCCAGAGCAGCACCGAGACCGACTGGGTCTCCCGTTTCGCGGACGAGGTCATCGCCGAGGCGGAGCGCCGTGCGCCGGGCGCGAAAACCGTCGTCGTCGCGTCCGGCCTCTCCCCGTCCGGTCCGATCCACCTCGGCAACCTCCGCGAGGTCATGACCCCGCACCTGGTCGCCGACGAGATCCGCCGCCGCGGGTACGAGGTCCGCCACCTGATCTCGTGGGACGACTACGACCGCTACCGCAAGGTGCCCGCGGGCATCCCCGGGGTCTCCGAGGAGACGCACGCCCAGCACATCGGGCGCCCGCTGACCGCCGTACCGGCGCCGGCCGGCTCCGCGTACCCGAACTGGGCCGAGCACTTCAAGGCCGCCATGGTCGAGGCGCTCGCCGAGCTGGGTGTCGAGTACGACCCCATCAGCCAGACCGAGCAGTACACCAAGGGCACCTACCGCGAGCAGGTCCTGTTCGCGATGAAGCACCGCGGCGACATCGACGCCGTGCTCGCCCAGTACCGCACCAAGCAGAAGCCCGGCGCGAAGAAGTCGCAGAAGCCGCTCGACGAAGCCGAGCTGGAGGCCGCCGAGGGCTCCGGTGCGGCCGGCGAGGACGACGGCAGCGCCGAGGGCGCCGAGTACTTCCCGTACAAGCCGTACTGCGGCGAGTGCAACAAGGACTTCACCAAGGTCACGTCGTACGACGACGAGACCACGGAGCTGACGTACGTCTGCACCGAGGACGAGTTCACCGAGACGGTCAAGCTCAGCGAGTTCAACCGCGGCAAGCTCGTCTGGAAGGTCGACTGGCCCATGCGCTGGGCCTTCGAGGGAGTCCACTTCGAGCCCTCGGGCGTCGACCACTCCTCGCCCGGCTCGTCCTTCCAGGTCGGCGGCCAGATCGTCCACCTCTTCGGCGGCACCCAGCCCATCGGCCCCATGTACGCCTTCGTCGGCATCTCCGGCATGGCCAAGATGTCGTCCAGCAAGGGCGGCGTGCCGACCCCGGCCGACGCGCTGAAGATCATGGAGCCCCAGCTGCTGCGCTGGCTCTACGCCCGCCGCCGCCCGAACCAGTCGTTCAAGATCGCCTTCGACCAGGAGATCCAGCGGCTCTACGACGAGTGGGACAAGCTGGAGGGCAAGGTCGCCGACGGCACCGTGCTGCCCGCCGACGCCGCCGCCCACTCGCGCGCCGTCCGCACCGCGGCCGGCGAGCTGCCGCGCACCCCGCGCCCGCTCCCGTACCGCACGCTCGCCTCCGTCGCCGACATCACCGCCGGCCACGACGAGCAGACCCTGCGGATCCTGAGCGACCTCGACCCGGCACACCCGATCACCTCCCTCGACGAGGTACGGCCCCGCCTGGACCGCGCCGAGAACTGGATCACCACCCAGGTCCCGGCCGACCAGCGCACCCTGGTCCGCGAGGAGCCCGACACCGAGCTGCTCGCCTCGCTGGACGACGAAGGCCGCCGCTCCCTCGAGCTGCTGCTCGAGGGCCTGGACTCGCACTGGTCGCTGGAGGGCCTGACCACGCTCGTCTACGGCGTGCCGAAGGTCATGGCCGGACTGGAGCCGGACGCCAAGCCGACCCCCGAGCTGAAGGTCGCCCAGCGCACCTTCTTCGCGCTGCTCTACCGCCTGCTCGTGACCCGGGAGACCGGGCCGCGGCTGCCCACGCTGCTGCTGGCGGTCGGCGCCGACCGGGTGCGCAAGCTGCTCGCCGCCTGACGCGCACGCCAGGCACGAAGACGGAGGGCCGCCGCCCCGGACGTTCCCGGGGCGGCGGC
>NZ_JBVJWO010000005.1:24420-306211 GCF_055602345.1 Streptomyces sp. NPDC037401
ACCCTACCCCCCCCCTTCCCCCCCCCCCCCCCCCCCCCCCCCCCCCACACCACCCCCCCCCCCCCCCCCCCCCCCCCCCCCCCCCCCCCCCCCCCCCCCCTCCGTCGTGTGCGCGGGGTCCTAGAACAGGGCCTTGTACGCGCCGAAGCCGGTGTTCACCTTCGTGCCGGCGGTGAAGGTGCCCTTGCCGGTGCCGAGGTAGCGGGTCAGGTTGCCACTGGTGTCCCGGACGATCAGGTCGCCCTTGCCGTCGCCGTTCAGGTCACCCGGCGCGACCATGGCGTTGAAGGCCGACCCCCAGTTGGAGACGATCTTGACCGCCTTGAAGGTGCCCGTGCCCGTGCCTTCCCAGCGCCACAGCACGTTGGCCTTGTCGTGCGTGAGGAGGTCGCCGATGCCGTCGCCGTTGAGGTCGCCGGCGCCGACGACCTTCTTGTAGTTGCGCCAGTCCGCTGCCAGCTTCACGCGCGGGGCGAGCTTGCCGCCCGCAACGCCCTTGTGGAGGTACAGGGCGCCGGTGGAGGTGTTGCGCCCGATCACGTCCGGCAGGCCGTCCTTGGTGACGTCGCCCGGCGAGGTGATCACGTCGTAGTGCTGCCAGCCGGTGCCCAGGGAACTCCACGGGGCCGAGGTCACCGGCGCGCCGCCGCAGACCGGCTTGTACAGCCGCAGGGTCTCCTTCACCCGGACCAGCAGGTCGTTGCAGCGGTCGCCGGTCAGGTCGCCGGTGGGCGCCACCAGCAGGTTCGAGGCGGTCCAGCCGGTGCCGGACGGGCCCGTCTCGAAGTCGCCCTTGGGCAGCGAGCCGTACAGGTGCTGGAGCTTGCCGGCGGCGGTCAGGGTGAACATGTCGCCCAGGCCGTCCGGGAGGCCGTTGTGGCCGCCGAAGTCGCGCGGCACGGCCGCGCCGAAGACCACCGATACGGTGCCGGTGGCCAGGGTGGAACTCGCGCCCGAACCGGCGTGCACGGCCTTCAGGGTCCACGTGTGCCGGCCGTTCGGGGCCAGGGCGTTCGCGGAGGTACGGCCGTTCCACACGGGAGCGATGGTCGTGGAGCCCGGAGCGCCGGTGAGGGTGCGCAGGGTCCTGCCCGCCGGGTCGGTGAGGGTCAGCGTCCAGGAGGAGACGGGGGTGTTGGTCGTCCAGCGGGGCTCCCACACCTTGCTGCTGCTCGTGGAGCCCTTCAGGTTCGCTTCCTCCGGCGTCGACGACGGCGGCACCACTTCGAGCTCGGGCCAGGCGGTGCGGGCGGCGGACACCGTCCTGGTGGAGTTGCTGCGCCGCGGCTCCCACACGGCGGTGATCTTGTCACTGGTGACCGCCGCGATCTCGCCGCGCATGTCGTCGGTGCCGGCGCCGCTGCCGTAGGCGCCGATCGCCCGGGCCGCCTTCCAGGAGCTGCCGCTGCGGACGGCGTGCGAGAGCTTGGTGATCGACGAGGTGGCGACGGGCTCCGGCCACACGGCGTGGACCGAGCCGTCCCGCGCCATCGACACGTCGAGCTGCTGGTTGGCCCACTCGGTGTTCAGCTTCTGCGGTGCGAGCCAGCTGCCGGAGTCGGACTCGAAGCTCGCCGCGCGAACGCCGCGGTTGGCGGACGACTGGTCGAACCAGACCAGGGAGATGTCACCGTCGGGGGCGAGCAGCGGCTCCGGTGCCCGCACCGGGTCGCCGACACCGGAGGCGGCGGTCTCCGGCTGCGACCACTCGGCGCCCGCCTCGGTGCGGTGCGTGATCTGGAAGGTGCCCGCAGCGTCCTTCCACACCATGTACACCCAGCCGAAGGCGTCGGTGGCCAGGGTGGGCGCGCCGGTGCCCGACGAGGGCGTGGTGTAGCGCTCCGGGGTGCCCCAGACGCCGGTCTCCGCGGTGCGGGTGTTCACCATGACGGTGGCGTTCACCGACTCGTTCACCTTGTACGCGACCACGGCGCCGCCGTTCGCGTCCAGGGAGATCTGCGGGGCGGAGGCCACTGCGCCCGGGTACTGGGCGATGTTGCTGACCACGGGCGCCGTCGACCACGTGCCGTCGGCGGCGCGGGTGGCGGCGACCACCTCCGCGCGCATCTGCTGGATGGTCGGGACCGACAGCCACGTCGCGCCGATCCTGCCGCCGGGGCCCTCGGTGAGGTCCACGGAGGAGATCTCCACGCCCGCGTGCAGGGGGCCGATGAGGTCGAACGGCGCGGACCAGCCCGTGGTGGCCCCGGCGGGCAGCGTAGAGGTCCGGACCAGGGTCTCCTTGGTGCCGGAGTACTCGGAGGTCTGCTTGGGCCGCTCGGTCCACAGGACGAAGACGGACCCGTCCGCGCGGGCCAGCAGCTTGACCTCGCGCTTGGTGGTCTTGGAGGTGCTGCCCAGCTCCGTGGGGGCGTTCCAGGTGTCGCTGTCGGCGGGCCGGGTGGCCACGCGCAGGCGCCAGAGCTGGGCGGTGGCGTCGTACTCGTCCCACGCGGCGACGGCGATCCCCGACGTCGCGACCGCGAGGTCCCGCAGGACCGAGTCGGCGGACGACAGCGACTTCGCGCCCGTCCAGGGAGCGGGCTCGGCGGCGTGGGCCGTGCCCGCCGGGAGTGCGGCGGTGCCGGCGAGGACGAGCGAGGCGGTGACGAGGACGGCGGCTCTGCGACGGAGTGGGAGGGCGGACATGCTCATGCTGGTGTTCCCCCTTCTCGGAGGGCACCGTGCCCCCCGACAGCAGCGCAGGGGGGCCTACGTCACGCTGCTCCCCCCGGCGCATGTGTGACTCGTCGAATGATCAAACGGTTGTACGGGGGAAGCAAGGATTTCCAAGCGGAGCCGCCGAGTTGGGCCCGGTCCGCTCCGGCTCACGCGATGTGCTCGTCCTCCAGGTACGTCTGGTAGCGCTGCTTCAGCTCCGGCATCATGCTCCGGATCATCGACAGGCTCCGCGGATGCGTGATGCCGTACCCGTCCGACAGGTGTATGTCGAGCTGCTCCGGAGTCGGCCAGCCGCCGTGCTGATCGGCGTACGTACGGAACACCTCGTACGCCGCCTCCGCGAACTTCACCTCGTCCGCCGGCGCCAGGTCGGACGCGTCCTCCTGACGCGGGGCCGGGATGGGCAGCTCCTGCTGCACCGCGGCCTCCCGCCCGGGGGCCTCCGGCCCGGGGGCCTCCGGGCCGGCCGGCGCCAGCACCGGCGTCGGCTCCAGACCCTCCACGTACGTCGGGTTGTAGTCGCCCTGGTACGACCCCTGCGGCGCGAGCGGCGCCGCGAACCACGCGCTGTCGTGGGCAGCGGGCATCGCCGTCGGGTCGACGGCGAACGGCGCGGGCTGACCGGGCTGGCCCTGCGGGCCCTGGGCCTGCTGGAACGCCTGGGCCTGGGCCTGGGACTGGGGCTGCTGGGCCACCGGCGCGGGATGCTGCACCGCCGCCTCGCCCTCGCCCGGATGCGGCGCCACGGCCGGCCGCCCGCCCGTCGGCAGCGCCGGAGCCGACCCCGCCACCGGCGGCAGCAGCACCGGATCGATCCCCGCCGCAGCCAGCCCCTCCGGAGCCGTCTGCGCCAGCGGCACACCGATCCGCGCCAGCCGCAGCGGCATCAGCGCCTCCACCGGCGCCTTGCGGCGCCACGCCCGCCCGTACCGCGCCTGGAGCCGCGCCTGGTAGATCAGCCGGTCCTGCTCCATGACCACGGCCTGCTCGTACGAACGCAGCTCCCAGAGCTTCATCCGGCGCCACAGCTTGAACGTCGGAACCGGCGACAGGAGCCAGCGCGTGATCCGCACGCCCTCCATGTGCCGGTCCGCGGTGATGTCCGCGATCCGGCCCACCGCGTGCCGCGCCGCCTCGACCGTGACCACGAAGAGGATCGGGATCACCGCGTGCATGCCCACACCGAGCGGGTCCGGCCACGCGGCCGCACCGTTGAACGCGATCGTCGCCGCCGTCAGCAGCCACGCGGTCTGCCGCAGGAGCGGAAACGGAATCCGGATCCAGGTCAGCAGCAGGTCCAGCGCGAGCAGCACGCAGATGCCCGCGTCGATGCCGATCGGGAAGACCAGCGAGAAGTCCCCGAACCCCTTCTTCAGCGCGAGCTCGCGCACCGCGGCGTACGACCCCGCGAAACCGATCCCCGCGATGACCACGGCTCCGGCGACCACGACGCCGATGAGTATCCGGTGCGTACGCGTCAGCTGCATCGCGGCCACCCGCGATCCCCTCCCACTTATCAACCTCTGGCGGGCACAGCCTGGCACATGCCCGCCAGAGGTGTACCGAGCGGGGACTACTTCCCGGCTAGGAAGCCTTGTTGGCGGACCCCACCGACGTCACCGTCTCCTTCGCAGCCGCGATGGCGTTCGCCAGCAGCTCCGCCGCGTCGGGGGCCTTCGCACCCTCGTACGCCGCACCGTTGTAGTCCAGCGTGATCACGACGTTCTGCGTCCGCGTGACAACGGTCTGGTTGAAGAACTCCACGTCCTTCTTGACCCCGTACGACAGCGTCGTCGCCTGGTCGCCGACACCGGCCGCCGACTGCACCTTCAGGCCCTTCGCACCCTGCGTCGCCTTCGCGGCCGCTACCTGCTTCTCGTACTGCTCCGCGGCGCGCTCGTTGGCGCTGCCCAGCGACTCGTGCGAGTCGTAGCGGACCAGGGACACCGCCAGCCAGTGGTAGTCCGACCCCTTCAGGCCGTCCTCGTCGAGACCGTTCCAGGAGCAGGTCGCACGGCTGGACAGGTCGTTCGACTTGGCGGCCGTACCGTCCTCGTCCTTGGCCTCCGGGACCAGCTTGTCGATCGTCTTCTGCGCCACGACCTTGCAGGGCTCGGGCAGCTTCCCGAACGCCGCCTTCTCCAGCGTCGGCGTGGGCTTGGCGGTCGGGGACTGCGCGGCCGAGGCCGAGGAGCCGCCCTGCTTGCCGCTGTCGGAGCCCGAACCGGAATCCGAGCCGGAGTCCGAGGAGCAGCCGGTGGCGACGAGGATCACCGGGACGGCTGCGCAGGCGAGAACGCGGGTGAGGCGCGAGGCTGAACGGTGCATGGTTCCTTCTGTCGATCGTCGGCGGGACCGTGCAACGGTAGCCCGACCGGACGGCGGACTGCTGTGCGAGAGGTCACGCACCGCCCCTGCCGGACCCGCCCCGACCGCCGTCAGTCGGTGAACCGGTCGGCGAGACCGGCCGCCAACTCCCTTGCCCTGGTCTGGGTTTCCTCGCTGTCGGGCACCGTGCCGGTCTGCGTCGGCTGCACCGCGTACTCCACGGTGACGATCGCATTGGATGTACGGAACACGATACGGACGGTCCGCGCCTGGGCCGTCGGCCCGGCCGGGCCCAGCCGGTCTTCCAGGAACGCCGAGTCCCCGAGGTCGTCGAGGAGGCGCGAGCCGAGCGGCGCGGCGGGCGAGCCGGTCGGTGTGCCCGCGGCGGTGGCGGGGGACTGGGTGGGGGGCGTGCCCGCGGACGCGGTGGACGCCGTGGACGCCGAGGACGCGGTGGGGGTCGGGGTGCCGGTGCCCGGTGCGGTGGCGGGCGTGGTGGGTCCGGTGGTAGGCGCCGTGGGCGTGAGCGGGATGTGCGCGGCCGTCAGCTGACGCTCGTACACCTGCTCCGCCCGGTCGTCGTCGCTGACAGCGGCGTCGTACGACACCACGCGCTCGTACCCCACGTAGATCAGCCGCGTCGCGTCCGCGGACTCCGACTTCCAGCGGCAGCCCACCCGCCGGTCGGCGTCGTACGACGGGTCCGCCTTGCCCGCGTACAGCTGCTCGACCTGCTCGGAGGTGAGGGACGGGGCCGTGGGGAGCATGGCCTTGAGCCGCCGGCCGTCGGCGGACCGGCACGGCTCGGGAAGGCTGCGGTACTTGCCCGGCTGCATGACGGGGGCGGTCCCGCCGGCCTTGCCGTCGAACGGCGTCCCGTCACCCCCGGAATCGCCGCTGCACCCGGTCACGAGCGCTGCAAGAACGACCGCGACGCCCGGCAGTACGACTGCCTTCCGCTGCCCGCGCCACGCTCCCATGGATGCTCCCATCAACCGAAAACCGTTTGCCGCGGCTGGGCGGCAGGTGGACACAATGTCTATCGCACGCACTGCTGCTGACGCCGGTCCGATGTCTCATTCGGCCCCAAGAGCGAGGCTTTTGCGTTTTCAGGCTTTTGATCTGATTCCGGGGGAATGGGCACGTTATGACGTATGTGGAAGTAGAGGGCGCGCAGGTCCCGATCCGGATGTGGGCGGACCCGTCCACGGTCGAGGGCGTGGCGATGCAGCAGCTGCGGAACACCTCCACCCTGCCCTGGATCAAGGGCCTGGCGGTCATGCCGGACGTCCACTTCGGCAAGGGCGCGACGGTCGGTTCGGTCATCGTGATGAAGGACGCGGTCTGCCCGGCGGCGGTCGGCGTCGACATCGGCTGCGGCATGTCCGCGGTGAGGACCTCCCTGACGGCGAACGACCTCCCCGGTGACCTGTCGCGCCTGCGCTCGAAGATCGAGCAGGCCATCCCGGTGGGGACGGGCATGCACCGGGAGCCGGTGGACCCGTCGCGGCTGTACGGCCTGGCGGCGGAGGGGTTCGGCGACCTGTGGGAGCGCTTCGACTACCTGGCCGAACCGGTGAAGTACCGGCGGGAGCGGGCCCTGAAGCAAATCGGAACCCTTGGCAGCGGCAATCACTTTGTTGAACTTTGTATTGATTCGGACGGGTCCGTGTGGCTCATGCTGCACTCCGGGTCGCGGGGCATCGGCAACGAGCTCGCGTCGCACCACATCGGTGTGGCGCGGGGCCTCTCCCACAACCAGAACCTCGTCGACCGCGACCTCGCGGTGTTCCTCGCGGCCACTCCGCAGATGGCGGCGTACCGGAACGACCTGTTCTGGGCGCAGGAGTACGCCATGTACAACCGCGCCGTGATGATGAGCCTGTTCAAGGAGGTCGTCCGGAGGGAGTTCCGGAAGGCGAAGGTCTCCTTCGACCAGGAGATCAGCTGCCACCACAACTACGTGGCGGAGGAGCGGTACGACGGCATGGACCTGCTGGTCACGCGGAAGGGCGCGATCCGCGCCGGCAGCGGGGAGTTCGGGATCATCCCGGGCTCGATGGGCACGGGCTCGTACATCGTGAAGGGCCTCGGGAACGAGAAGTCCTTCAACTCCGCCTCGCACGGTGCGGGCCGGAAGATGAGCCGGACGGCGGCGCGCAAGCGCTTCTCGCCGCGGGACCTGGAGCTCCAGACCCAGGGTGTGGAGTGCCGCAAGGACTCGGGCGTCGTGGACGAGATCCCGGGCGCGTACAAGTCGATCGAGCAGGTCATCGACCAGCAGACCGACCTCGTTGAGGTCGTGGCGAAGCTGAAGCAGGTCATCTGCGTCAAGGGCTGAGCCCCGCGCGCTCGCGCACGGGGTTTTCGGGGGAGTGGAGGGTCCCGGGGCGATCGCGTCCCGGGACCCTCCGCACGTTCCGCGTGCGCGTTCGGTCGCCGTCGCCGTCGCCGTCGAGCAGGAGGTCCACGGGGAGTTCCGCGGTGACGCCGGCGGACTCGGGCAGGGCGACGGACACTCCTTCTCGCGGCTCACACTCGCGGAGCGCATCCGCGCACGAAGACAATCCGCGCGCATTCACCCATACGGGCTCGTGGCCTGCGCAAGGTCAAGTCGGTCTGTGTGCAAGGGGATTGACGGTGAGAGTTGGTCTAGACCAGGGTGTGCGGCATGTGGAGATCTCGCGTGGTACTCGGGCTGTTCGCGTCGTTGTCGCTGACCCTCGGGGGCGGTGGGGCCGCTGTGGCGGGGGTGGGGTTGCCGCCGGTGGTGGGGAAGGTGCCGACGCAGGAGAAGGTCGTGTTCATCACGATCGACGACGGCTGGCACCACGATCCGGCGGTCGCGCGGACGCTGGTCGAGAAGCGGGTGCCGGCTTCGTTGTTCCTGCTGCCGGGGGCGACCTCGTACGACACGCAGTACTTCACGGACCTGGTGGACGACGGCCGGGCCACCGTGGAGAACCACACGGTCAACCATCCCGATCTGACGACGCTCGACGCGGCCGGCAAGGACGCCGAGGTGTGCGGGGCCGGGGAGCAGATCCAGGAGACGTTCGGCCGGATGCCGCGGCTGCTGCGGCCGCCGTACGGCGCCGTGAACGACGACGTACGGCTGGCCGCCAAGGCGTGCGGGGTGAAGGCGCTGGTCACGTGGACGCACGACTTCACCACGTGGAGCGAGACGCCGCCGACCCCGCAGCTCGCGGCCGGGGACATCGTGCTGCTGCACTTCACGCCCGCGCTGGGCGCGGACCTGAAGCGGGCCCTCGATGCGGCGAAGGCGGCGGGGCTCAAGCCCGCGCCCCTGATGCCGCACCTGAAGGCCGCCGGGCTGGTGCGCTAGTGCGGGGTGAGGGCTACAGCTCGCGGTGGACCTTGGTGTTCGAGGCCTGGGCGCGGGGGCGGACCACCAGCAGGTCGATGTTGACGTGGGAGGGGCGGGTGACGGCCCAGGTGATGGTGTCGGCGACGTCGTCGGCCGTGAGCGGCTCCGCCACCCCGGCGTAGACCTTGCCGGCCTTCTCCGTGTCGCCGCGGAAGCGCGTGGTGGCGAACTCCTCGGTCTTGACCATGCCGGGGGCGATCTCGATGACGCGGACGGGCCGGCCGACGATCTCCAGGCGGAGGGTCTCGGCGAGGACGCGGGCGCCGTTCTTCGCGGCGACGTAGCCCGCGCCGCCCTCGTAGGTGGAGTGGCCGGCGGTCGAGGAGAGGACGACGACGGTGCCGTCGCCGCTCGCGTCGAGGGCGGGCAGCAGGGCCTGGGTAACGTGCAGCGTGCCGATGACGTTGACCTCGTACATCGTGCGCCAGTCGGCCGGGTCGCCGGTCGCGACCGGGTCGGCGCCGAGCGCGCCGCCGGCGTTGTTCACCAGGACGCTCAGGGGCGGGCAGACGTGGAGGGCCTCGGCGAAGGCGTCGACGGCGGCGCGGTCGGTGACGTCGAGGGCGTGGGCGGTCGCGGAGTGCCCGGCCGCGGTGATCTCCTCGGCGAGGGCCTCGATGCGGTCCTTGCGGCGGGCGGTCAGGACCACGTGGTAGCCCGCCGCGGCGAGCTGCCGGGCGGTGGCGGCGCCGATTCCGCTGCTCGCCCCGGTGACGACGGCGGTACGGGCAGGGGCGGCGGCGCTGCTCATGGGGGGCTCCTCGGGCGGTCTGCGTTCGGTACGGCCCAGGATAGGCGGGCGTACGGGGGAGCGGCTCGTCCTCGATCGGGTGATGATCCGATGAGCTGATGGTCGGTGTCCGTACGGTGCGGGCATGCGGATGAGGCTGATGGCGGCGATGGCCGCGGTGGTGCTGGTGGGGGCGGCCGGAACGGCGGTCGCCGCGGCGCCCGTCCCGGAGGCGGACGTGGCGTTCCACGGCCGTGTGGCTCTGGTGGACGGGCGGCTCGGGGTCTGGCTGGTGCCGGAGAACAACGGTCCGGCCGCGCTGGGGAACGCGACGGTGCGGCTACGCCTGTCGGCGGACCTGGCGTCGTCCGAGCCGCTGCAGAGCGGCTGTGCGCGGGCCGGTCAGCGGGTCGTGATGTGCGAGACGGGCCCGCTGCCGGCCAAGGGGTCGGGGCGGCACATCGGTGTGGTGCTGCCGCTGGCCGCGCGGACCACCGAGGTGGTGGTGCGGATCGACACGTGGTGGAACGGCGGAGCGTCCGATGGGAACCGCACCAACAACGATCACGTGGTGCTGGCGCTGGACACGGGCGACACGTACGTGTTCTAGCGGGTCCGCGAGGCCGTCTGCGGGGTGCCGAACTCGGCGAGGGCGTCGGTGACGATGCCCTCCAGCCGGGCGTGGTGGGCGCCGCGCCAGTAGACGCGCTCGCAGTCGGTGCACTGGGCGAACACGTCGTACGTGCGGTGCGTGCCGGTCTCGATGCGGTCGCCGACGGAGTCCTTGTCCGCTTCCCGGAGCGGGCCGTTGCAGGCGGTGCAGCGGGTCCACGGGGCGAGTGGGGGCGCGAAGCGGCCCAGGACGTCGCGCAGTTGCTCGTCGGGGCGGTCGCTGTAGACGTACGCGCCGGCCCAGATCTCGCGGCGGCGCAGGAGGCCGCGGTCGCGGGAGAGCAGGACGCGGCGTTCGGCGGCCGAGCGGGTGGCGAGCGCGGGGTCGCCGATGTCCTCGCTCTCGTACGCGGCGTCGACGCCGAGGAGGCGAAGGCGGCGGGCGAGGGTGCCGAGGTGGACGTCGAGGAGGAAGCGGAGGGGCGCGCCGGGCACCTGCTGGGGGCGGTCGACGCTGTGGACCTCGACGGATTCGCCGGCGCGGGGGACGTGGGAGAAGGGCACCTCGCGGCCGTCGACGAGCAGGCGGCCGACCTCGGTGAGGGGGACCCCGGCCGATTCGACGACGTGGCCGAGGCTGGAGGAGCCGTCGGTGACGGTCGGGGTGCGTGCGGCGCGCCGGTCGGGCGACGCGAAGAGCCGCAGCTCGGGGGCGAGGGTCAGATGGATCTCCGGTCCGTTCACGGGCCCAGCATGCCACTCGGCGCGTGCTCGGGCGGTTCCTTTTTCGCCGCCCGCCGCCCGCCGCCCGCCGCCCGCCGCCCGCCGCCCGCCGCCGAGCCATGCCGGGCCGGTACGCCGCTACGCCCTGACGCGCAGGCGCCAGTCCGTGCCGGCGTGCCAGTGGCCCGGCGGGTACTCGAAGTCCACGGTCCCCGCCGTTTCGAAGCCCGCCGTGCGGCACACGCCGTTCGACGCGGGGTGGTCCACGGAGGGGAAGGCGTGCAGGTGGGTGCGGTTGCCGTGGGTGCGGACGTACGCGATCAGGGCGCGGGCCGCCGCGCCGGCGATGCCGCGGCCCTGGAACTCGGGCAGGACGCCCCAGCCGGTCTCGTAGACCTCCTCGTCGTGCCAGACGCGCGGCCAGAAGCCGATGGTGCCGACGGTCTCGCCGGTGGCCTCCAGCACCACCTTGAACATGCGGCCGGCGGCCGGCTCGGCCGCGCTCATCGCCAGGTACCTGCTCTGCCGGTCGGCGAGCTTCGCGTCGGTCTCCGGGCCGCCGAGGTGCGCGGTCATCTCCGGTTCGTTCTTGCGCCGGAGCAGCCAGAAATCTTCGTCGCCCCAGGGTTCGAGCCGCACTTTCATGTCCATAACGGGCACGTTAGTCGGCTTCTCACCCCCCGGTCGACGGAAATTTCCGGCCTGCCCGGAGGATGGCGTCCATGTCCCACACTTCCCGGCGCGGCCTGCTCGCCGCCATCGCGGCTTCGGCTGCCTCCGTCCCCCTCGCCTCCCTGGCCGTGTCCCCGGCCCAGGCTGCTCCTGCAGCTGCCCCGGGTGTCCAGCCCTTCGCCGCCACCGGTACCGGCGGTGCCGGTCTGACCACCCCGCGGTCCTCCGTCTCGCTGGCGTCGCTGAACGCCGACTACTTCGCCCCGGTCGCCCTCGGCGCGCTCACGACGGCCGTGCTGCCCGGCACCCCGGCCCGTACCGAGGTGACCTCCGGCGGCAAGCGCGTCGCCGTCCTGACCTCCGGCGCCCGGACCGTGGTCCTGCCCGGCCCGGAGCGGACCTTCACCGAGAACAAGCAGCCGTTCGCGGACGACTTCCAGCGGACGCTGCCCGACCTCGCGCTCCCGGTCGCGGAGCGGTCGTACTGGGGCACCGCCCCGGGCGGCGGCAGCTGGTCCACGCTCGGCGGGGCCGACACCGACTTCTCGGTCGTGCCCGGCACCGGCATCATCAGCCTGACCACGGACTACGCGAGCCGCCACGCCAGCGTGCGCGACGGCGAGATCACCGACGTGGACGTGCGGTCCACGGCGGCCTTCGACAAGGTGCCCACCGGCCAAGCGTGCTCGTACGCGCTGTCCTTCGGCTACCAGGACACCCACAACAACTACCGGGCCCGGCTGTCCTTCACCACGTCGGGCGGTGTAGAGCTGCGCCTGGAGAAGGAGGTCGCCGACGCGGTGACCCAGCTCGGCACGGCCGTCGACCTCGCCACCGGGGTCGCCGCCGGCACCAAGTGGACCATCCGCGTCCGGCGCGAGGGCGCCCGGATCCAGGCCAAGGCCTGGCGTGCCGATGCCGCCGAGCCGTCCGCCTGGACCTTCGACGTCAACGACACCACCTTCGGCAAGGGCCGCGTGGGCCTGCGCGCGCTCGCGAACGACGGCTGCACCAACCTGCCCGTCAAGCTCATGGTCAGCCGCTTCCAGGTCGACGCCTCCACCTGGGAGGTGCCGCCGACCGTGACCCACCGCGACTGGGTGCGGGTGCTGCCGGCGCCGTTCGACGGGACGTGGACGCCCGAGCTCGAGCAGCGGATCCGCGGCTGGGCCGGTTCGACGGCTCCCGACGTGCTGGCGTACGCGGCGATGTTCCTGCCCGGCGCGCCGGCGGTGAACGCGGGCGCGGGTCCCGCCGCGGGCAAGCGGGTGCTGGGCGAGGCCGGCTACGGTTACCTCGACCCGCAGGGCAACCGCTACGAGGGTGCGGACTTCCACGAGTACATGAACCTCGGCTGGACCTTCCCCGACGGCACCTACACGGGCCCGTCCAGCAAGCAGGTCGGCAACCTCGACTGCTCCGGCTACGCGCGCATGGTCTACGGCTACCACATGGGCGTGCCGGTCGCGGCGGGCTCGGACACCTCGAAGACGCGGCTGCCGCGCAAGTCCCGCGACATGGTGGACTACGCGCCGGGCGTGCGGATCGACCAGGCGGCCGGTACGACCCCGCCGGCGGCGGCGCAGCTGCAGCCCGGCGACCTGGTGCTGTTCAACGCCGACTCGGGCGACGACAAGCCGACCGTGACGGTCGACCACGTGGGCATCTACCTGGGCAAGGACGCGGACGGCAAGCGCCGCTTCCTCTCCAGCCGCAAGACGGGCAACGGTCCGACGATGTCGGACATGGCCGGCGCCTCGACGCTGGACGGCACGGGGACGTACGCGACGAAGCTCCACACGGTGCACCGCATCTGACGCACGCGGTGTGCGGGGCGCGTCCGCGGCGCGGTCAGGCGGGCAGGACGAGGAGGTACTCGTCCGTGTCCGCGCCGCGGGCGTGCGCCCAGTTCGTCTCCCGGCCCGTGATCTCGAACCCGCAGCGGGTCAGGACCTTCACGGAGGCGGCGTTGTCGGTGGCCGCGCGGGCGTGCAGCGGCCGCTCGGCCACCTCCGCGAGCAGGGCGCTCAGGGCGGCGGTCGCCAGGCCGCGTCCCCAGTGGGAGCGGACGATGCCGTAGGACACGGACCGCTCCTCGGGCGGTCCGTGGACCGCGGTGTTGCCGAGCACCTCGCCCGTCGCGGCGTCGACGACCGTGTGCAGCACGATCTCGGGATGGCCGCGGATCCGGGCCCAGTGGGCGTCGAAGGCGGCGCGGTCGTACGGGTCCTTGCTGGTGAAGGCGGCCATGCGGTTGGCCTCGGGGTCGCTGGACATCGCCCAGAAGACCTCCAGGTCACCTTCCTCGACGGCGCGCAGCGCGACGCCCGTTCCCGGTACCGCGGATCCCGTCACTGCTTCCGTTCCCCTGTCCATGGACCGATCCCGCCTTCCGTCGTTTCCGTACCGTACATGCGTCCGGCCGACAGCCACGGCTGCGCCGGGCGGGCGTACGGGCCCGGCCGGCGGGTGGCGCCTGCGGGGCGGGTGACGAACGGGCGAAGGCCGGGTGGGCCCGTGGTCCGGGCTGGTAACCTGCCGCCCTTGACGGGCAGTTGGCAGGGGGTCAGATGGAGATCGCACTCCACTTGGTGGACGCCGGATCCGACGAGCTGGGAAAGCTGGAGGAGTGGCTGCGGGCCGAGCGCGGCCTGCGGCGCGTGGTCATCAGACGCGAGCACGCGCCCACGCGGCCCGGCGAGATGGGGCTGCTGGCGGACGCCCTGCAGTTCACGATCGAAGCGGGCCTGATCGGTGTGCTGGCGCAGTCGCTGATCGACTACTGGCGGTCGAGGAAGGACTCCGGGCCGGCGGAGGACGGGCCGCTGCTCCGCATCGAACGCACCGACGGCCCCGACGGAACCCGTACGGTCACGATCGAGGCGCGCGACCCCGAGACCGCTGCGGCCCTCCTCCGCGACCTGCCCCGTTCCCTCGGTGGCTCATGAGCGAGCAGATACCCGATCCGAAGAAGTCGCGGGCGCTGCTCATCGCGTCGAGCCGCTTCGGTGACACCAAGTTCGCCGGCCTGGACGCCGTCGAGCGCACGGCCGAGGCGCTCTGGAAGCAGCTCACCGACCCCGTCGTGTGGGGGATGCAACCCCACAACTGCATCGTCGCGAAGACCCACGAGTGGACCGCCGAGAACATCGTCGAGGCCGTCGCGGAGATGTCCCAGGCGGCGGAGGACTGCTTCGTCCTCTACATCTCGGGCCACGGAGTCAAGCCCGACGGCCGGCTGTTACTGCCCCTTCCGGGTTCGTCCGCAGACATCCCGAGCACCATGCTGGCGTTCGGCGACCTGATGGCGGAGGTGGACAAGGGCCGCGCCCGGACGAAGCTCGTGATCGTCGACTGCTGCCATGCCGGACAGGCCTTGGGGGAGCTGCCCTTCGAACAGCACGTCGCCGGGGAGGCGCCCGAGGGCTGCTACGTCATCGCGGCCTGCGAGGCGAACCGGTTCGCCGACGCGCCGGAGAACCACCAGCTCACCGCTTTCGGACAGGCACTCGTCACCAGCCTCGTGGGCGGCGGCCCGCCCACCGAGCCGTTCTGGTCGCCGCGCCGGTTGTTCGAGAGCGCCGACGGCTGGCTGAGGAAGCACGGTCACCCGCATCCGGTCACCAACCATTCCCCGGTGGGCGAGCGCCCGTGGGTGAAGAACCGCCGCTACGAACCCTCCTTCAAGCCTGCCGAACTCGCGGACGGCGCGCCCGACGGCGACACCCAGCCCGCTGCCCGGGCCGAGCGCATCCGCTACCTGGGCCCCGACCCGCTGCCCCTGCCCGCTCCCTTCCTCGGCCGCGACGTCGTGCTCGAAGAAGCACGCCGCCGAGTGCGCGTGGGCAAGGCCCTGGTCGTCACCGGTGTGGAGCAGATCGGCAAGTCCGCGGTTCTCACGGCTCTCCTCGCCGAGGCCGACCGGATGGGACAGCTCGACTACCCGCCCGTCGTCATGGAGGTCGAGCCGAGTTCGGCGGCCGAGCGCCCGCTGCTGGAGGCGATCGCCCGGGCCCTGCACCAGACGCTGGACGACAGCGAGGTCCCGGCGGCCGAGAAGCGGGTGACGGAGGCCCTCCTCGACCTGACCCTGTCGCGCCAGGTCAAGGGGCGGAGCCTGATCTTCGTGGTCAAGGCCTCGCACATCGACCTCGGCCGGCCGGAGCTCCAGGAAGAGTTCGACGAGCTGCTGCGGCACGAACTCTTCCGGCGCGCCGTGGTCATCGTGGAGACCACCGGCACGGTCGTGCCCGCCGGGGACGACTGGCTGACCAATCCGCTCACCGTGCGCGCCCTGGCCACGAACGACGCCCTCGAGCTCATCGACGCGTGGCTCGTCGGCGAGGGCCTCGTGACGGACGTCCACGCACTCGGCATGGTCGGCTACGACCAGCTGGTCCGCAGCCCCGGGATCATCGAGCGCGCCGTCCGGATCATCACCCGGGACCGTTACAACGACGGGTACGACAGCTTCCTCGCCGGACGCGACCCGCACTCCGGGGAAGCGGAGGAGGTCGAGCCGAACGAAGTCGACGAGGCCCTGGTGAAGGCCGCCACGCCCTCCGTCGAGGGAGCGCTGGACAAGGCCTGGGCCACCCTGCCCGCCGTCGACCGGACCAAGGCGCAGTCCCTGATGGAGCTCTGGGGCGTCCTGGAGGAACTGCCCCTCTCCGTCCGGGTGCTGGAGGAGTTGGGCCTGCACTCCGGCGCGCAGCGGGTGCTCTTCAACGAGGGAGTGCTGGTGCCGGGGCCCGCCCGGTCGGCGGCCGGCACCTCCGATCCGTGCCTCGACCTCGGCCCGGTCAGCCGGGAGGCCCTCAGGGGCGAACTCCTGGGCACCGCAGGGCGCGAGGCCGGCGCAGCCGACGGCTGCGGAGCCGGAATCGACGAGCGGCTCACCGACGCGGCCAGCCGGCTGGCGTCCGCCGCGCTGCGGGACGGGGCGGCGGAGGGGGCGCAGGAGGAAGTGCTCCGGGTGATCGAAGTGCTGCGGCGGGCGACGGGATGGCTCGACCACCGCCTGCCGGAAGCGTTGCCCCGGCTGCGGGAGCGGCTCGGCCTCTACGTCAACGGCCAGTACGGAGACGCCTTCCTGCTCCCGGTCGCGCAGACGATCGGCACTCTCCTGCCCGCCGGACCGGCCAGGGTGCCGACCGTCGCCACGTCACAGGACTCCGCGTCACCGGCAGCCGGGCCGGACGCGCCGCAGGCCGGGCAGAACCCGGTCTCCGGGGCCCCGCAGCCGTGGGAGCAGGTCGACGAGCTGTACGCCGCGGCCGGCCGCCTCAACATCGCCTCCCGGGCAACGCCCGCCCAGGACGCCGACACCGCCGCAGCGGTCTTCGTCTCTGCGTTCGAGCATGCCGTGGCCCTGCTGGAGGCGGGCGACGAACCCCCGCCGTGGCACATGCTGCGGACCGTCGACCAGTGCGGCTTCCGCGGCGCACGCCGGCACCGCGCGACCGCCGGGGTCGTCCCCGCCCGCGTACTGCTGACGCGCAAGATCGCCGCCGGTGCGGACCGGGACCTCCGGCTCAACGAGCGCCTGTGGTCGGCCTCCTGGGTCCTCAACACGGCCGCGGCCCAGGTGTACGCAGCCGATCGGGCGGGCGCCGACGCCACGCTCGCACTCGCGGGACGGCTGCTGGAAGCCCTGCCGCCGGCCCAGGACGGACGCGCCCGCCAGACCAGGAACTGGCTCTTCTACCGCATGGCCGGACTCCGCCGGGTCACCGCGGGTTCGGCCCGCGAACGGCACGCCGCGGCGGGCTCCGCGTACGAGCTGGCCCGCGAGAACCTCCTGCTGGCCGCGGACATGCCCGAGCGCCAGCAGCGGTGGATGCGCAACCTCCTGACGAGCGGCTACATGTACGCCCAGGAGATGCGTGAGGACCGCGACCGGCTGGACCTGGCCGCGGAGGTCCAGGACGCGATCGAGGAGACCTGGGGCCCCGAGTCCGAGTGGCCGGTGTCGCTGCTCACCGAAGTGGCAGGCTTCCTGCGCAGGGTGCACGAGCGGCACGCCGACCTGGAGAACCAGCACGCGGGGGCGCGCACCGTCCTCGCCCTCCTTCAGGGCCGGCACGGGGCAACGTCCGGACTCCACGGCCACGGTCACGGCCGTACCTCCGCGACCGGCCTCCAGGACGTCCTGTCGCCGGACCACGCGGTCGAGCTGGCCGAGGCCCACGCCTTCCTCGCCGCCGTGCAGCGGGAGCGCGGCGAGCACACGGCGGCCCGGCAGAGCCTCCAGAACGGCGTGCGCACCGCCCGGCAGGCCTCGCAGACGGCCCCCGGCTCGCGCACGTACCGCACCTGGCTGAGCCTGCTGCGCACCACGCAGCTGTGGTTCGGGAGCGGCCGGGGGCGGGAGCTGATTCCCGAACTCGCCCAGGCCATCGAGGAGATCCGCCAGTGGCTCGGCAGCGGGCAGGAGACCCGGCACGGGAACGAGTCGATGGCGCTGCTCCACCTCTGGTGCCTGGACAGCGAGTGGCAGCGGGACGGCAGCCTGCCGATCGCGGCCAAGGCCGTGCAGGTGCAGGCGCGGTGGAGCACCGGCCGGACCACGGAACAGATGCGGGCGGACAGGGTGCACCGGGCGCGCTGGAGCGCGCTGGCGGCGCACGAGCGGGACTACGGCCCGACCTGGGCGCTGTACTCGGTCCGGTTCAGGATCATGCGCGAGTACCAGCGCTGGAGCGCGATCTACGGCAGGCGTCCCGAGGCGGTCGACCACGAGCCGGTGTGGGGGCTCCTGGACGAGGCGGCCCGGCTGTTCCCGCGGAACCCGGGCGTCGAACGCTCGCGGGCGTCGTACCACCGGTACATCTGGGAGTACGGCGAAGCGGCGCGGCTGTATGCCGAGACGGCCCGGGAGGAGCGCGACGGGGACAAGTTCCGCAGGGACCTGGTCGAGGCCGCCGAATGCCTGCTGAGCCAGGCCCTGTACGAGGAGGGGCTGAGCGCCGCGCAGCGCGAGTCCGTCCTGCGTACGGCTTCGGACCACCTCCAGCAGGTGGCCGGACTGCACTCGCAGGCGTACAGGGTGCGGCTGCTGGCGGCCCGGATCTCCCTCGAACTGGGCCGGCCGGTGGACTGGGGCCTGGTCGACTCCAAGTTCACGGAGCTGATCGGCGACGACTACGTCGGCAACGTGGGCCGCTACCTCAACGATCGCCGGAGCCGGGCGGGAACCGGGGCGGACGCGGGCCCGGACGGCGGGCATCCGGAGGAAGCCGGCGAGTCCGGGGACGCAGGGGAGTCGGGCGACGCGGGCGAGTCCGGGGACGCAGGCGAGTCCGCGGACACGTCGTTCGCGGTGGAAGCCCTCCTGGAGGAGCACTTCACGGACGTCGAGGTCCTGGGGTCCCTGGGCAGCCTGTACCTGCGGCGTTCGGTCCTCAGTGCGGAGCGGGATCCGGAGGAGGCCCTGTCCAGTGCCTGGCGCGCCTACAACTGCTTCGACGGGCGCCGGGTGATGGAAAGGGCCGTCAACGGCCAGGAGAAGGTCGACACGTCCTTCCTGCGCGGCCAGACGATCACCTGGGCCGTGGAGCTCACCGGCTCCGTGTCGCCGTTCCCCCGCGAGAGCGGCCGGGGACGGGGATGGCTCCAGGAGGCCGAGTCCCGCCTGCAGTCGGCGCTCAGCCGCAGCGCGGGCGGCTTCCACCGGCTGGTGGGGACGTGGGACCGGCGCCTGCGGGCAGTCAAGGCCGACCTGGCCGGATAGATACGCCCCCGGGCCCGCAGGCGGGCGGGATCACGGCCAGACGAGACAGTAGGGCTGGTGGCCCGCCTCGTGGAGGCGGTGGGAGAAGTCCTGCCACTCGTGGAGCAGCTGGTAGACGTTGAAGGCGTCGCGGGGGCCGCCGCGGTCCGGGACCGTGGACCAGATGAAGGCGGCCGCGCCCACCGATTCCTCGCCGATGCCGCGCAGCGGGTCGACGACGGTCATGGGGAGCTTCACGACGGCGTAGTCGGGGTGCAGGACGACCAGCTCAAGCGGGGGCACCTTGTGCAGAGGTATGCCCTCGATGCCGGTGAGGACCATGGCGGCCACCGTCTCCGGCTTGATCTTGGTGAACATGCCGCCCATGCCGAGCTCGTCGCCGCCGAGCTCCTCCGGGCGCATCGAGATCGGGACCCGGGCCGCGGTGGCGCCGTCGGGCGCGCCGAAGTACTTGTACGTCACACCCATGCCGCGACCCCCCGTACCGCCTGCAGCCGGTACGGCTGCCGCCGCGTCGGTCGTCTTGCGCCGGTGCCTGCCGCGGCGGCCGCGGGCGTGCTCAGGACCCAGGCCGTCCAGGCCGTCGGTGCCCTCGCCCGGTCCACCACCGCGTTGCATATCTCCACCCGACTGCTCTACCGGCCGCCCGGACCCCACCGTGCAGCCTGATCATCATGGCAGTGACCTCCCCCACGGCACGACGGTGAAACACCTGTCCGCAAGACGGTCCGGGGCTCTGACACCATGGCTGGTGTGAGCTACCCATACCAGGCCCCAGTTTCGCAGACTCTTTTCGACCGGGCGGCAGTCGTGACCCCCGGCGGCGTGAACTCTCCCGTACGCGCGTTCCGCGCCGTAGGCGGTACGCCCCGGTTCATGGTGTCCGGTACCGGTCCGTACCTCACCGATGCCGACGGTCGCGAGTACGTCGACCTCGTCTGCTCGTGGGGACCGATGATCCTCGGCCATTCCCACCCGCAGGTGATCGAAGCGGTGCAGGCGGCGGTCGCCCGCGGCACGTCCTTCGGCACGCCCGGCGAGGGCGAGGTCGCGCTCGCCGAGGAGATCGTCGCCCGGATCGGGCCCGTCGAGCAGGTTCGGCTCGTTTCCTCCGGTACGGAGGCCACGATGTCCGCGATCCGGCTGGCGCGCGGCTTCACCGGCCGGGCCAAGGTCGTGAAGTTCGCCGGCTGCTACCACGGGCACGTGGACGCGCTGCTGGCCGCGGCGGGGTCGGGTCTGGCCACCTTCGCCCTGCCCGACACCCCGGGTGTCACGGGCGCGCAGGCGGGCGACACGATCGTGCTGCCGTACAACGACCTGGACGCGGTCCGTGCGGCCTTCGCGGCGCACCCCGGCGAGATCGCCTGCGTGATCACCGAGGCCGCGCCGGGCAACATGGGCGTGGTCACCCCCGCCCCGGGCTTCAACCAGGGCCTGGCGGACCTGTGCCGCGACAACGGCGCGCTGTACGTCTCGGACGAGGTCATGACCGGCTTCCGCACGAGCCGCGCGGGCTGGTACGGCGTGGACGGCGTGAAGCCGGACCTGATGACCTTCGGCAAGGTCATGGGCGGCGGCTTCCCGGCGGCGGCCTTCGGCGGCCGCGCCGACGTGATGGCGTACCTCGCGCCGGCCGGTCCGGTGTACCAGGCGGGCACGCTCTCCGGTAACCCGGTGGCGACGGCCGCGGGCCTCGCGCAGCTGCGGCTGCTCGACGACGCCGCGTACGCCAAGGTCGACGCGGTGTCCGCGGAGATCCAGGCGCTGGTGACGGGCGCGCTCGCGAAGGAGGGCGTGGCGCACCGGCTGCAGACCGCGTCCAACATGTTCTCGGTGTTCTTCACGCCGGACGAGGTGCGCAACTACGACGACGCGAAGAAGCAGGAGAGCTTCCGCTTCACCGCCTTCTTCCACTCGATGCTGTCGCAGGGCGTCTACCTGCCGCCGTCGGCGTTCGAGTCCTGGTTCGTCTCGACCGCCCACGACGAGCAGGCGGTCGAGCGGATCGCCGCGGCGCTGCCCGGCGCGGCCCGAGCCGCTGCGGAGGCCACCGATGAGCAGTGACGCGACCGAAGAGATCACCGTCGTCCACCTGGTGCGGCACGGCGAGGTGCACAACCCGGACGGGGTGCTGTACGGCCGCCGCGCCGGCTACCACCTGTCCGAGCTGGGCCGGCAGATGGCCGACCGGGTGGCGGAGCACCTCGAGGGCCGTGACGTGACGTACGTCGTCTCCTCCCCGCTGGAGCGGGCGCAGGAGACGGCGGCGCCGATCGCCAAGAGCCACGGCCTGGACCTGGCGACGGACTCGCGGCTGCTGGAGGCGGAGAACGTCTTCGAGGGCAAGACCTTCGGCGTGGGCGACGGCGCGCTGCGCAAGCCGGGCAACTGGAAGCACCTGACGAATCCGTTCCGGCCGTCCTGGGGCGAGCCGTACATCGAGCAGGTCATCCGGATGACGAGCGCGCTGGAGGCGGCGCGGGACGCGGCGCGCGGGCACGAGGCGGTGGCCGTCAGCCACCAGCTGCCGATCTGGATCGTGCGCAGCTTCGCGGAGAAGCGGCGGCTGTGGCACGACCCGCGGAGGCGGCAGTGCACGCTGGCATCGCTGACGTCGTTCACGTACCGGGGCGACAAGCTGGTGTCGGTCGGGTACAGCGAGCCGGCCCGGGACCTGGTCCCGGCGCACCTGCTGGCCGGGGCGAAGCCGGTGAAGGGCAAGTCGAAGGCCTTCGGCGCCTGATCGTTACCGCCCGGGACAAATAAACCCGGGTCGCGCGGGAACCACCGTGTCGGGTCGATAACTCCTACCAATTGTCCGTTTATATGGGCAAGGTGTGGGTTTCGTGAACGACAGGGGCGGTGCAATGCGCGAATTCAGTCGACGGGGTGCGCTGGGGCTGGGGCTCGGTGCTGCGGCCGCCGTGGGTGTGGCGGGCTGCAGTACCGGGGGAGGGTCCGGCTCCGGCGCCCCCGGGCCGACGAAGAACGGAACCCCGGGCCCCACCGCCCCGGTGGCGAAGCCCATAGGCGACGGGTCCACTGCGGACACCGGCCCGCAGCCCCGCCAGCCGCAGAAACCCGTCCCGCTCCAGCCGGGCGAGACGCCGCCGCAGTTCGTCGTCTTCAGCTGGGACGGCGCGGGCGAGATAGGCAACGGCCTCTTCCCGCGCTTCCTCAAGGTCGCGCGGGACCACGGCGCGGCGATGACCTTCTTCCTCTCGGGCATATACGTGCTCCCGGAGTCGAAGAAGAGCCTGTACCGGCCGCCGAACAACCCGGTCGGCGCGTCCGACATCGGCTACCTGAAGGACGACAACGTCCGCCTGACCCTCCAGAACGTGCGGCAGGCCTGGCTGGACGGCCACGAGATAGGCACGCACTTCAACGGGCACTTCTGCGGGGGCTCCGGATCCGTCGGCAACTGGACCGCGGCCGACTGGCAGAGCGAGATCGACCAGGCCAAGTCCTTCGTCAAGAACTGGCGCACCCACACCGGGTTCACGGACCTGGAGCCGCTGCCGTTCGACTACGACAAGGAGCTCGTGGGCGGCCGCACCCCCTGCCTGCTCGGCCAGGACGAGCTGCTGCCGACGGCGGAGAAGCTGGGCTGGCGGTACGACGCGAGCTCGCCGGGCGGCCTCCAGATGTGGCCGAAGAAGAAGGGCGCCATCTGGGACCTGCCGCTCCAGGCGGTGCCGTTCCCGGGGCATTCCTTCGAGGTCCTGTCGATGGACTACAACATCCTGGCGAACCAGTCGAAGAACACCACCCGCGGAGTCCCGGCCAACTACCCGGGCTGGCGCCGCCAGGCCACCGGCGCGTACCTGAACGGCTTCAAGCGGGCGTACGAGTCGAACCGCGCGCCGCTGTTCATCGGCAACCACTTCGAACAGTGGAACGGCGGCATCTACATGGACGCCGTCGAGGAAGCCCTCAAGGCCATGTCGGACAAAAGGGACGTACGCCTCGTATCCTTCAGGCAGTTCACGGACTGGCTCGACGTCCAGGACCCGGGGATCCTCGCCAAGCTGCGCGGCCTGAGCCCCGGCCAGTCCCCGGCCGGCGGCTGGAAGTCCTACCTCACGGCGGCCTGACCTCGGCATCGGCGGGCGCCCGGGGGGTGCGGAAGATCCATAAAACGCCCATGCGAAACTTTTCACATGAGCCTTAGCCGCGCCCCCCGACGCCGCTCGACCAGCGGCCGCGCCCTCCTGCTGACCGCGGTCACCGCCGTGGGTGCTCTGACCCTCACGGCATGCGGCGGCGACACGGACGGCGGCGGCAACACCGCCAAGGGATCCGGCGTCAACTTCGTGCAGGGCAAGGGCGGCGTCTCCACCGTCGCGAAGGCCGACCGCACCCCGGCGCCCAAGCTCGACGGCGAGACCGTCGAGGGCGGGCAGCTCGACGTGGCCGACCTCAAGGGCAAGGTCGTCGTCCTCAACGTGTGGGGCTCGTGGTGCGCGCCCTGCCGCGCCGAGGCCCCGCACTTCGCCAAGGCCGCCAAGGACCTCAAGGCCAAGGGCGTGGAGTTCGTCGGCATCAACATCCGCAACACCAAGCAGGCGGCGACGGCGTTCGAGAAGGAGTACGGCGTCCCGTACCCGAGCCTGCACGACCCGGACAGCCGACTCCTGCTGCGCTTCCCCAAGGGCACGCTGAGCCTGCAGACCATCCCCTCGACCCTGGTGCTCGACCGGCAGGGCAGGATCGCCGCCCGCGCGCTCGTCGGCCTGAACGAAGAGCAGCTGCGCAAGATGATCGAGCCCGTCGCGGCGGAGAAGTGATCCGGTGCTGATCCTCGCCGTCGAGCCCAACCAGACCGTGCTGAGCGGGGCGCTGCTGCTGGCCCTGCCCATCGCGGTCCTCGCCGGACTCGTCTCGTTCTTCTCCCCCTGCGTCCTGCCGCTCGTCCCCGGCTACCTCTCGTACGTCACCGGGGTCAGCGGCACCGACCTGGCCCAGGCCCGCCGCGGCCGGATGGTCGCCGGCGCCGGACTCTTCGTCCTCGGCTTCACCGCCGTCTTCGTCTCCGGCGGCGCGCTCTTCGGCTTCTTCGGCAACACCCTCCAGGAGCACCGGCAGATCATCTCCCAGGTGCTGGGCGGGGTCGTGATACTCCTCGGGCTCTTCTTCATGGGCTGGATCCCGGGGCTCACCATGAGGGAGTTCCGCTTCCACAAGAAGCCCGCGGCCGGACTGCTCGGCGCCCCCGTCCTCGGCGTGCTGTTCGGCATCGGCTGGACGCCCTGCATGGGACCCACGCTCGGCGCCGTCACCGCGCTCTCCCTCGACCAGGCCAACGCCGGCCGGGCCGCGCTGCTGACCACCGCCTACTGCCTGGGCCTCGGCGTGCCGTTCGTGCTGACGGCCATAGCCTTCCGCAAGGCGCTCGGCGCATTCGGGTGGGTCAAGAAGCACTACGCGTGGGTGATGCGCATCGGCGGCGGCATGCTGATCCTCACCGGTCTGCTGCTCGTCACAGGAGTGTGGGACACCATCGTCAGCGAGATGCAGGTGTGGACCAACGGCTTCACGGTGGGGATCTGAGCGAATGAGTACGCACGTATGAGTACGACCGACAACAAGAGCAGCGCCCCCGCCACGGCCGAAGCCGCGGCGGCCGCCGACGAGGCGGCACTCGGCGCGGCCGGCTCGCAGCTGTCCACGGCCCCCGTCGAGGAGACCGCCGCCGCCCCCGCGGGCCTCGGCGTCCTCGGCTGGGCCCGCTGGTGCTGGACCCAGCTCACCTCGATGCGGGTCGCGCTGATCCTGCTCCTGCTGCTCTCCCTCGGCTCCATCCCCGGCTCGCTCGTCCCGCAGACGAGCGTCGACGAGCTCAAGGTGGCCGACTGGAAGCGGCAGCACGAGTTCTGGGTGCCGCTCGCCGAGAAGCTCCAGCTCTTCGACGTGTACAGCTCGGTGTGGTTCTCCGCGATCTACATCCTGCTGTTCGTCTCCCTCATCGGGTGCATCGTGCCCCGCTCCTGGAAGTTCGTCGGGCAGATGCGCGGCCTCCCGCCCGCCGCGCCGCGGCGGCTGGACCGCTTCCCCGCCTTCACCACCTGGCGGACCGGGGCGGCCCCCGAGGAGGTGCTCGCACAGGCGCGGACGGTGCTGCGCGGGCGCCGGTTCCGGGTGCACGCCGAGGGCAACTCCCTCGCCTCCGAGAAGGGCTACCTGCGCGAGGCCGGAAACCTCGTCTTCCACATCGCGCTGATCGTGATGCTGGTGGCCTTCGCCGTCGGGCAGCTGTTCAAGTCCGAGGGCGGCAAGCTCGTCGTCCGCGGCACCGGCTTCTCGAACACGATGACCCAGTACGACGACTTCCGCTCCGGCAGCCTCTTCGACCGCGACGGCCTGCCGCCTTTCAGCTTCCGGCTGGACCGCTTCGACGCGACGTACGAGCGCACGGGCCCGCAGAAGGGCACCCCGCGCACCTTCAAGGCGCACGTGACCTACAACGAAGGCGCGTACGGCGAGCCGAAGAAGGCCGAGGTCGAGGTCAACAAGCCCCTCACGGTGGACGGCTCCAAGGTCTACCTGCTCGGCCACGGGTACGCGCCGGTCATCTCGGTGACCGACCCGCGCGGCAAGGTGATCTTCAAGGACGCCGTGCCGCTGCTGCCCATGGACTCCAACATCACCTCGTCCGGCGCGGTCAAGGTCACCGACGGCTACCGCGACAAGAACGGCAAGAAGGAACAGCTCGGCTTCAACGCCTTCTTCGTGCCGACCTTCGCGGGCGCGGGCAAGGGGCAGATGCTCTCGCAGTTCCCCGCCCTGGACTACCCCGTGCTCGCGCTCAGCGCGTACCACGGCAGCCTCGGCGTCGACTCCGGCCTGCCGCAGAACGTGTACCGCCTGGACAAGACGAAGATGCAGGAGTTCAAGGACGGCAGCGGCCGGCTGTTCAAGCAGCGCATGCGCCCCGGCGAGACGATGACCCTGCCGAACGGCGCGGGCACCGTGAAGTTCGAGGGCGTCGAGCGCTGGGCCACGTTCCAGATCTCCCAGCAGCCCGGCAACGGCCTCGCCCTCGCGGGCGCGATCGCGGCCGTCCTGGGCCTGGCCGGCTCCCTCTTCATCCAGCGGCGCCGGGTCTGGGTGCGGGCCGTGCCCGGCGCGGACGGCGTCACCGTCGTCGAGATGGCGGGCCTGGGCCGCAGCGAGTCGGCCCGGCTCCCCCACGAACTGGGCGAGCTGGCCGCCGCCGTACACGCACAGGCGCCGACGGCACCCGAGGCCGACGAGAACCCCGCCGGAACAGCCCCCGCCGAGACAGCCGCAGTAGAACCCGCAGTGGAAGGGGAGCGCGGATGACCCCGCTCGCAGTCGCCACCAACGAGAACCTGGCGCACATCAGCAACGTGCTGATCTATTCGTCGATGGCGGTCTACACGCTCGCCTTCTTCGCCCACATCGCCGAGTGGGTCTTCGGCAGCCGCAGCAAGGTCGGCCGTACCGCCGCCGCGCTCACCGGCGCGAAGGCCGCCGCGTCCGCGGCCCCGGCCGTGCAGGTCCGCAAGGCCGGGGGGAGCACCACCGTCCTCGACAAGCCGAAGGTCGTCACCCGCTCGGCCGCCGGTACCCGGGACGTCCCCGACGGCCCCGGCGCGGCCGGCGGCACCGAGCAGGGCGACCTGTACGGCCGCATCGCGGTCTCGCTGACCACCCTGGGCTTCCTCGTCGAGGCCGCCGGCGTGGTCTCCCGCGCCCTGTCGGTGCAGCGCGCCCCCTGGGGCAACATGTACGAGTTCTCGATCACCTTCTCCACGGTGGCCGTCGGCGCGTACCTGGTGCTGCTCGCCGCGAAGAAGAACGTCCGCTGGATGGGCCTGATCCTGGTCACCACCGTCCTGCTGGACCTCGGCGTCGCCACCACCTGGCTCTACACCGACAGCGACCAGCTGGTCCCGGCCCTGCACTCGTACTGGCTGTGGATCCACGTCTCCACGGCGATCATCTGCGGCGCGGTCTTCTACATCGGCGCCGCCGGCACCGTGCTCTACCTCTTCCGGGACGCGTACGAGGCCAAGCTCGAGGACGGTCACGAGCCCGGCCGGTTCGCCTCCTCCGTGCTGGAGCGCATGCCCTCGGCGGCCTCGCTGGACAAGTTCGCGTACCGGATCAACGCGGCCGTCTTCCCGCTGTGGACCTTCACGATCATCGCGGGCGCGATCTGGGCCGGCGACGCCTGGGGCCGCTACTGGGGCTGGGACCCCAAGGAGGTCTGGTCCTTCGTCACCTGGGTCGCGTACGCCTGTTACCTGCACGCCCGCGCGACGGCCGGCTGGAAGGGCCGCAAGGCCGCCTACCTGGCGCTCTTCGCCTTCGCCTGCTGGATCTGGAACTACTACGGGGTGAACATCCTGCTCAGCGGCAAGCACTCGTACGCCGGAGTCTGAGCCCCGGGGTGCGCGCCGCACCCGGCAGAGTGACGCTGGTGGCATGACCGCTTCGACGACCGTCGTGGGTCGTGTCACCAGCGAGCACCGCAACGGCGACCGCTTCCTGCTGCGCTTCGAGCTGCGCCTGCCGCACGGCTACGAGCCGGTCTGGTCGGCCCTCACCACACCCGACGGGCTGCGCGGCTGGCTGGCAGCCGCCGATGAGCTGGAACGCCGTGTCGGCGGCCGGGTCACCCTGCGCTGGCGGGGCGGCGGGTCGCAGGTCTCGGGGAAGGTCACCGCCTGGGACGTGGAACACGTGGCGGAGTACACGGTCGAGGAGCACGGCCGGATCCGCTTCCTGCTGGAACCGGCCGGACCCGACGCCACCGTGGTCCGCTTCAGCAACGAGCGCCGGGGCACCGAGGCCGACCGGCTCGACTGCCTGGCGGGCTGGCACGACCACTTCGAACGCCTCGGCCACGCCCTCGACGGCCACCCCGCGGACTGGCAGGCCTGGACCGCCGAACGCCGGACCGAGCTGCGCGCCCATTACGCCGACTAGGCCGCCGGGGCGGACGCAGGGCCTCAGGACTGGGCGTCGCCGTCGTTGGTGTCGTTGTTCTTCCCGTCCTTCTTCCCGCCCGGCTCGTCCTCCGGGCTCCGCTCGTCCCGGCGGCGGTCCTGCTCCTCGCGCAGCGACCGGAGGAAGTCGGGATTGTCGTCCGGGGCCACCCAGCCGCCCCCGCGGGAGCCGCCCCGGGAGCCGGCGCCGCCGGACGGGACGCGCTTCTTGCCGGCGAACAGCCACACCACGGGACCCACGATCGAGAACAGCAGGATGATGATCACCCACACCACCTTGGGAAGGTGCTTGACCTCCTCCTCGGGCGTGTTCAGGCAGTCGATGAACGCGTAGATCGTCAGCGCGATGATCAGCAGGAACGGCAGATAGCGCAGCACGGTGTGGGTCCGACCCCCAGGGAACGGTGGAACGGCGGCGAGGGCCGCGGCGGGCCCCGGTGACCTCTCCAGGGTAGTGCGTGGCGGATACTTGGCCGCATGGCTTACGACGATCTCCGCTCGCTGCTCCGGGCTCTGGAGCGGGAGGGCGACCTCAAGCGCATCAAGGCCGAAGTGGACCCCTACCTGGAGGTCGGGGAGATCGTCGACAGAGTGAACAAGGCGGGCGGGCCCGCGCTGCTCTTCGAGAACGTCAAGGGCTCGGACATGCCCCTGGCGATGAACGTCTTCGGCACCGACCGCCGCCTGCTCAAGGCCCTCGGCCTGAAGTCGTACGGCGAGATCAGCGAGAAGATCGGCGGGCTGCTGAAGCCCGAGCTGCCGCAGGGGTTCGTCGGCGTCCGCGAGGCCTTCGGCAAGCTGGGCTCGATGGTCCACGTACCGCCCAAGAAGGTGAAGTCCGACGCCGCGCCCGTGCAGGAGGTCGTCCTCACCGGCGACGACGTCGACCTCGACCGGCTGCCGGCGCTCTTCACCTGGCCCAAGGACGGCGGGTCGTTCTTCAACCTGGGGCTGACCCACACCAAGCACCCGGAGACGGGTGTGCGCAACCTCGGCCTGTACCGCCTCCAGCGCCACGACAAGCGCACCATCGGCATGCACTGGCAGATCCACAAGGACAGCCGCAACCACTACGCCGTGGCGGCGGCGCGCGGGGAGCGGCTGCCGGTCGCGATCGCGTTCGGCTGCCCGCCCGCCGTGACGTACGCCTCCACCGCGCCGCTGCCCGGCGACATCGACGAGTACCTCTTCGCCGGGTTCGTCGCGGGCAAGCGGATCGAGATGGTCGACTGCAAGACCGTGCCGCTGCAGGTGCCCGCGAACGCCGAGGTCGTCATCGAGGGCTGGCTGGAGCCGGGGGAGACGCTCCCGGAGGGGCCGTTCGGCGACCACACCGGCTTCTACACGCCGCAGGAGCCCTTCCCGGCCTTGAAGATCGACTGCATCACGATGCGCAAGCGGCCGCTGCTCCAGTCGATCGTCGTCGGCCGCCCGCCGACCGAGGACGGCCCGCTCGGCCGGGCCACGGAGCGCTTCTTCCTCCCGCTCCTGAAGATCATCGTCCCGGACATCGTGGACTACCACCTGCCCGAGTCCGGCGGCTTCCACAACTGCGCGATCGTCTCGATCGACAAGAAGTACCCGAAGCACGCCCAGAAGGTCATGCACGCCATCTGGGGCGCGCACATGATGTCGCTGACCAAGCTGATCATCGTGGTGGACAAGGACTGCGACGTCCACGACCTGCACGAGGTCTCCTGGCGGGCGCTCGGGAACACCGACTACTCCCGCGACCTGACGGTCGTCGAGGGCCCGGTGGACCACCTCGACCACGCCTCCTACCAGCAGTTCTGGGGCGGCAAGGCGGGCATCGACGCCACGAAGAAGCTCCCCGAGGAGGGCTACACCCGCGACGGCGGCTGGCCGGACATGGTGGAGTCGGACCCGGACACCGCGGCCCTCGTGGACCGCCGCTGGAAGGAATACGGACTGTGAGCCCCACCGACAGTGGCCCCGCGCTCTTCATCGGCACCGACAGCGGCTACGTCGCCCTGGTGCGCCCCGCGCTCGACCCGGCGGACCCGGAGGTCCGGGCGGCCGCGGCCGAGGCGGGCGTGAGCCCCGAGGAGTTCGCGGGACCCGGCGACGTCTGGGCCGTGCTCGTCGAGAGCGACGGCGAGGGCGACGGCTTCGAGCTTCCCGGGGTCCGCGACCGCGAGCCCGCGGACTTCGCGGAGCAGCTGCGGGCCGAGCTCGCCGCGGCGGCCGAGGTGCCGTTCACGGTCGACGGCGGCAGCGTGCTGCGGCTGGACGCCCGCCCCGCGGGCGCCGGCGCGTACCGCTTCACGGCGCACGTCACCCTGCCGGAGGCGGACGGCGACACCGCCGCCGAGCTGACGGTGGAGACCGGTCCGGTGGAGACGGCCGCGCTGCTGGCCGACGTCGACGCGTTCCTCGGGAGCCTTGCATGATGACGACCGCCGACGGGGTCGTCGGGCCCGGCCCGGCACCGCAGGCCGACGGCAAGGTCAGGGCGTTCCTGCGGCTCGTGATGATCGAGCACTCGGTGTTCGCGCTGCCCTTCGCGTACATCGCCGCGCTGACGGCGATGTTCCAGCTGGACCGCACGGTCCACTGGGGGAAGCTGCTGCTGGTCACCGTTGCGATGGTGGGCCTGCGGACCTTCGCGATGGCGTGCAACCGGATCATCGACCGCGAGATCGACGCCCGCAATCCGCGGACGGCCTCGCGCGAGCTGGTGACGGGCGCGGTGTCGGTGCGGTCCGCGTGGACGGGTGCCGGGATCGCCGTCGCCGTCTTCCTCGGCGCGGCGGCGCTGCTGAACCCGCTGTGCCTGGCGCTGGCGCCGGTCGCGGTGGTACCGATGGTGGTCTACCCGTACGGCAAGCGCTTCACGAACTTCCCGCACGCGATCCTGGGCCTGGCCCAGGCCATGGGCCCGGTGGGCGCGTGGCTGGCGATCACGGGCGAGTGGTCCTGGGACGCGGTGGTCCTGGGCCTGGCGGTCGGCGTGTGGATCGGCGGCTTCGACCTGATCTTCGCCTGCCAGGACGTGCAGGCGGACCGGTCCGAGGGCGTCCTGTCGGTGCCGGCCCGCTTCGGCGTCCCGGCGGCCCTGTGGGGCGCGCGGGCCTGCCACGCCGTGACCATGGGCCTGTTCGTCTGGTACGCCCTGGCGACGGACGCGGGGGCGTTCTTCTGGGCGGGCCTGGTGGTGGTCGCGGCGGCGTTCCTCTACGAGCACACGATCGTCACCCCGCACGACCTGTCCCGCCTGAACCGGGCCTTCTTCACGGTCAACGGTTTCATCGGGATCGCCCTTTTCGTGTGTGCGCTGCTGGACCTCGCGGTGCGCGGGCTGACGCTGTAGTCGTTCCGTAGCGGACTGCGGTCGGGCCCGGTCCGGGATGGCCGGATAGGCTCGGCCCCATGACTGACGGCAAGCGCACCCCGTGGGTGGTCGGGGTTTCCGGGGCGTCCGGGACGCCGTACGCGGCGGCGGTGCTCAGGGGCCTGCTGGCCGCCGGGGAGAGCGTCGACCTCGTGGTCAGCCGGGCCTCGCGGCTCACGCTGCTCGACGAGACCGGGATCGCCTTCCGGGACGCGCACTGGCGGGACGATCTGGCCGAATGGCTGGGCCGGGGCGCCGACGGCAAGGCCGGGAGCTTCGACGTGGGTGACGCGCTGGACCTGGTGCGCCACTGGGGCGCCGGGGACCTTGCCGCCGGGCCGTCGTCGGGCTCGTACCCCGTGAAGGGGATGCTGATCGTTCCCGCGTCGACGGCGTGTGTGGCCGGAGTGGCGCTGGGGCTGTCGAAGGACCTGCTCCAGCGGGCGGCGAGCGTGACGCTCAAGGAGCGGCGCCGGCTGGTGGTCGCGGTGCGGGAGACCCCGCTGAACGGTCAGACGCTGAAGCACCTGGTGGCGCTGGACGAGGCGGGCGCCGTGGTGCTGCCCGCCTCTCCGGCGTTCTATGCGGGTGCGACGCACATCCAGGATCTGGTGGACTTCGTCGCGGGGCGGGTGCTGGACGCGGCAGGAGTGCCGCACCGGCTGTACCGCCGCTGGGAGGGAGAGCTGGGAGGCTCTCGTGGCGCTTAGCGCTTGGGGGCTGCGGGGCGGCGGCGGGCCTTGTCGGCACGCTTGGCGGCAGCCGGCTGGTGGGCACGGGATCGGTTGGCCAGCTCCTGCAGCTGTCGCATGTGAGCGTAGGCCATCTCGATCGTGTACACGGTGAACCACTCCTGAAAGATCGTCTTTGATCTGCTGAAAGATTCACAGGGCGTTGACCCTGTGTGCCTTAGATTCTATACGTAAACTTGCGGGATCGCTGAACAATGGAAGGCTCCAGGCATATGGACGCGGTGGACAGGCAGCTCATCCAGGCACTCAGGGAAAACGGCCGGGCGTCGTACGCCGAGCTGGGACGGCTCGTCGGGCTCTCCGGCCCGAGCGTGACGGACCGGATCAACCGGCTGGAGACCGCCGGTGTGATCACCGGCTACCGGGCGACGGTCGACTCCGCCTCGCTCGGCCTCGGCGTGACGGCCCTCATCGGCATCTCGCTCTCGGACGCCGCGGACCACGAGGACGTGGCCCGCCGGCTGCGCGACCTCGCGGAGATCGAGGACTGCTGGTTCATCGCGGGCGACGACTCCTTCATGCTGAAGGTCCGCGCCAGCGACGTGGACGGGCTGGAGAAGATCATCCGCAAGCTCTCCGGCACGAAGGGCGTCTCGCGCACCCGCACGACCATCGTGCTCTCCACGAAGTGGGAGAACCGGGTCGGAGAGCTGCCGGAAGAGCGCTGAGAGTACGGTGGGGCAGGGTTGCAGGACATCTAGAGGAGGCGACCACCGCATGGACGCTGGGCTCAAGCGTGAGCTGGAGGAGAAGGTCCGCTCCGGCGAGCGGCTGACCCGTGAGGACGGCATCGCCCTCTACGAGTCGGACGATCTGGCCTGGCTGGGCGGGCTCGCCCACGAGGTGCGCACGCGCAAGAACGGCGACGTCGTCCACTTCAACGTCAACCGTCACCTCAACATGACGAACGTGTGCACCGCGTCCTGCGCGTACTGCTCGTTCCAGCGCAAGCCGGGCGAGAAGGACGCGTACACGATGCGCATCGAGGAGGCCGTCCGCCTCGCCAAGGCGATGGAGAACGAGAACCTCACCGAGCTGCACATCGTCAACGGCCTGCACCCGAACCTGCCGTGGCGCTACTACCCGCGCTCGCTCAGCGAGCTCAAGAAGGCGCTGCCGAACGTCTCGCTGAAGGCGTTCACCGCCACCGAGATCCACCACTTCGAGACGATCTCGGGGCTCAGCGCCTCGGAGATCCTCGACGAGCTGATCGACGCCGGTCTGGAGTCGCTGACCGGCGGCGGCGCGGAGATCTTCGACTGGGAGGTCCGCCAGCACATCGTGGACCACCGCACCCACTGGGAAGACTGGTCGCGGATCCACCGCCTCGCGCACGAGAAGGGCCTCAAGACCCCCTCGACGATGCTCTACGGGCACATCGAGGAGCCGCGCCACCGGGTGGACCACGTGCTGCGGCTGCGCGAGCTCCAGGACGAGACGGGCGGCTTCCAGGTCTTCATCCCGCTGCGGTACCAGCACGACTTCGTGGACATGAAGGACGGCAAGGTCCGCAACAAGCTCCAGGCGCGCACGACGATGGCGACCGGGGCCGAGGCGCTGAAGACCTTCGCGGTCTCGCGGCTGCTCTTCGACAACGTCCCGCACGTCAAGGTCTTCTGGGTGATGCACGGCGTGCAGACCGCACAGCTGGCGCTCCAGCACGGCGCGGACGACATGGACGGCTCGGTCGTCGAGTACAAGATCACGCACGACGCGGACAACTACGGCACCCCGAACAAGCTGACGCGTGACGACCTGCTGGACCTGATCCGCGAGGCGGGCTTCCGCCCGGTCGAGCGCAACACGCGCTACGAGATCATCCGCGAGTACCCGGGCCCGGACTCCTCGCTGCGCGAGTCGCCGCAGCCGATGCGGGTCTGAGGTCGCGGGCCGCGGGATCGCGGCCGAGGTCCTTCCGTCCCGAGGGCGGTGCCGTCCCGTGCGAACCGGGCCGGCGCCGCCCTCCGGCGTTTCCCGCATCGCGGAAGGTCGTTGCCCTCATCGGGTCGTAATAGATAAACTTGCCCTATGGCCCTTACGTTCACTCTTGATCCAGTGGTCGGCCCCGAGCTGCGCGACGGCCTCGTCCGGGTGTGGACGGACGCCACCAACGCCGGCGGAGCCATCGGCTTCGTACCGCCCGTGACGCCCGCGGAGGTCGGCCCGGAGCTGGCCGAGCACCTGGCGTCGATGGCGGACGGCCGGACCCGGCTGCTGGTGGGGCAGGACGCCGGGGGCCGGGTGGTCGCGGCCGCCTTCCTCGTCCACAACCTCCACCGTCTCCAGAGGCACTGGGTGTGGGCCTACACGGTGATGGTCGACCCGGCGTACCAGGGCCGCGGCCACGGCCGCGACCTGATGGCCGCGCTCGCCGACGCCGCCCGCTCCCTCGACGGCATCGACGCGATCCGGCTCGGCTGCCGCGGCGGCCACGGCCTGGAGGACTTCTACGCCGCCTGCGGCTACAAGGAGGTCGGCCGGGTCCCGGGCGCCATCCGGGTCGCTCCGGGCGACGACCGCGACGACATCACGATGCTGCTGCCGCTGCACTGACGCCCGCCCCCCCGTGGGGCGCGTCAGCGCGGCAGACCGGACGTGAGGGTGTGCAGCAGGGAGTCGAGCAGTCCGGCCTCGGGGGCGGACAGCACGGACAGCGCCTCCCGCTGGATCGCGTCCAGCTCGGCCAGCGCCTGCCCGGCCGTCCGCACCCCCTGCGGCGTCAGCCGGACGTCCAGCCGGCGCCGGTCGCCCGGCACCGGCAGCCGCTGCGTCAGGGCCGCCTCCTCCAGCCGGTCCAGACTGCACGTCAGCGCCCCCGAGGTGACGCCCAGCGCACGGGTCAGGTCGCGCGGCGCCAGCGTGTACGGGGGGCCGGCGGAGCGCAGCTCGGCCAGGATCCGCAGCCCGGTGCGGCTGAGGTCGTACCGGCGGCACACAGGCTGGGTCCGCGCCTCGACGGCCTGGACGAGCCGCTCGGCGCAGTGCAGGACCTCGGCCGGCCGCACGTCGGCCGGTCGCACGTCGGCCGGTCCGGCCGGGACGGCGGTCACCGTTCAGTCGCCCGTACGGGAGACCGGGCGGGCGTGCGCGAAGCCGCGCTGGTGCCACACCAGTCCGCCCGCCGGGTCCAGTCCGCCGATCCCGTCGCCCTCGACCGAGGTCACCCGGCCGATCAGGATCGTGTGGTCGCCGCCGTCCAGGGCGTCGTGGCGCTCGCACACCAGCCGCAGGGCCGAGTCGGCCAGGGCCGGGACCGCCCCGGCGGACGGCGCGAGGCGGACCCCGTCGAAGCGCTGGTCCGGGCGGCCCGCGAACTTCATCGCGAGGGCCTCGTCCCCGGGGCCGAGAAGGTTCACGCAGAAGGAACCGGCGCCCGCCAGCGCGTCGTGGCTGGAGGAGCCGCGGTCCAGGCAGACCAGGAACAGCGGCGGGTCCAGCGACAGCGAGGACACGGCGCTCGCTGTCAGCCCGCGGGCGGCGCCGTACGCGTCGTAGCAGGTCACGATGGTCACGGGGGCGGCGAGGGCGGCCATCGCGGCCCGGAACTCCTGCGCCGTGACCTCCGGGCGCTCCAGCAGCGCCGCGCTCATCGGACCGTCTCCGGGTCGCGCGGGGCCGCTGCGGGCAGCACGGCGGGGGAGGGGGCGAGCCAGCGGCCCGCGGGGGTACCGGTGAAGCCGGTGGCCACGTCCCAGACCGGCTCGCCGCCCTTGACCACGGAGGTGAAGCGGCCCCGGAACAGCCAGCCCTCGTACGCCGACCAGCCGCACTTGGCCTGGATGTCGTCCCGGGTCGGCTGCCAGCGCTCCGCCGGGTCGAGGATCGCGAGGTCCGCGTCGGCGCCGGGCACCAGCCGGCCCTTGCCGGGCAGCCGGAACAGGTCGGCGGGGCCCGAGCCCATCAGGCGCGCCAGGTGCACGGCCGCCTCGTCGGGGGCGATGCGCCTGGTCATCATCCCGGTCCAGGCCGCGGTGGCGAGCTCCTGCACGCCGGGCAGGCCGGGCGGGGCGTCCGCGGGGACCTTGTTCTTCTCCTCGATGGTGTGCGGCGCGTGGTCGCTGCCGAGGCTCGCGGCCTCGCCGGTCAGCGCCGCCTGCCACAGCCGGTCCTGGTCCGTCAGGCCCCGGATGGCGGGGGAGAGCCGGGTGCGGGGGCCGCGCCGGCAGGTGTCGGCGTCGGTGAACGACAGGTGGTGGCCGGTGACTTCGAACGTCAGCGGCAGGCCCTCCTGGGCGGCGGCCACGAGCATGTCCGCCTCCTCCGCGGTGGAGGCGTGCAGGACGTGGGCGCGGGTGCCGTACGTGCGCACCAGCTGGATCACCTTGGCGCAGGCGACGATGGCGCCGGAGCGCGGGCGGTGCGGCTCGTACTCGTCGTAGGAGCCGGGGTCGCCGCGCCAGGTGTCGAGGAGGTCGAAGATGTGCTGGTCCTCGGCGTGCAGCACCAGCTGGACGTTGCCGCGGGCGGCGGCCGCGAAGGCCTCTTCGAGGGCGCGCCAGTCCCGGAAGACGACCGGGGCGGTGTGGTGTCCGGCCATGAACACCTTGGCGGAGGTGGCCACTTCCGGGTCGAGGGTGGCCAGGACCTCCGGGTGCTCGGGGTCGGCGCCGATGTGGAAGCGGTAGTCCACCCACGAACGGCCCTCGACGATCTCGGCCTTGGCGCGCAGGTCGGCTTCGTCCAGGGACGGCGGGCGGGTGTTGGGCATGTCGACGACGGTGGTGACGCCGCCGGCGATGGCCGCCCGGCTGGCGTGCTCCCAGTCCTCCTTGTACTCCAGGCCCGGAGTGCGGAAGTGGACGTGGGAGTCGATGAGTCCGGGCAGGACGTAGCGTCCGGCGGCGTCGATCCGCGGTCCGGCGGGCAGCGGCTCGCCGGGCTCGAGCACGGCGTCGATGCGGCCGTTGCGGACGACGACGGAGCCGTCCCGGACGCCCTCGGGGGTGACCAGGCGGCCGCCTTCGACGACGAGGTCGGCGGTGGCCGTACGGCCGGTCAGCTCGTCGGCGGGGTTCAGCGGTTCCATGAGATGCTCACCAGTTCCCTGCAGAGGTCGTTGGTCGGGCCCATGAGGGCGACGGCACGGGCGTCACGGCCGTACCGGTTGATCGGGTGGCCTTCGACGTACCCTGCCGAGCTGAGGATCTGCTCGACCTCGGAGACGACGCGGTCGGCGGCGGCGGAGGCGAAGAGCTTGGAGTGCAGCGTGGTCATGCCGGGGTCGGCCGACTCGCGGCGGCCCGCCCGCTCCACGACCGCGCGGGCCGCCTCGACCTGGGTGGTGAGGTCGACCAGCCGGTACTGCAGGGACTGGTGGACGTGCAGGCCGCGCTTGCGGGCGTGCGCGTGGGCGGCGTCCAGGGCGGCCTGGGCCAGGCCCACGGCGACCGCGCCGAGCGTGGCGCCGCTCTCGCGGACCCTGGCGATGACGGAGGCCGCCACCCCCTCGGCGCCGAGCCGGTCCGCGTCGGTGACCCGGCAGTCGCGCAGGTCGACGAAGCCGGTGGCGGAGCCGCGCATGCCGGACAGGCGCATCGAGGTGTCCGGGACCAGCCCCGGGTTGTCCCCGCGGACCAGGAAGAAGGTCTGGCCGGCGGCGCCGTAGCCGGTGTCGCCCGCTGCCTCTGCCGTGTTCGCCGTGTTCGCCGTGTTCGCCGTGTTTGCTGTGTTTGCTGTGTCCGCTGCGTCCGCACCGGTCTGGGCGAGGACGAGGTAGACGTCCGCGAGACCGGCGCTGGTGGTGAACGCCTTGGCGCCGTCGAGGGACCAGCCGCTGTCGCCGGTGCGGCGGCCGCGCGTGGCCAGGTTCTTCTTGTTGGCGCCCGCGCCCGTCTCGCTCCACGCGGAGGCGGCGAGCCACTCGCCGGAGGCGAGCTTCGGCAGCAGCTCGCGGTGCTGGGCGGGGCTGCCCTGCTCCACGATCCGGCTGCTGACCGCGAAGTGCTGGAAGAGCATGATCGCGGCGGAGCCGTTGACCGCGGCGACCTGCTCGACGCAGCGGTTCAGGTCGACCGGCCCGGCCCCGGCGCCGCCGAACTCCCGCGGCACCGCCAGGCCCAGCAGGCGGCTCGCCCGCAGGACCGCCACGGCGTCCCGGTCGGGCTCGCCGGTCCGGTCCGCGGCCACGGCGCACCGCTCCAGGGCGTCGCGCACCTCGGGGTCGAGGGCGGCGGCGGAGACCCAGTCCAGCCGGGGTCCCGTGTCGGGGGTGGTCAGACTGACAGTGACAGACATGCGCGCTCCTCGGCGGACGGGGACGGGTAGCTGAAGTGGTCGGCGGGCAGACCTGCCCAGCCCTGGTAGTCGACCTGCTTGCCGGCGACGGAGACCCAGGCCAGCCGGGGCCCGGTGTCGGTCACCACGGACGAGGCGGAGACCTGGAGTTCGCCGCCGGGCGTCACCAGCGTGACCAGGCCGCCCCGGTGGCCGCCCTGCCGGGCCAGCGACCACGGGACGGTCCCTTCGATGCCGGCGGCGGTGCCCAGGCAGATGGCTCCGGTGAGGGCGAGCGTCGGGTGCCACGACGGCACCGAGACGGCCCGTACGGCGAGCGCGCCGCCCGGCTCCGGCAGCACGGCCGCGATCTTGGGGAAGGCCCCGGACGGGTCCCAGCCCTGCTGCTCGCAGACCGCGATCCGGATCCGGCCGAACTGCTCGAACAGCTCGTCGCCCGCCGCGAAGAGCTGCTCGCGGGTCTCCACGCCGAGGTGCCCGGCGGGCACGAAGACGTACGGATTGCCCATCGAGACCAGCGACACCGGGATGACCGTACGGTCGACGAAGACCTCGGTGACGGCCTCGCCCGTGATCAGCAGCTCGGTGAACGGCTTGGTCGGCGTGCACAGGAAGTGCGCGGTGAAGCGGGTGCCGCCGTCGGCGGCCTCCTCCACCTCGCAGACGACGTTGTCGCCGTTGTTCAGTACGTTCACCCGCACCCGGGCGCCGGCGACCAGCGGCGGGATCATCCCGGACCGGGCCGCCGCCTCGACGGCCGCCAGGATCGAGTGGCCGCACGACCCGCGCAGGTCGAAGGAGGCCGACGACTGGGGGAGCGACTGCACGAAGCGGTAGTCGAGGTCGAAGAGCGGGTGCGCGGACGGGCGGACGATCGCGTTCTTCAGGACGTGCCCCGCGCCCTCGGCGGCCAGGTCGGCGCGGATGGCCGTCAGGCTGTCGAGCAGGGCGTCGCCGTCCTCCGGGAGCCCCTGCCCGTCGAGGACGAGGGTGGGGCAGGGCGCGCCGTGCGCGCTGGCGAACCAGCCGCTCATCGCGCCCCCTGGAGGGACGGGGTGCGCGCCGTGGTCCCAGCGCTCCGGCCGAAGAACTGGCCGCGCCACATCTGGTGGGACATCAGCGCCCACAGGGCGAGCGAGGCACCGTCGGACGGGCGGGCGGCCTGCTCCTCGAAGAGGCCGGTGACGACCTCGGGGCGGATCCGGCCGTCGGCGCGCAGCGCGGATTCCGACAGGGCGTCGCGTGCCACGTCCCACAGGGCCTGCCCGGGGCTGAGCATGGCGGTGATGGGCAGGGTGAAGGGCTGCTTGGGGCGGTTGAGCACGCTGTCGGGGACCAGACCGCGGGCGGAGGCGTACAGGGCCCGCTTGACCGCACCCGTCGCGTCGATCTTCTGCTCGTCGGTGAGGGTGGTGGCGAAGCGCACCACGTCCGGCTGGCAGAACGGCAGCCGGGCCTCGACCGAGCTGGCCATCGACAGGTGGTCCACGCGGCGCAGGTGGTACGACGGCAGCCGGAACTGCTGCTCGATCGCGCAGATCCGCCGCATGCGGCTGCCTTCGCCCCTCTCCAGTGTCCCGGTCAGCCCGGCGGGAAGTGCCGGGCCGTGGGCGCGGACGGCCGCGGCGTACGCATCCGTGTAGAGGCGCTCGCGCAGGGCGCGGGGGACCGCGGAGAGGTGGTCGAGGTAGCCCTGCACCCAGCCGGATCCCGCCGGGGCGGCGAGGGCCTGCGTCATCCGGGCGTAGCCGCCGAAGAGTTCGTCGGCCGCGTCGCCCGTGAGCGCCACCTTGAAGCCCGCGTCGCGGACGGCCCGGAAGAGGGAGAAGGTGGACAGGGTGATCGGGTCGGCGTTCGGCTGGCCGAGGTGCCAGACCACGTCCGCGAGCAGGTCGGGGAAGCCGGCCGGGTCGATCTCGACCTGGTGGTGGACGGTGCCGGCCCGCCGGGCGACCTCGGCGGCGAAGGCCCGCTCGTCCGAGGGCCAGTTGCCGGTGTACGCGATGTTGAAGGTGTGCAGGTCGCCCGCGGTACGGGCGGCGAGGGCGGTCACCAGGCTGGAGTCGAGGCCGCCGGAGGTGATGGCGGCGACGGGCGCGTCGGCGACGAGCAGCCGGGAGACCTCCTGGCCCAGCAGTTCGCGCAGCTCCGCACCGGCCTGCTCCAGGCTGCGGGAGGCATCGGGGCCCGCGGCGGTGTGGCCGAGCGGCCGGGTGGCGATCCGCAGGCCGCCGCGGCGGCCGACGACGGCGGTCGCGGCGGGCGGCAGGACCCGGACTCCGCGGAACATCGTGCGCTCGCCGAAGGGGGTCTTGGAGACGAGGTAGGCGTCGAGGCCGAACTCGTCCTCCTCGGCCCGCACGTCGGCGAAGCCCAGCAGCGCGGGGATCTCCGACGCGAAGCGGAACCGGCCGCCGGCCTCGTCCCAGGCGTAGTAGAGCGGCTTCATGCCGGACTCGTCGGTGGCGATGACGAGCTTCGGCTCCTCGCGCAGGTCCATCACGGCGACGGAGTACATGCCGTCGAGCTGCTCGGCGAAGCGCTCGCCGTACTCCAGGTACAGGGCGGGCAGCACCGAGCCGTCGCACTGGTCGGGGATGCGGTGGCCGCGGGCCTCCAGACGGGCGGCCAGCTCGCGGTGGTTGTACAGCTCGCCGTTGAAGACGACCGTGACGGCGCCCAGCCGGTACGGCTGTTCGCCCCCTTCGGGGTCCATGATCGAGAGCCGGTTGTTGCCCAGGGCCCAGTCGTCCCGCCCGGTGAAGGTCTGGGCGTCGGGGCCGCCGTGGCGCAGCAGGGCGGCGACGGTGCGCAGCTCCTGGTCGCTCGTACCGGCATTGAAGGATCCGTAGATACGGCACATGTCGGTCAGACCACCTGAGAGGAGACGCCGGCGGCGTCGTAGAGGGCAGGGTCGAAGGGCGTCGGGCCGCCGCAGGTCACGAAGCGGCGGGCGCCGGGGCCCGTGTGGGGGTTGCGGGCGCCGTGCAGCACGCCGGGCGCGGCGTACAGCACGTCACCGGCCTCGACGTCGATCCAGCGGTCGACGAGGTACATCTGGCCGATGCCCTCGAAGGCGATGAACGCCTCGTCGCTGTGGGTGTGGAGGTGCACGTTGAAGGTCTCGCCGGGCTGCTGGATGCCGCAGTGCAGACACAGCTGGCAGCTGCCGGCGCCCGGCCAGAAGATGAAGTTCATGGTGGCGCGCGGGGCCTCCTCCGGGGCGATCTGCCCGGTGCCGGCGAAGCCGCGCAGCTGGGTCTCGTCGTCCCACAGCGAGGAGAAGACCTTGGGGTCGGCCCCCGGGGTCCGGCCGTCGGCCAGCGGAGTGCGCCAGACGTACGCGGTCAGGCCGTCGGCGCCCGCGGTCAGGGTCAGGGCCCGGCCGGTCGGGGCGTACGCGGCGGAGGCGCGGTGCGCCTCGCGGCTCTCGGCGCCGACGCGGATGCGGCCGGAGCCGTCGTAGACGACCACGGTGTTCTCTTCGGCCAGCGTGTCCTCGGGGCTCCACGAGGCGCCCGGCGCGACGCGTACGACGTGCAGCGTGACGAACGTCGCGCCCGCGGCGGGGCTGACCGGGGTGGCGATCTCGGTGCCGCTGCCGTCCGGCGCGGATGCGAAGTCGAACTCCCGTGAACGGAGGATCTGTGCGTCGCCGAGGTGGCTGAAAGTCTTCATCGGTGCTCCGTCTGTACTCACTCCTGCTGGCTCGTGAAGCTTCGGTTTCGTGGTTCCCGATCACCTCCCGGAGCAGTACCGCCCGATCCGGGAACCCTTTACTCTCTTCACCAGCGGGGCCCCTGCCTGGGGTTTTGCAAGTACGACAGGTGGGGGTCCATGGCGGAGCACACGGAGGCCAAGGTTCGGTTCAACGTCCTTGGCCCGCTGGAAGGTTGGTCCGGGGGGAACCGGCTGAGACTGGGCGGTCCGATCCAGGAGCGGGTGCTCGTCACTTTGCTTCTGGAACCGGGCCGGGTGGTTCCCGTGACAAGGCTCGTGGAGGCCGCATGGGAGGACGAACCACCTGCAACCGCCTCACACCAGATCCGCAAGGCCGTCGCCGACCTGCGCCAGCGGATCCCCGGCGGCAGCGCCGTGATCGCCACCGACGGACCCGGGTACCGTGCGCTCGTCGACGACGGCCGGCTCGACCTGACGCAGTTCACCCGGCACACGCAGGCGGCCCGGGAGGCGCTCGCCGGGGGGCGGGCGGCCGACGCCGAGGCCGAGCTGCGCGCGGGCCTGGCGCTGTGGCGGGGGCCGGTGCTGTCCGGGACCGGCGGCCCGGTCATCGACTCCGCCGCCACGGCGCTGGAGGAACGCCGCCTGGCCGCGGCCGAGCAGCTGTTCCAGCTTCGCCTGGAGCGCGGCGAGAGCGCCGAGCTCGTCGGCGACCTGCGCGAGTCCGTCGCCGCGCACCCGCTCCGGGAGACCGTGCGCGGGCACCTGATGCTGGCCCTGTACCGCTCGGGCCGCCAGGCCGAGGCGCTGGAGGAGTTCGGCAAGGTGCGCGAGCTGCTCGTCGAGGAGCTCGGCGTCGACCCGGGGCCCCGGCTCACCCGGCTCTACGAGGCCATCCTGCGCGACAGCCCCGAACTGGCCGCACCCGAGCCCCCGGCCGCACCCCCGGCTGCCCCGCCCGCCCCGGCCGCCGTCGGCCGCGAGACCTCCGCGGCCCCGGCCGGCGCGCCCTGCACGCTGCCCTACGACCTCGCCGACTTCACCGGCCGCGAGCAGGAGCTGCGCGCCCTGCTGGACGCGGCCGCCGGGGACGCCGCCGACGCGGGCACCCGGATCGTGTCCGTCGACGGCATGGGCGGCACCGGCAAGACCTCCCTCGCGGTCCGCGCGGCGCACCTGCTCGCCGAGCAGTACCCGGACGGCCAGCTCCACATAGACCTGCGCGGCTACACCCCCGGCGAGCAGCCGCTCCAGCCCGGCGCCGTGATCGCGAGCCTGCTGCGCACCCTCGGGGTGCCGGGCGACCGGATCCCGGAGGACCCTTCGGGGCGGGCCGCCCTGTGGCGGGCCACGCTGGTCGGCCGCCGGCTGCTGCTCCTCTTCGACAACGCCGGCGACGCGGCGCAGGTCCGCCCGCTGCTGCCGGCCTCGCCCGGCTGCCTGGTCCTCGTCACCAGCCGGGCCCGGCTGGTCGAGCTGGACGGCGCCGAATGGATCTCGATCGGCGTGATGTCCCCCGAGGACGGCATGGCGCTGATCACCGAGACCCTGGGCCGCGAGCGCACCGAGCGGGAACCGGCCGCGGCCCGCGAGCTGGCCGCCCTGTGCGGGCGCCTCCCGCTGGCCCTGCGGATCGCGACGGCCCGGCTGCGCAACCGCTCCCGGTGGACCGTCCAGCACCTGGTGGACCGGCTGCGCGACGAGACCCGGCTGTTGGACGAGCTGAGTTCGGGCGAGCGCAGCGTCGCCGCGACGCTGAGGCTCTCGTACCAGGCGATGGACGAGGAACACCGGACCGCCTTCCGGCTGCTGAGCCTGCACCCCGGCGCGGAGATCGACGTCCACTCGGCGGCGGCGCTGCTCGCCGCGGGCACCCGCGACGCGGAGGACCTCCTCGAGGACCTGCTCGACATGCACCTGGTGCAGCAGCACGAGCTGGGCTACTACGCCTTCCACGACCTGGTCCGCAGCTTCGCGCAGAGCCTGCGCAACGGCGAGACCGAGCCCGACGACCGGGCCGCGCTGGAACGCCTCCTGGACTACTTCTACGCGGCGACGGACGCGGCCTGCGCGGTGCTCTTCCCGGGCCGGCCGCACTACGAGACCGGGCTGACGGGCACCACGGCGGCGCTGCCGGCCCTCGGCGACGCCGAACGGGCGGGCGCGTGGTTCGACCGCGAGGGCGACGCCCTGGTCGCCGCGGTGACGGCCGCCGAGGCCGGGGGTTTCGTGCGGCACGCCGTGTGGGTGGCGCGCAACCTCGTCTTCTTCCTCAACCTGCGCACCTACACCGAGCAGTACCTCCAGGTGGGGCGGGCGGGGGCGGCCGCGGCCCGTCGGCTGGGCGATGCGCGTGCACTGCGGCTCAGCCTGACGAACCAGGTCCCGGCCCTGTGGAAGCTCGGCCGGTTCCGGGAGGGCATTGCGGTGGCGGAGGAGGCCCTCGGACTCGTCCGGGTCCAGGGCGAGCGGCAGGGCGAGGGCTCCTGCCTGGAGGCCCTCGGGCTGCTGTTCGCGTGCCTCGGGGAGTTCGGCGAGGCGCTGAGGCACCAGGAGCTGGCGGTCGAGGTCCTGCGCGAGACCGGCGATGTCCGGGCCGAGATCCACGTGCACTGTTCGCTCAGTACGACGTACGCCAACCTGGGACGCCGCGAGGACGCCGTCGCGGCGGCCGAGCGCGCGGTCGGGCTCGCGCGCGGACTGGGCAGTCTGGGCAACGAGATCGTGGCGCTCAACGACCTGGCGAGCGCGCAGCTCGGCCAGGGGCGGACCGCGGAGGCGGAGGCCTGCCTCAAGCAGGCGATCGCGCTCTTCGACGAGTCCCGCCAGCCCGACAACTTCGCCATCTCGATGGCCCTGATGGCCACCGTGCAGCAGCTGACGGGGCAGCCCGCGGGGAGCGGGGACGTGCGGCACAGCGAGGAGAAGGCCCTGGAACTCGTCCGGGGCCGGACCTCGCTGACCCGCCGGGTGGCCGTCGAGCGGCTCATCGGCGACCTCCGGCTGGAGCGCGGCGACCACACCGGGGCCCTGGAGCTCTACGAGAGCGCGCACGAGCGGGCAGCGGCCGCCGAATACCGGGTGGAGGAGGCCCGCGCGCTCGCCGGGATCGCGCGCTCGGCCGAGGCGCTGGGGGACGCGGCGCGTGCGCGGGAGAGCAGGGAGCGGGCCGTCGCGCTGTTCGACGCGATCGGTGTGCCCGAGGACGCCCGCCGGCCGCTCTGAGGCGCGGGGCGACGCACTTCGGCGGCCCGCCCCGTGGGGGAGGGCCGCCGATGCGTGCCGTGTGATGCGTGCCGTGTGAGGCGTGAGGCGTGAGGGCCGGGACGGGTGTCCCGGCGTGCGGGGTTCAGTCGCGGGGGTTGACGGGCTTGGGGGCGCCGGGGCCGATGCCGTCGGCCGTCGTCGTGTACTGCTCCGAAGCCTGCGCGTCCGCTTCGTAGGTCACTGCGAAGGCCGCCGTGAGGGCCAGTGCGATGATCCCGACGATTCCGGCAAACTTGCTGCGCATTTCTGTATCCCCGCCCCTGTGGTTCCGTGGTGTCGTGCGTGCCGCTTCCGACACCACAGAGACTCGCGGGAGCCGTTCCCCAACGGTTCCCGCTCCGTTACCGAGGGTGGACAGTACAGCGGGAACCGGTCAGGGAACAGGTTCTGTCCGCCAGTTGGCCGGGGGATTTTTCCGGGAGTTCACATCCGGTCAGTCGATCACGATCTCCGTCTCGAAACGCGCGCCCAGGGCCCGGAGCCGGATCTCGCACTCCTCCCGTGCCGGTGCGGAGAGAACGGCCGCCGCCAGGAAGTCCGACGAGATGGCAGCCTCGCCGAGCACCTCGCCCGGCTCCGCGAACACCCCGTAGAACTCCACCCACGGCTCCTCCGGGGTGACCGGAATGGAACGGACCGTTCCGGGCCGCCGCATCATCAGCACCTGTCCCGCCATACGGAGCGGTTCCAGCCGTTGCCGACCACTGTCCGTGTCGCCCAGGCCTTCCAGGGCCGGTACCCGCAGCCCGGTGTGGGCACGCGAGGCCAGCTCCACCGGATGCACCCCGAAGACGGCGTTCAGCACGTCCCGGATCCGTGCGCCCGCGGGCCTGGCCGCCACCTCGCAGACCACCAGCCGGTCGTCCGGCGTGTGGAAGACCTCCGCGTGGAAGGCGTAGTCCGCCGGTCCCTCCAGCGCACCGAGCGCCTCCTCCGCCAGCGCCAGCAGACGCGGAGTCAGCGGGTCCCCGGGCGCCAGCGTGAGGTCCACGCGGGCACCGCCGTCGGCTTGGAAGGACGACAGGTCGTACTGGTACTGCGAGGGCCAGGCCATGACCGTGCGGCCGCCCGCCACCACCCCGTCGACATGGCACATCCGGCCCGGGACGTACGCCTCCAGCAGCAGGTCCTCGCGCGGTCCGGTGCCCGCGGGGAAGGCCTGCGCGAGCTGCGCGTCCAGCTCCTCCGCGGTCCGTACGATCCGCAGCCCGATGGAGCCGAAGCCGTCGCGGGCCTTGAAGACGAGCGGCAGCCCGTGCGCCGCCGCGAACGCCCGCACCTCGCCCGCCGTGCCCGGCACCGTGTGCGGGGCGACCTCGATGCCCGCCGCGGCGAGCTTGCGCTTCATCAGCACCTTGTCGCGGAACGGCAGTACCCCGGCGGGCAGCTGGCCCGGCAGGCCGAACTTCTCCCGCAGCGCGGCCGCGCGGTACAGGTCGGCCTCGTGGTGCGCGATGACGTGCGTGACGTCGTACGCGTGGGCGAGATCGCGCGCGAGCCGGTCCACGAGCTCCTCGTCGTCGAAGGAGTCGACGATCTCCAGGTGGCGGTAGCCGCCGTTGCCGGCCGGCACCTGCTCGCCGCCCGCGGCGATCCTGTCGCGGGCCGCGATCATCACCACGCCGCCGTCGAGACCGTCCAGCCACCGGTCGTACGGGAAGGGGCCCAGCGGGAATCGGTGCAGTACGAGCGCGGTCATGCCGCCACCTCCAGTTCCGGTACCCGGACCGCGTCCGGGGTCACATCGATGCGGATCTCCCGGGTCAGCCGTTCGCACAGGGCGACCGCCCCCGCGGTGTCGGGCGCCGTCACCGCGGCGAAGCCCAGCCGGTCCCAGTTGTCGCGCAGCGGGCGGACCGCGTCCCCCGGACGTACGGAGACCTCGACGGCGAGCACGTCGGCGCGGGCCGCGACCTCCTCGACGCCGGAGACGGCGGTGACCGTGCCCGGGTCGCGGAGCACGAAGCGGGTACAGGCCGCGGCGCGCGCCGCCGGGGGCTCCGGGAGCGCCTCGACCAGGCCCATCGGCCAGGCGGCGCCGTACCCGATCAGGTCGACCCCGTAGGCCGCCTCGACCAGTTCGTTGATGTGGCCGCCGCCGACGCGGTTGTGGGACTCGATGACGACCGGGCCGCGGGAGGACAGCCGCAGCTCGGTGTGGCTCGGTCCGTCGGTCAGGCCCATGGTGTCGAGGAAGTCCGTGACCGCCGCCGTGACCTGCGCGTGCGCGGACGGCTCCAGCCGGGCCGGCAGCGCATGGCCCAGCTCCGCGAAGTGGGCGTCGTCGACGAGCTTCTCGGTCACCGCGACCACCACGTGCCGGCCGCCGAAGCTGAACGCCTCGACGCTGAACTCCGGCCCGTCGATGTACGACTCCATCAGGAACTCCCGCACGGTGAACAGCGTCGAGCCCCGGTCCGTGCGCCGGCCCCGCAGCTCCTCGATCCGCTCCCACACCGCGTCCAGCTCCTGCGGACCGCCGACGCGCAGCAGCCCGAAGCTCGCGGTCGCGTCCGTGGGCTTCACGATGAACGGGAATCCCGCCCGCCGGGCGAAGGCGTCCAGCGAGTGCCGGTCGGTCACCCGGTCCCAGTGGATCGTCAGCCGGCCGTGGTCCGCCAGGTGCTGCCGCATCAGGTACTTGTTGCGCAGCCGCCGGCTCACCTCCGGGCGGGTGCCGGGGAAGCCGAAGTGGTCGTTGAGCCGGGCGGCCGTGTCGAGCCCGCCCTCCGTGAGGGAGACGACGGCGTCGACGCCCCAGACCTCGCGGGCGGCCTCGGCCAGCGGCCGTACGGTGTCCCAGTCGGTGTAGTCGACCATCAGCAGGGCGTCGGCCAGCCCGGTCTGGTACGCGTTGATCTTGTCCGGGTGCTGGAACATGACGACGCGTACGCCGAGCTCCTTGGCCCGTTCCAGATGCTGGTCCGTGCCGCCGACGAGCAGCATCGTCCGGTCCGCGGCAGCGCGGGCCGGGCCGGCCGGCGCGGTCGTTGCGCTCATCACAGGGATTCCTTCGGGAGGGGGACGGTCGTGGTGCGCAGGGCCGCGTGGGCGGCGGCGATCCGCTCGGCGGCCGCGGCGGGGGTGGGCGCGTCGACGACGGCGTACCCGTGGCGGCTGCCGGAGTCGGTGGTGTGCGGCAGGACGTCGCCCGGCTCGTAGGGGAAGTGCACGGCGTGCACGTGCTCCAGGGCGTTCAGGGCGGCCAGGCCCTCGACGGACTCCAGGCGGCCCGCGGGCAGCCGGAAGAAGCCGATGGACGCGTACCGGTGGGGCGCGGGCGCCCGGACGGGCTCTCCGGCCAGCGCCCGGAAGACCGCCGCCTCCAGGTCGAAGCCCGTGGCGACCTCCACCAGGAGCGGGATCCGGTCGCCGCCCAGCCGGGCCTGCGACTCCACGATGCGGGGTCCGGCGGGGGTGAGGATGACCTCGGTGTGCGCGGGACCGAACTCGTAGCCCGCGAGGTCGAGCAGGGCGGTGACGGTGGAGCGGATCGCGCCCTCGTCGACCGCGGACAGCGGGGCCGGGTGCACGTGGCCGGTCTCGACGAAGCCGGGCGGGCCGCTGGTCTGCTTGGCGGTGATGCCCACGACCTGGTGCATGCCGTCGACGGACAGGGTCTCGACGCTGAACTCCGGGCCTTCGAGGAAGTCCTCGATGACGAACGGGCCCTCGATCCCCGAGGACTTGACGCGCTCGGTCCACTCCGCGAGCCCGGCCGGGTCGCGGACCAGCGCGACCCCCCGGCTGCCGGCGGAGTTGGCGGGCTTGACCACGGCAGGCAGCCCGAACTCCCGCAGCAACGGCTCCACATCGGCGAGCGAGTCGGCCCGGCCGGCCCGGACGGCGGAGACGCCGTTGCGGTTCAGCAGGCGGCGCATGGCGTTCTTGTCGTTGAGCAGCCGCACCGACTCGGCGCGGTTCGGGGCCAGGCCCAGGGCCTCCGCCTCGGCGAGCACCGGGGCCATGCTGGCCTCGCTGCCGAGGTGCAGGACGCGGTCGACGCCGTGCTCGACGGCCATCGTCGCCACCAGCGCGCGCAGCGCGGCCTCGTCCTGGAAGTCGACGTACGCGACGTCCTCGGAGTGCGCCTCGACCTTCGCGAGGTACTCGGCGGAGCGAAGGGCGGGGTCCCAGATCGACCAGACCCGGAAGCCCGCCTCGACGGCCTTGCGGACCAGCTGCTCGTACGGCATGACCATCAGGAGCCGGCCGGTGCTGCGGGGGTGGTTCATGACGTCGATCCGTTCGTGAGCGGTACGGGCGCCCCGGCGCTCTGCGTGGTTCCGGTTTCGGTTTCGGCTGCGGTTTCGGCTGCGTGTTCGGCTGCGGTTTCGGCCGCCCGGCGGGCCTCCCGCAGCGGCAGCAGCGACCGGTAGACGAGGACGGCGCCCAGGCCGAAGGCCCCGTAGAGCAGGCTCATGCCGGCCGGCGGGAGGAACGCCCCGACGGTGACGCACAGCGAGCCGATCAGCAGGCCGATGCGGGCGTTGAGGCCGTAGGCGGCGAGGTACTTGGTGCGGGCGGCCGGGTCCACCAGGTCGGCCAGGATGGCCTGCTTGACCGGGACGTTCGCGATCTCGCCGAGGGTCAGCAGGACCGCGGCGGCGATCAGGATCCAGCCGCTGTTGCTGACGGCGAGGACCATGTACCCGCCGGTGAAGACCGCGATGCCCGCGTAGAGCCGGGTGCGGTCGGACAGCTGCCGGAACAGGCTGCCCGCGAAGAGCGCGAGGCCCACCACCAGGGCGGTGTTGACGGCCCGCAGGATGCCCAGCATCGCGACGCCGTCGACCTGCGGGAACCAGCGCTCCAGGCCGGCCAGCGCCTGCTCGGGGAACTCGTCCGCGAGGCGGACCGCGATGTAGTAACCGATCTGGACCTCGATGGCCCGGGTGAGGATCGCGGCGGTGAGCAGCCGCAGGAAGATCCGGTCCCGGGAGACGGCGAGGTAGCCGCGGAGCATCGCCGGGATGCCGGCGGCCTGCTCCCCGGCGCCCTCCGGGGCGCTCTCGGCGATCCACCACCAGGTGACCAGGGCGGTCGCCGCGGAGAGCGCGGCCGCCGCCGTGAGCAGCAGTGCGAAGTGGTCGCCGTAGAAGAAGCCGCCGATCAGTGCGCCGGCGGTGAACGCCAGGTTGATCGACCAGTAGTTGATCGTGTAGACGAGCTGCCGGTTCTCCGGGGTGGAGACGTCGATCATCATCGCGTCGGCGGCGGGGGTGGCCGCGCTCGCCAGGCAGGTGTTGAGCAGGAAGAGGACGAAGGTCACCGCTCCCGACTGCCACCAGGGCGAGTTGGCCAGGGCCAGCAGGGCGAAGGTGAGCGTCGCGCCGGCCTCGCCCGCGACCATCAGCGGCTTGCGGCCGTGGACGTCGGCGAGATGGCCGCCGAGGAAGTTGCTGGCGATGCCCGCGGCCGCGACCACGAGGGTCAGGGCGCCCGCCGCGGCCGCGCCGTACAGGGCGGCGAGGTGGATGACCATCAGCGGCATCAGCATGATGCCGAGCAGCCGCTGCACGAAGCCGACGCCGAGCCGCAGCTTGATGTTCGGGTGCAGCTCGCGCAGGTTCACTCCCCGCCTCCGTCGCTTCCCGGTCCGACGAGGGTGTCGGCGAGTGCGCCGCCCTTGCCCCAGTGGCCGAGTTCCACGTCACGGACGATGACGGTCACGGCCTCGTGCGGGCAGTGGGCGATCCTGGCGACGGTCTCGGTCAGTTCGGAGACGAGCTCGGCGCGCTGGGCGCGGTCGTTGCCCTGCCACCAGTCGACGGTGATCACCGGCATGTCGGGTTCCTTTGCAGAGGGGGGAGTTCGGGCGTGCTGAGTGGGGGGTGGGGGCGGGTCGGTGCGGGGTCGGTGTGGGCCGGTGTGGGGGAGCGGCCGTCAGGGGCGGGCGGCGAGGGCCGCGGGCTGGACGGCGGACTGCGCGGCGGGCTGGGTCGTGGAGGTGCCCGACTCGTCCCACAGGCTCAGGTAGCGCTCGCCGGTGTCCGGCAGCACGGCAACGATCGAGGCGCCGATGTAGTCCGGGTGGGCGGCCAGCTGGGCGCAGGCGTGGGCGACGGCGCCGGAGGAGACCCCGGCGAAGATGCCCTGGCGGCGGGCGAGCGTACGGGCCGCGGTCATCGCGTCCTCGTCCGAGACGGTGACGACGTGGTCGATCAGCGAGACGTCCGTGGTGGGGGCCACGAAGCCGCCGTTGAGGCCGGGGATGCGGTGCAGCCCGCCGACGCCCTGGGAGAGGACCGGGGAGTTCTCCGGCTCGACCGCGACGACGCGGACGGTGGGGTCCTGCTCCTTGAGGTACCGGGCGGCGCCGCTCAGGGTGCCGCCCGTGCCCACGCCGCAGACCAGGACGTCGATGCGGCCGGCGGTGTCGGTCCAGATCTCCGGGCCGGTGGTCTCGTAGTGGGCCTGCACGTTGTCGGGGTTCTCGTGCTGGCAGGGGAACCACGAGCCGGGCGTCGCCGCGTGCAGCTCCTCGGCCTTGGCGATCGCGCCGGGGTAGCCCGCCTCGCGGGGGGTCTGCACGATCTCCGCGCCGAGCGCCTTGAGCAGCGCGACGCGCTCGGCGGTGGCGCTGTCGGGCAGCACGATGACGCAGCGGTAGCCGCGGGCCGCGGAGAAGGCGGCCAGCGAGATGCCGGTGTTGCCGGACGTCGCCTCGATCACGGTGCCGTTGCCGGGCGTGAGGTCGCCGCGCAGCTCGGCTGCCCGCAGCATGTAGAGCGCGGCCCGGTCCTTGCTGCTGGACATCGGGTTGGCGGACTCCAGCTTGGCCAGCACCTCCGTGCCGGGGGCGGTGTCCTCGAAGCGCAGCCGGATCAGCGGGGTCGAACCGACCAGGTCCTCGATGCTGTCGGCGATCGGGCGGTTCCGGCGGGCGGCGGTGCCGACGGAGTGGGCGGTGCCGGCGGTGCTGTCGGTGCTGTTCATGTCTGTTCCTCACACGTCGGGTCGTACGGCTGGATGCCGGATGGTCGTACGGTCAGCCGTACGCCGGTGAAGTCTTCGCGGGGGAGGGGCTACCAGGAGCCGGCCGAGGCGGTCACGGCGTACAGGTCCTCCATGGGCCGGGGCTCCGCGCCGACCGCCTTGATCACGGCGGTCGCGGCGAGCACCCGGGCGCCGGGCGGCACGTCCTTGTTCACCAGGGCCTGCGCGCCGATGACGGCGTGCTCGCCGATGGTGACCGGGCCCAGCACGGTGGCGTTCGTACCGAGGACGACGTCGTGGCCCACCACCGGGTGGCGGCGCTCGCCCTCGGGCCGGGCGTTGTCGCTCCACCAGCCGACCGCGCCGAGCGTCACCTGGTGGTAGATCGTCACGTCGTCGCCGATCACCGCGGTCTCGCCGATCACCACGGCAGCGCCGTGGTCGATGAAGACCCGGCGGCCCAGCACCGCACCCGGGTGGATCTCGACCGCCGTGCCGCGGCGGGCGAACCACGCGATGGCGCGGGCGGTCAGCCGCAGGCCGCGGCGGTGCAGCCGGTGGGCGACCCGGTGGGCCCACAGGGCGGGCAGGGCCGCGTGCAGCAGGGCCTCGCGGCGGTTGCGCACGGAGGGATCGCGGGCCACGACCACGTCCAGGTCCTCCTTCATGATCCGGAGCAGTCCGGGCTCGCCGCCCGCCATCAGACGAGCACCTCCGTGCGGTCGCCGACGGCGGCGAGGGCGGCGACGGCTGCGAGGGCGGCGCGGGTCAGGCTCTCCAGCTGCGCCACGACCTCCGGGTCGGTGTAGCGGCCGGCCTCCGCGGCGAGCTTCCCGGCACCGCCGACGGCGACCGGCTCGTGGTCGACGACCAGCGCGCCGCAGCGGGTGAGCACGCCGGTCAGGCCGGGCTGGGCGTCGACGGCGCCGCGCGCTCCGGGGGAGGCGCTGGTGACGGCGGTGACCTTGCCGGTCAGCGGGCTCTGGCCGCCCGGCCGGGACAGCCAGTCCAGGGCGTTCTTCAGGACGCCCGGCATCTCGCCGTTGTAGGAAGGGGTGCTGATGAACAGCGCGTCCGCGCCGGAGACCAGCTCCTTCGCGGAGCGGACCGCCGCCGAGCCGTCCGACTGCTCCAGGGCGGCGTCGTAGAACGGGAGCTCTCCGACGGAGAGCGCCTCCACCTCGTGCGACCCGGGCAGATCCGCGAGGATCTGGCGCACGGTCGCCAGTACAGCGGTGTTCACCGAGTCCCGGCGCGTGCTGCCGGACACCAGAACGATCTTCGCCACGGGAACCTCTTCTCCTCGGCCGCCCGGTCGGCAGGCCTTCGACTGGTCAGAGACTCGCTCCCGCGGTTCCCGAACCCCTCCCGCTCCGTTCCCGGCCCGCTTCACGGCAGTGAACGTCCGCGTGCTTCACTGGGTGCGCAGGATCCGAGGTCCGTAGGAAGAGAGAGGGCTGCCGTGGCTCTGAAGGCGAGCGCAACGATCCGCTACACCGCGATGCGGCTGGGCATCTTCGCCGGATGCCTCCTCGCCGTATGGGGCCTGGTCGCGCTGGACGTGCTGCCCTCCGGAATCGGCGACGCCAACTACGCATGGGTCGTCCTGCTGGCCCTCGTGCTCTCCGCCCCGCTCTCCTTCGTGCTGCTGCGCAAGCAGCGCGACGAGATGTCGGTGCAGATCAGCGGCCGCGTCGAGGGCGTGAAGAGCAGGCTCTCCGACAACCGCAGCCAGGAGGACGAGGCCGACGACGCCGCCCGGACCGGCGCGTAAGGTTCCTCACACAGCAAACCGCCCCGGCACAGGACATCCGTTCCTGCGCCGGGGCGGCGGCGTTTCCGCGGGACTTTGGCTCAAAGTAAGACTTTGAGATTCTCAAAGGGCAAGTGTTAGCGTGTTAAACATGATGACCGCAGCCGCGCCCCTCCAGGCCATGAGCACTCTGCTCGTGGTGCGCCTGCACGTTGATCTCTGCCGCCGCGTGTCCGCGGCCTGCTGCTGTCGCTGAAGCCCGGAGCCCCCCAAGGACCCCGCAGGCCAAGCAGAAACGACTCAGCAGCGGTCCCGGCCGGCCCATTCCCGGCTGCCGCACCGCACCACCCGCAGCATCTCCCCCACCCCCGTGCGCCCCCAACCGGAGTGTGTCCGTGTCCGCGACCCCCAAGTCCGCAGCCCCCGAGGCGAAGCAGCCCGCGCCGGCTTCGTTCTCGTTCCCCTTCCCCTTCTGGGCCCAGATCGTCGCCGGTCTGGTCCTGGGCGTCCTGCTCGGCTGGCTCGCCCGCAGCCAGGACATCGGCTGGCTCTACACCACGCTGGAGAAGGTCGGTGACATCTTCGTCCAGCTGCTGAAGCTGGCCGTCGCGCCGCTCGTCTTCTTCGCGATCCTGGTGTCGATCACCAACCTCCGCAAGGTCAACAACGCCGCGCGGCTCGCCACCCGCACGCTCCTCTGGTTCATGATCACCTCGCTGATCGCGGTGGCCATCGGCCTCACGATCGGCCTGGTCACGAACCCGGGCGCGGGCACCGGCCTGACCCCGAAGGACGGCAAGACCCCGGAGAACACCGGCTCCTGGATCGACTTCCTGACCGGCATCGTCCCGTCGGACGTGATCACGCCGTTCACCGAGCTGAACGTCCTCCAGATCGTCTTCATGGCCGCCGTCGCCGGCATCGCCGCCCTGCAGCTGGGCGAGAAGGCCGCCCCCATCCTCACCTTCTCCGAGTCCGTGCTCGAACTCCTCCAGAAGGCCCTGTGGTGGGTCATCCGCCTCGCCCCCATCGGCACCGTCGGCCTCATCGGCTACGCGATCGCCGACTACGGCTGGGACCTGATCGGCAAGTACGCGACCTTCACCGCCGACGTCTACATCGGCTGCGCCCTGGTCCTCTTCGGCGTCTACCCGCTGCTTCTGGCCACCGTCGCCAAGGTCAACCCGCTCCAGTTCTTCAAGGGCGCCTGGCCCGCGATCCAGCTGGCCTTCGTCTCCCGCTCCTCGGTCGGCACGATGCCGGTCACCCAGAAGGTCACCGAGCGCCTCGGCGTCCCGAAGGAGTACACGAGCTTCGCGGTTCCGTTCGGCGCCACCACGAAGATGGACGGCTGCGCCGCGATCTACCCGGCGCTCGCCGCGATCTTCATCGCGCAGATCTTCGACGTCCCGCTGAACGTCGGCGACTACCTGCTCATCGCCTTCGTCTCGGTCGTCGGCTCCGCCGCCACGGCGGGCCTGACCGGCGCCACGGTCATGCTGACCCTGACCCTGTCCACCCTCGGCCTCCCGCTGGAGGGCGTCGGCCTGCTGCTGGCCATCGACCCGATCCTGGACATGATCCGCACCGCCACCAACGTGGCCGGCCAGGCCCTGGTCCCGGTCATCGTCGCGGCCCGCGAAGGCATCCTGGACAAGGAGGCCTACGCCTCCGCCTCGTCCTCCCCGATCGACGAGCGCGTGGTCCCGGCCACGGCCTGACCCGCCCGGGACCCCGGCCGCCGGCCCCCGGTCCCGCCCCGCTCACCGCAGCCCCCGCCCCCGTCCGGGCGGGGGCTGTGGTGTGTCCGGCGCGGGGAACGTGCGCGCACGGCTACCGGACGACGGGGCCCGCCCCGGCCCGCCAGTCCTCGATCCGCTTGCGGATGCCCGACACCATCGGCAGCCCGTCCACCTCGTCCGGCGTGAACCAGGCCACCTCGGAGGACTCCTCCGAGACCCGCACCGCGGTCCCGCCGGTCGGCCGCGCCGGCAGGCACACCGAGAACTCCTGCCGGACCTCGCCGTCGTCGTACGCGAACACGTGGCCGGGGTCGGTGTAGGTCCCGACGATCCCGGTCACCTCCACCGCCACGCCGGTCTCCTCCAAGGTCTCCCGTACCGCGCACTGCCCGATGGATTCACCCAACTCCATCACCCCGCCCGGCAGGGCCCACATGCCGTTGTCCACCCGCCGCTGCAGGAGGATCCGCCCCGCGCCGTCCACCACGACCGCCGACGCGGCGGGCACGAGGCTGTTCGCCTTCGGGGCGTGCGGATCGTTGTGGTAGTCACGCCTGGGCATCGCGGCCGGCCTCCTGGACATCGCGCCCGCGGCCCCACAACTCCTCGACGTGCTCTGCGAAGCGGTCTAACATCCCGTCGCTCCGGCTCCGCCGCAGGTGCATCATCGGCGAGTCGTGGCCGACCCTCCGGGCGAGATGCAGTGTCACGAGCATCTCGTTGTCGAAGCGGAAGGCGGACAGGCCGATGTGTCCGGTCTCGAAACGGGCTTGGACGTTCGGAGTGCCGTGCAGGTGTTGCAGTTCGTTCGAGGTCACGGCGATCCGCGTGGTCAACGTGAGCGGTACCTGCTCCTCCGCCTCGCGCGCCGCAGTGACCGGACCGTCCGGGTCGCCGACGAGGAACCGGACCCGGCACCCGGTCTGGGCCTTGCGGCGCAGCGCCCCTCTGAGGTTGGCGTGCTCAAGCCAGAGGAAGTAGTTGGTGTACCCGGCGAAGGTCAGCTCCCGCTGCGCCTTGGTGATGAGAGAGCGCCACAGGCTCGACGGCGCCGCCGACCGGTAGGGGAAGACCTGGAGGACCTCCCGGTCGGGACCTGCTCGGAGCGCCGAGCGGACGGCGTTGGGCCACGAGGTCTTCTCCTCCTCGCCTAATGCCTCGCAGGCAGCCCATCGGTGGCGGTTGTGCGGGATGCGATTCGGATCGGTGATCCATCGGCCCACCCTCTTCACGTCGACCCCACAGGCCTCCGCGAGCTGCTGTTCGGTCATCCTCGCACTCGCCAGTGCACGCCGGAGGGCATGGTTCGTGCTTCGCCTCCCAGGGACGTCAGGGACGAGACGCACCGTAGCTTCAGGACGTCCCAAACGTCCTGCGAACGCGGTGGGAACGCCCGGACGGGTGCCACATGACCGCCGTGTGCTGCCGCGCCCTGTCCTCTGCTGCCGGGAGGTCGTCCGATGAACGAAGTGGTCCACTGCCGGCGCCGCGAACCACGGTCCGCCCCCCGCGCCCGCGCCCGCGCCCGCGTGGAACGGCGCAAGGCGTTGGCCGACCGGGGGCTTTCGGCCTTGGAAGCCGATGCGCCGGTCGCGCTGTCCGGGCTGGTGACCAACGCGGTGCGCCATGCGTCCGGACCTGAAGACCCCGGCGGCTCGGTCACACGGACTTCCGGTGGATCACGACGGATTCGCTTCGGATCGTCTTTCGCGACGCTTCCCGGGAGCCCGGCTGACACCGCCGAGCGCAGCGCCGCCGGCCCCCCGCCCGGTCCCCCGGGTGGGGGCCGGGGTGTATGCGGAGTGTGGCGGTGTTGTGCAAGGGGTTCTCAGGGTGGGTTACCCGTGCGTAAATTACCGGCGGTAACTCACTCCGAGCCGAGGAGACGCCATGGCCGAACCGGTGATGAACGCGATCGGGGGGCGGGTGCGGGAGGTGTCCGTCGCACCACTGGCCCAGCCGGCGCACCACGGGTCACTCGGGGACATCCCCTTCACCAACGCCGAGGAGGCCCCCCGCGAGGTGGTGGTGTCCCGCAAGGCCGCGGGCGGCGGCTGGTACGACGTCACTGCCGCCGAGTTCGCCGCCGAGGTGCTCGCCGTCGCCAAGGGGCTGATCGCCGAAGGGCTCCAGTGGGGCGACCGCATCGCGATCATGGCCCGCACCACGTACGAGTGGACGCTGCTGGACTTCGCCGCCTGGGCCGCCGGACTGATCACCGTCCCCGTCTACCCCACCTCCTCCGCCCTCCAGGTCCGCTGGATCATCCAGGACTCGGGCGCCGTCGCCTGCGCCGTCGAGGACACCGCCCAGGCCAGGCTGGTCAGCGGGGAGCGCCCGCACCTGCCCGGCCTGCACCACCTGTGGGAGTTCGACACCGGGGCGATCGACCTGCTCAAGCGGGCCGGGGCGCACGTGCCGGACGCCGAGGTGCAGGCCCGGCGAGGGCTGACGTACCCGCAGTCCGCCGCGACCGTCGTCTACACCTCGGGCACGACCGGCCGCCCCAAGGGATGCGTGATCACCCACGCCAACTTCTTCGCCGAGGTGGACAATGCCATCGAGCTGCTGCACCCCGTCTTCAGGAGCGTGAGCACCGAGCCCGCCGCCACGCTGCTCTTCCTGCCCCTGTCGCACGTCTTCGGCCGGATGGTGGCCGTCGGCTGCATGCGCGCCCGCGTCCGCATCGGGCACGCCGAGAGCATCGCGACCGAGGACCTGCTCCGCGACCTCGCCGGCTTCCAGCCGACGTTCCTGCTGGCGATCCCGTACGTCCTGGAGAAGGTGTTCAACACCGGGCGGGCCACCGCCGAGCGGATGGGCCGGGCCTCCTCCTTCGACCGCGCCGCGCGGATCGCCCAGCGGTACGGCAAGGCCCGCGCGGCCGGGGAGAAGCCCGGCCTCGTGCTGCGTGCCGCCCACGCGCTGTACGACCCGCTGGTCTACCGCCGGATCCGGGCCGCCCTCGGCGGCAGGGTCCGGTACGTGATCAGCGGCGGCTCCCCGCTCGGGCACCGCCTCGCGGCCTTCTACGGCGGCGCCGGCATCGAGGTGTACGAGGGCTACGGGCTCACCGAGACCACCGGCGCCTCCACGGTCACCCCGCCCCTCGCGCCGCGCCTGGGCACCGTGGGCCGCCCGCTGCCCGGCACCGCCGTACGGATCGCCGACGACGGCGAGGTACTGCTGCGCGGACGGCACGTCTTCGCCGGCTACTGGGACTCCGCGCGCGGGGTCGTCGTCCCGGCCACGGGCGCCGGCGACTGGCTGCCCACCGGCGACATCGGGGAGCTCGACGCGGACGGGTACCTCACCATCACCGGCCGCAAGAAGGACATCCTGATCACCTCCGGCGGCAAGAACGTCGCCCCGGCCCCGCTGGAGGACTGGCTGCGCGCCCATCCCCTCGTCGACCAGTGCATCGTCCTCGGCGACAACCGGCCGTACATCACCGCACTGATCACCCTGGAGCCCGACGGCCTGGCGCACTGGCGCCGGATGCACCGCAAACAGGGCCTGCGCACCGCCGAACTGGCCACGGACGAGGAGCTGCTCGCCGAACTCCAGCGGGCCGTGGACGACGCGAACACCCTGGTGTCGCGGCCCGAGGCCATCCGTCGCTTCACCGTGCTGCCCGGCGGCTTCAGCGAGGCGAGCGGCCATCTCACGCCCTCCCTCAAGCTGCGCCGGGCCGCGATCCTGCGTGACTTCGCGAAGGAGATCGAGGAGCTGTACCGGCACTGACAGCGGCACTGACAGCGGCACTGGCACACCGGCGCTGACACCGGCGTTGACGACCGGTCCGAGATTTTTTGTCGGTCCCGGCCCATCCCGCGGCTTGAAGGTGGAAGGTCTTCACCGGAGCAGAAGCGGAGTGAGCGATGTACGACGACCGCACGGGTGCGGGGCGCAGCCGGTGCGCGCCCTGGGCGGGCCACGAGGTGGCGCGGGGGCCGCGCGAAGCGGCGGACGGGGAGCGGGACGTGCTGCCCCGCAGCTGCCTCGCCGTACCGGCCATCCGGTGGACGGAGCACGAGGCGGGCCGGCTCGACGCCCGCATCACGGACCTGCGCGAAGCACGCAGGCAGGACAGGGCCCGCGCGCTGCACCGGAGGGGGCAGCTGCTGCCCTCCTACCTGGCGGCCGAGTGGACGGACCAGCGGTGGCAGCGCTGGTGGAACGGCATGGACCGGGCCGACGAGGTGGTGGCCGGGCCCGGCGCCCAGGCGTTGGCCACCCGCGAACTGCTCCGCGAGTGGGTCGACGTGCTGTGGCAGGGTTCCGGTTCCGTGCACGTGCTCCAGTTCAAGCGGTTGGGGCGCACCGCGGCGCCGAAGCCCCGCGCGCTGCCCGAGGCCGTGGTCGAGTGGGCGCGGTGCGCCTACACCGCCGCGCGGTCCGCGCGGGACGCGGCGCTGCGCGGGGACCACGAGACCGTGGACGAGTTCTCCCGGACCTGGCTCGGGGTGAACGACGCCGCCGGGTGGCGGGACGGCGTGATCGAGGCGCTGCTGTCGGACGGGTGGGACCGGGGTCCGCTCAAGCCCGACCGGACCTTCGCGGACGAGATGCGGCTGCTGGCGCGGGCAGCCGTCGCCCGGTGGAAACCGCTCTGGGAGCGGATGACCGGCGGCCGGCACGTGCGGCTGCTCTCCGAGCCGCGCGTCCCCGGGTCCCCCGAGCGCGGGACGCTCGCCGACTCGCTCACCGTGCCCGGCCCCGAGGACACCGTGCTCGCCGGTCTGATCGGCGACCCCCGGCTGCTGTCGGTCCTGCGGCGGCTGGAGCGGGACGACCCGCTGGACCATGCGATCGTGCTCGCGTACGCGGCCGGCGGGCCCGGCCTGACCTGGGCGGACGCCGCGGCGCGGGCCGGGGCGCCCGAGGGCCGCGGCGAGCGGGTGCGGCGCAAGGCCAAGCGGCTGGCCGCGCTGGTCACCGAACGGCGGATCGCCGCGGCGGCCCTCCGATGACGGCCGACGGCCCGGCGCCCGACGGCAGCGGCGGGGGCCGCGGGTCCTTCTGGCGCTGGACCGAGCGGTGGCTGCCCCTGCTCGGGTTCCTCGTCAGCGTGGTCGGCGTGGTCGCGTCGTTCCGCTGACCGGGCGAGGGCCGGACAGGGCACTTATGGTGGTCCGGGGGCAGCCCGAGGCCCGAGGAGGGCGCCGTGCACCGGTCCCGTTCCCGTACCGCCGTCCTGTGCGCGGGCATCCTCGCGCTGGCCTCCCTCGGCGCAGCGCCCGCGCCCGGCCACGGCTCCGCGCCGTCGCCCGGCCCCGCCCCCGGTGACCAGAAGCTCGCCCGCTTCTACAGCCAGGACGTCCGCTGGGGTGCGTGCCCGTACGGCGGCCCCGGGTCCCTGCAGTGCGGCACCCTCACCGTCCCCCTCGACTACGCCGACCCCGCCAAGGGCACCACCGCGCTCGCCCTCGCCCGGATCCCGGCCACCGGCGGCAAGCGCCTGGGCTCCCTGGTGCTGAACTTCGGCGGCCCCGGTGCCTCCGGCATCGACACCCTCGCCGCCGGCGCGAAGGAGTTCGCCGACCTGGGCGAGGCGTACGACCTCGTGACCTTCGACCCGCGCGGCATCGGCGGCAGCGCCCCCGTCAGCTGCGGCGGCTCCCTGGCGCCCGACGCCGGCCCCGGCGCGGACGCGGCCGCCCAGCTCGCCGCCCTGCGCGCCGTGGTCGACCGCTGCGCCCGCAATTCCGGCCCGGTCCTGCCGTACATCGGCACGGTCAACGTCTCCCGGGACATGGACGTGCTGCGCCAGGCCCTCGGCGAGCGGAAGCTCAACTACCTCGGCTTCTCCTACGGGACCCGGCTCGGCGCCGTGTACGCGGCGCAGTTCCCGAAGCGCACCGGCCGGATGGTCCTCGACGGCGTGGACACCCTCACCGAACCGCTCGCCGAACAGGCCCTCGTGTCGGCCAGGGGCCAGCAGCAGGCCCTGGACAACTTCCTGGCCTGGTGCGCACACCAGGAGGACTGCGTCTACGGGACCAACACCCGCACCGCGAAGGAGCGCGTGGCCGCCCTGGTCACCCGGCTCGACGAGGAACCGCTGACCGGCCCCGAAGGCTCGTACTTCACGGGCGAGGACGTCGTCGACATCGTCGCCCAGGCCCTGTACAGCCGCCGGATGTGGCCGGGACTGGCGCGCGGGCTCGCGCGGGTGGAGCGGGACGGCGACCCGGTCGGGCTGCTGGAGCTCGGCGGCCCGCTCACCCCGTCCGAGGCCGACGACGACGAGGCCACCGGCCGCCCGGTACCGGCCGACAACGCGGCCGCGGCCCTGGCCGCCGTGAACTGCGCGGACGACCCGGACCGCGGCGCCGAACGCAAGGACCCCGAGGCAGTCGAGCGGGACATCGAGGGCTTGGAGGCCGAGTTCACGGCCGCATCGAGGATCTTCGGGCCGCGCCAGCTGGCGACCGTGCTCGCCTGCTACGGCCGCCCTCGGGGCACCGACTTCATCCGGAAGATCGACCGGCCCGGCGCCCCGCGGATGCTGCTCGTCGGCACGCGCGGCGACCCGGCCACCCCGTACCGCTGGACGGAGGAGACGGCCGCCCGCCTGGGCTCTGCGGTGGTGCTGGACTACAAGGGCGAGGGGCACGGCGCGTACCCGGCCTCGGCCTGCGTACGGGAACGGGTCGACGCCTTCCTCGTCGACGGCCGGCTCCCGGACGGCACGCGCTCCTGCCCCGCCGGGGAGTGACCCCGGTGGGACGGGAGGCGCGCCGAGGACCGCGCCGAAGATCCTGTCCTGCTCAGCAGTTGCCGTTCTCCGCGCGGCCCGCGAACCGGTCCGCGAGCCAGTTGCCCGCCGCCACGGACTCCGTGATCACACCGCTGACGTGCTCGCCGACCCAGATGGTCTCCCACTCGACCGCCGCGCCCCGCGCGCACCAGTCGCTGCGCAGCTGCCTGCCGACCGGGTAAGGGATCAGCTCGTCGCCCAGCGCGTGGTACTGGTACACGGGTGCGGCGGGCGCGGTGCGGCCGAGCCTCGACTGGTTCAGCCGGGCCTGCCAGTCGGCCCGTTCCAGCGGGTTCGAGGTGGTCAGGTCGGAGATCCGCTTGAACGAGCCGACCGTCGCGTCGATCGCGACGCAGTGCTCCTTGAAGAAGCCGACGAGCGCCTTCCCGGCCGGGTTGAGGTACGAGTCGAGGGCGAGCTCGGGGAAGGCCGCGTCCTGACCGGCCGCCGCCATGAAGATCAGGCCGGAGCCGTACGAGCCGTCGTTGAAGTCCGCGACCCGCATCAGGTCGGCCGGGACCCCGCCGGCCGCCGTGCCCTTCACCTTCAGCTCGGGCGCGTACGAGCCGTGCAGTTCGGCGGCCCAGCCCGCGGCCTGCCCGCCCTGCGAGTAGCCCATGATGCCGACCGGTCCGTCCGCGGACAGCCCGGTCGCGGGCAGCCGCTGCGCGGCGCGCGCCGCGTCGAGCACGGCGTGCCCGGCGGAGGGCCCGACGGTGTACGTGTGCACGCCGGGGGTGCCGAGGCCCTCGTAGTCGGTGACGACGACGGCCCAGCCGCGCAGGGTCAGCTGCTGGATGAGGTTGGCCTCCATGGCCGTGCCGTACGGGAGGTTGTTGCTCGGCGCGCAGGAGTCGCCCATGCCGACCGTGCCGACGGCGTAGGCGATCAGGGGGCGGGGGCCGGTGCGGCCGTCCTGGGGGACGATCACCGTGCCGGAGACGACGTTGGGCTGTCCGTCCGCCGCGGTCGACCGGTAGTGGATCTTCCAGGCCCGGGTGTTCGTCCACTGGCCGGGCAACGGGTGGAAGGCCGAGGGGGCGGTGGAGACCAGGTCGCCGGGGGACGCGGTGCCGGACGCGGTCGCCGTGCCGGCGGGCACGGCGGCCGCCAGGGCCAGAACGGCCGCGGCGGTGACGGCCCGGCCGCGGCGGGCGCTCCGGGGGGTGCCGGGGCGGATTCCGGGATCGGTGCCGGGACGGGTGCCGAGGTGGCTGCTGCGGATGCGCATGGGGCGGCTCTCCCAGGGGTTCCGGTGGGGGGAACAGGTGAGGAGACCGTAGTGACCGGCCGGTAGGAAGGTCGTTGACCGCACAGCTCAGCTTTGCTGGCCCCGGCTCGCACGCGGCAGGCAGCTCATCCGGTACACGCCGGGCGTCGTGCCCGTCCACCGCCGGAACGCCCGGTGGAAGGCCGTGTCCTCGGAGAAGCCGAGCCGCGCCGCCAGTTCTGCGATCGGCTCCCGGCTCTCCACCAGCCCCGCGATCGCCGCGTCCCGCCGCACGTGGTCCTTGAGCTGCTGGAAGGACGTCCCCTCCTCCTGGAGCCGCCGCCGCAGCGTCGCCGGGCTGACCGCGAGCCGGGCCGCGACCTCGCCGAGCGCCGGCAGCCGCGGAGAGACCTGCAACTGCCGTACCAGCGCCCGCCGCACCTGCTCCGCGACCGTCGTCCCGTACTCCGGGCGCGCGAGCAGGTCGAAGGGGGCGCGCCGCAGCATCGTCTCGAGCGCGGCCTCGTCCCGTACGAGCGGCGCCGCCAGCCAGCGCGCGTCGAAGGCGGCGCCGGTGCGCGGCTCCCCGAAGCGCACCGGGCAGTCGAAGAGCACCTCGTACTCGTTCTCGTGCGGGGGCGGCGGATAGGCGAAGGCCGCGTACGCCAGCGGGATCCGGCGCCCGACGAGCCAGCTGCACAGCCGGTGCCAGATGACGAGGACGCACTCGGTCAGGAAGCGCTCCTCGTCCCCGGCGAGTTCGCCGCGGACCGTGAACCGCGCCTGGCCGCCGGCCGTTTCGAGCGCGAGGTCGGGCCCGCCGGGGAAGAGGCGGTAGAAGGCCGTGCCGCGCTCGACGGCCGCCCCCAGGTCCCGGCAGCCCAGCGAGGCGTAGCACATCATCGCGAAGGTGCCCGGCCTGCTCGGCTCGCTGCTCAGCCCCAGGAACTCGTCCTGCGTGGCCCGGTACAGCCCCCGGAACAGCCGGGCGAACTGCGCGGCCGTCACCCGGGCCCGGTCGTCCCCGAGGAGCAGAGGCGGGATCTGCGCCTCCTGGAGCATCGGCACGACGTCGAGCCCGCTGCGGCGCGCGCCCGCCAGCACGGCGCGCACATGGTGCACGGTGATCGTCCGCCTTCCCATGGGACCGACGGTAGCCCCAATGAGCGCTGGGGTCAGCGGGGGTGACGCTTCCGGTCATGACGCGCGGGCGCGGCGGCTGCCTAGCGTCGGTACGCACGCACCGGACGCACGCACCGATCCCCGGGAGGGCAAGCGATGAATGTACGGCCTCGGACCCTGGCGGTGTTCACCGCATGGGCGGCCCAGCGGTACGGCCCGGAGACCGCCCTGCGGTTCCGGTGCGCGGACGCCTGGCAGACCCGCACCTACGCCGAACTGCACGACAGCGCACGGGCGGTGGGCCGCGCCCTGCTCGGCCTGGGGGTCGCTGCGGGGGAGCGGGTCGCGGTGCTGGCGGAGACCCGGCCGGAGTGGACGTACGCGCACTTCGGGGTGGTCGCGGCGGGTGCGGTGCTGGTGCCCGTCTACCCGACGGCCGGGGAGGAGGAGGTGGCCTGGGTGCTGGGCGACTCCGAGGCGGTGGTGGCGGTCTGCGACGACGCGGCGCAGGCGGAGCGGGTCGAGCGGTTGCGGGGGCGGCTTCCGAAGCTGCGCCGGGTGGTGCTGCTGGACGAGGTGGGGAGCCTGCCGGGGGCGCCGCCGGAAGCGCTCGCGGCCCGGGCGGAGGCGGTCCTGCCGGGTGCGGACGCCTCGATCGTCTACACCTCGGGGACGACCGGTATGCCCAAGGGGTGCCGGCTCACCCACGGCAACCTGGGCGCGGTCCAGGACGCGACGCTTCCGCTCGTCAGGGGCGGGCCGGGCGACTCGACGTACCTGTACCTGCCGCTGGCCCACCTGCTCGCCCAGCTGATCGAGTTCACGACCCTGCTGGAGGGCGGGGAGCTGTGCTACTTCGGCGGCCGGATCGAGGACGTGGTGGCGGAGCTGGCCGAGGCCCGGCCCACCCATCTGCCTTCCGTACCGCGGCTGTTCGAGAAGGTGCACGAGATGGTCCGCTCGCTCGCGGAGTCGCAGGAGGGCGGCCGCGAGCGGTTCGAGGAGGCGGTGCGGCTCGGGATCCTGGCCGCGGAGGGCCGGCTGCCGGCATCCTCGCGCGCCGCCTGGGAGGCCGCGGAGCAGAGCCTGTACGGGCCGGTCCGCGGTGCTTTCGGGGGCCGGCTGCGGTGGGCACTGACGGGCGGTGCCCCGATCGCCCCGGCCACCCTCGGCTTCCTGCGGGCCTGCGGCATCGCGGTGTTCGAGGGGTACGGCATGACCGAGTCGGGCGGGGTGATCAGCCTCAACCATCCGGCCGCGGTCCGGTACGGCTCGGTGGGCCGCCCGGTCCCGGGCTGCGAGGTGCGGATCGCCGAGGACGGGGAGGTGCTGGCGCGCGGCCCGATGGTCTTCCCCGGCTACCACGCGAACGACGCCGCATCAGCGGAGGCGCTCGCGGCCGGCGGCTGGCTGCGCACCGGAGACCTGGGCGCCCTCGACGCGGACGGCTACCTGCACATCACCGGCCGCAAGAAGGAACTGATCATCACGTCGGCGGGCAAGAACCTCAGCCCGTCCGAGACCGAGTTCGCGCTCCAGCGCTCCCGCTGGGTCTCCCGGGCCGTCATGATCGGCGACCGCCGCCCGCACCCCGTCGCCCTGATCACCCTGGACGCCGGGGAGGTCGCGGGCTGGGCCGCCCGCGAGGGCGTGGATCCGGGGCCCTCCCCGGAGTGCCACCCGCGGGTGCGGGCGCTGATCGGGGCGGCGGTGGAGGAGGCGAACGGGACCTTGTCCCGGCCTGCCCGGATACGTGCCTTCCGTATCCTGCCCGGCGACTTCACGGCACCCTGACCCCGACGCTGAAGCTGCGCCGCTCGGTGGTGGCCGAGCGGTACGCGGCGCAGATCGAGGAACTGTATGCCGGTCCGTCAGCCGCGGCCTCCCCGGAGGTGTGACCGGAATCATGTATTCCATTCGGAACTTAAGATTCCCGTTCTGTGATCTTGATCCCCTTTGGGCTTTTTGATCTCGATTACGTTCGCTCTCGCGCCGCGTTCTGCGGTGCGTCGGCAAACGCAGGAACAAGAGACCGGGGAAGCATGGAGATACACGTACCCGCTCCGGAGGAGCGTGGACGGCCCTGGACCGGGAGGAGCCTGCGGCACATCGCAGGCGGACTCGTCCTGGCCCTGGGCGTCACGCTGCTGGACGGCACCAGCGCCGCGATGGCGGCAGAGTCCAAGGCCGTGGCGGCCGCGGCCGCCAAGGCGGAGAAGACGAGCGTCACCTCGGCGGCGGACATCCCGTCCGCGCGGGTGGCTGCGCGACTGTCGGGCAAGCGGGTCGAGGCGCTGTCGGAGCGTACGGAGACCTCGACGACGTGGGTGAACAAGGACGGTTCGCTCACCTCCGAGATAGCCGCCGGTCCGATCCGCTTCCGCGACCCGGCCACGGGTGAGTGGCGGGGCGTCGACGTCGGCCTGGCCACTGCCGCCAACGGCACCGTGTACGCCAAGTCCCACCCGCAGGGCCTGAGGCTGGCGGGCAAGACCGGCGCGAAGGCCGCTTCGCTGAAGGCGGCGCAGGCCGCCCCGGCCACCGACCTGGTGACGCTGGGCAGCGGTGAGGACGCCATCACGCTCCAGTGGCGCGGCGGCCTGCCGGCGCCCGAGGTCGACGGCACGCGTGCGACGTACGTGAACGCGGTTCCGGGTGCCGACGTGGTCGTCGAGGCCACCCGTACCGGGTTCGAGCAGTTCGTCGAGGTCAAGGCGCGGCCCGCCGAGGGCTTCTCGTACACGCTGCCGCTGAAGACCAAGGGTCTGAAGGTTCAGCCCCAGGCCGACGGCAGCGTCCTCTTCACCGACAAGAAGTCGAAGAAGACCGCGACCATGCCCGCGCCCGTGATGTGGGACGCGACGGTCGACAAGGTCTCCGGCGAGCACACCCGCCGGGCCAAGGTCGCCATGAAGGTCGTCAAGACCAAGGGCGGCGTGGACCTGGTCATCACCCCGGACGCGAAGTTCCTCGCCGACCCTGCGACGAAGTACCCGGTCACCGTCGACCCGTCGACCTCGACGCTGGGGAACCTCTTCGACACCTACGTCCAGCAGGGCGAGACCGTCGACTGGTCCAACGACACCGAGCTCGACCTCGGCAACCCGGGCACCAAGAACGCCGACGGCACCTGGCGCACGGCCCGTTCCTTCATCACCTGGAACACCGCGCCGGTCGCCGACGCGCTGATCTCCAGCGCGACGCTCTCGCTGTGGAACTTCCACTCGGGCAACACCGACTGCTCGGCCCAGCCGTGGGAGGCGTGGACGGCCAACAACGCCTCCACATCCTCGCGCTGGACGAACCAGCCCTCGATGGTCACCAAGATGGCCACCTCCACGGAGACCAAGGGCAACACGGCCTGCACCGCCGACGGCTGGATCAACGCCAACGTCACGAACCTGGTGCAGCACTGGTCCAACAACAAGTGGGCGCACTCGGGCATGGGCCTGCGCGCCACGGACGAGCTGGACGTCAAGGAGTGGAAGCGGGTCAACTCCGCCAACGCCGCCTCGAACCCGCCCAAGCTCACGGTGACGTACAACTACCGCCCGCGGACGGGTACGAAGCAGGAGGCCGGCGCCCCCTTCTTCTCCTACGGCGGCGCCTACGTCGTCAACACGGTGACCCCGACCCTGCGCGACACGTTCGTCGATGTGAACGGCGACAAGGTCCAGGGCGCGTTCCAGATCTTCGACAACGCCACGAACGCGCAGGTCGGTGACGTGCTGCGGTCGGCGTTCGTGCCCTCCGGCCAGCCGGCCCCGGTGACCGTTCCGGCGGGTGTGCTGACCAACGGCAAGACGTACCGCTTCCGTACGTCCCCGTACGACGGCACCCACTACAACCTGGGCTGGTCGGCCGAGAAGACCTTCACGGTCGACACCTCCGCCCCCTCCGCCCCCACCGGCATCACGTCGACGGACTATCCGTCCGCCTCGTGGGTCAAGGGCGCGGGCCAGGCGGGCGTCTTCAACGTGACCCCGCCGGCCGCCGACCACAACTGGCTCGAGTGGTCCCTCGACGGCGTGACCTGGACCAAGGTGGCCACGGGCGGCGCCGCGGGCGCGAAGGCGATCTCCATCGCCCCGCCCAAGGACGGCACCCACACCCTCCAGGTCCGCGCGGTCGACAAGGCGGACAACAAGTCCGAGGCGATCGAGTACACCTTCCACGCCGGCCCCGGCGGCTTCCTCCAGCCCGCGAGCGGCGAGCGCACCGCCCGCCGCCTGCCGCTGGTCGCGGAGGCGGACGGCGCCAAGTTCAACAGCGTCTCCTTCTCCTGGCGTCGTTCCGAGGCCGACCCCTGGGTGGCCATCCCGGCCGGTGACGTCACCGCCGGCGGCACCCCGCTCACCGCGTGGCCCGTCCCGATGACCGGCGGCCAGAACACGCCGCTGGTCTGGAACACCACCGACACCGTCAACCCCGACGGCACGGTCCAGATCAAGGCCGACTTCACCGGCCCGAACCTCGCCACCGGCGCTACCCAGCCCCTCACCGTCATCGTCGACCGCAACGCCTCCGGCGCCGCGACCGACGAGGTCGGCCCGGGTTCCCTGAACCTGCTCACCGGCGACTTCGGCCTGTCGGCCACCGACATGTCGGCCTTCGGCCTGTCCGTCACCCGTGCAGCGTCCTCGCGCGACCCCCTGAAGGCGAGCAAGCAGGCCGGCCAGGCCGCGATCTTCGGCAAGGAGTGGGTCTCCGGCACAGCGGCCGAAGCCACCGATTCCGAGTACGCGCACCTGCGCAAGACCTCCGACACGGCCGTCGCCGTCGTCGACTCCGAGGGCAACGAGCTGCACTTCACCGCCAACGCGGCGAAGACCGCCTGGATCCCCGAGCCCGGCGCGCAGGACCTCATCCTGACCGGCAGCGTGACCTCGTCGTTCACGCTCTCCGACTCCGAGGGCACGGTCACCACCTTCACGAAGGCCGACGCGGCAGCCACCACCTGGCAGGTCTCGTCCACCCTGCTGGACGGTCTGGCCAACTCGGCCGTCACGGTGGTCTCCGAGACCGTGACCGCGGGCACCGAGAAGCTGTCCCGCCCCAAGCGGGTCATCGCCCCCACCTCCGCCGCCAGCGCCGCCGCCTGCACCGCGGACCCCGCGACCAAGGGCTGCCGCGCGCTGGAGTTCGTCTACGGCACCGCGACCACGGCGACCGACGCGGTCTTCGGCGACGTGGACGGCCAGGTGAAGGAGATCCGGCTGTGGTCCACCGAGCCCGGTGCCGCCGCGGCCACCTTCAAGTCCGTGCAGAAGTACCTGTACGACGGCTCCAGCCGCCTGCGTGAGGCCTGGAGCCCGCTCATCAGCCCCGCGCTGAAGACCGCCTACGACTACGACACGGCGGGCCGGGTCACCGGCCTGACCCCGCCGGGCGAGCTGCCCTGGTCGTTCACGTACGGCCAGGCGGGCAACGCCGCCACCGCCGGTCCGGGCATGCTGCTCAAGGTGTCCCGCTCCGGTCTGCAGCAGGGCACCAAGGACGTGGAGCAGGGCACCGCGTCCAGCTCGGTCGTCTACGACGTCCCGCTGACCGGCGCCAACGCGCCGTACGCCATGGGCGCGGCCGACGTGAAGGCCTGGGGCCAGACGGACGCCCCGACCGACGCGACCGCCGTCTTCCCGGCCGACTCCGTCCCCTCCTCCCACACCGGTGACGCGCTCACCGGCAGTGCGTACACCCGGGCCGACATCACGTACCTGGGTGTCTCCGGGCGGTCGGTCAACAGCGCGAACCCGGGCGGGCACATCTCCACCACGGAGTACGACCGCTTCGGCAACACCGTCCGCGAGCTGTCGGCCGCCAACCGCGGCGTCGCCCTCGGCATCACCGCCGCCGACCGCGCCACGCAGGCCGACCTGGGCATCGCCCAGCTCGCCGGCGCCGACCGGGCGGACCTCCTGGACACCCGTTCCGTCTACGACGAGAAGGGCACCCGGGAACTGGAGGAGTTCGGCCCGCTGCGGCGGATCGACCTGACGGCCGACCTCAAGTCCGGCTCCACCGTGCTCGTTCCGGTCGGCAGCTCCGTCACCGCCCGGACCTGGACGGTCAACGAGTACGACGCGGGCCGTCCCACCGACGGCACCGCCAAGGTCAAGGACCAGGTCACCAAGACCACCACCGGTGCGCAGGTGCGCGAGCACCCGACCGTCCTCGGCGAGGGCCGCACCACGCAGACGGTCTTCGACTGGGCCAAGGGCGTGCCCACCCAGGCGGTCAAGGACCCGGGCGGTCTCGCGATCACCACGACGACCGAGTACGACGCGCAGGGCCGCATCACCAAGCAGCTGCTGCCCGGTGCGACCGGCACGGACGCGGGCACCCGCGTGACCACGTACTGGTCGGCGACCGGCACCGGCACCTGCCAGGGCCGTCCCGAGTGGGCCGACCTGGTGTGCTCCACCGGCCCGGCGGGTGCGGTCACCGGTGGCGGGTCCAACCCGTCGCAGCTGCCGACCACCACCACCGAGTACGACTGGTGGGGCAACAACGCCAAGCTCGTCGACACGGCCAACGGCGTCACCCGCACCACCACGACCACCTACGACGCGGCCGGCCGCAGCACCAAGGTGGTCATCTCCGGCGGTACCGGCCAGGCCGTGCCCGAGGCGACCACCGAGTACGACCCCGCCACCGGCAAGGCCGTGAAGGCCGTCTCGCCGACCGGCGGCACCATCACCAAGGCGTTCGACAAGCTCGGCCGCCAGACCTCCTACACCGACGCCGACGGCGGTGTCACGACCACCGAGTACGACCTGCTCGACCGCCCGGTCAAGACCACCGACAGCGCGCCGTCCACGCTGACGTTCACGTACGACCACGCGGTCGAACCGCGCGGCCTGGCCACGAAGACCACCGACTCCGTCGCCGGTGCCTTCCAGCCCACCTACGACGCCGACGGCTCGGTCAGCTCCGAGAAGCTGCCCGGCGGTTACACCGTCACCGTCGACGAGGACACCACCGGCGCGGCTCTGAAGCGGACCTACACCCGCGACAGCGACGGCGCCACGGTCTACTCCGACAGTGTCGCCGAGTCGATCCACGGCCAGGTCACCACGCACGCCGGCTGGTCCGGCCAGGACTACGGCTACGACGCCACCGGCCGCCTCACGGCGGTCGAGGACATCGCGGACACCGTCTGCACCAAGCGGACGTACACGTTCGACGGCCGTGCCAACCGCAAGACCCTGACCAGCGCCGCCGGCACCCCCGGCGCCGACTGCCCCACCACCGGAGGCACCACCACCACCCACACGTACGACAGCGGTGACCGCCTGGTCGACGCCGGCTACACGTACGACGCGTTCGGCCGCACCACCGCGCTGCCGGGCAGCACGCTGTCGTACTACGCCAACGACCTGGCGTACCAGCAGACCGCGGGCGGCAAGCGCCAGACCTGGCAGCTCGACGCCGCGCTGCGCTTCCGCTCCTGGAAGACCGAGACCGGCAGCGGCTCCACCTGGACCCAGACCGGCTCCAAGCTCAACCACTACGACAGCGACGAGGACAACCCGCGCTGGATCGTCGAGGACACCGCCACCGGTGCGCTGACCCGCAACATCGAGTCCGCCTCCGGCGACCTGGCCGCCACCACCAGCAAGACCGGCGACACGGTCCTCCAGCTCACCACCATCCACGGTGACGTCGCGCTCCAGCTCCCGCTGGACGTCTCCAAGCCGCCGGTGGCGCTGGACGCCGACGAGTACGGCAACCCGCGCGCCGGACAGGCCGCCACCCGCTACAACTGGCTCGGCGCCAAGCAGCGCTCCACCGAGACCCTCACCGGCCTCACCCTCATGGGCGTCCGCCTCTACAACCCGGCCACCGGCAGGTTCCTGTCGCTGGACCCGGTGTACGGCGGCGGCGACAACGCGTACGGCTACCCCGCCGACCCGGTCAACGTGTACGACCTGGACGGCAGGTTCTGGGGCAAGGTCTGGAAGTGGACCAAGCGCAACAAGTGGAACATCGCGCTCACCGCGGTGGGCTTCGTCCCCGGTCTCGGCGCCGCGGCCTGGGCCTACCGGGCCTACCGGATCGTGCGCGTCGCGCGCGCCGCGAAGGGCATGGACGGCGGCATGCGCGCCAGCCGTGCCACCTCGTGGCTGGCCGGACGCATGTGGGTCGGCCGCGGTTCGAGGACCTTCGGCACCAAGGCCGGTGGCCGTGGCCGGATCTCCAAGAACGGCATGCGCCAGTGGCGGGCCGCCGAGCGCAAGTCGGACGGCCACCGCAAGTCCAACTACCAATGGCGGACAAAGAAGGGCAAGTGGAAGAATAACTACCACGTGTACCACAGCAGTCGCCGCTGGTTCTGGTGACCGGCTCCCTGAGGAAGGCATGCGCATGAGCAAGGAATACGCGGACCTGGACGGCATCCTGGGCATCGGCCAGGACGCCGGGGGGCGCCCGTTCTACGTGCGCATCGCCGCGGACGAACTCACCTACGGCCGAGGAGGGGAGACCGGGGACTACATCCAGGTCTACCTCTTCCAGACGGAGGCGCCCGGACGTCCGGCGGACGCGAACGACATGTTCGAGACCGACGAACTGGACGAACTGGCGGCCGAGCTCCGCAGCGGAGTGCTCGACTGGTACGGCGAGCGGCTGGAGTTCCGCCCGCCCACGCCGGAGGAGCGCGACCTGATCCGCGCGGCGACCGGCTGGAACTAGCGACCGGTCAACGCGCGCAGTGGCCCCGGCACCCGATGCCGGGGCCACTGCCGTGTGCGCGTCACCGGCGCGGCCGCCGTGGGGTGCGTATCGGGTCTATTGCATCAAATCGGGCGGGGGCTACGGTTCTTGCCCGTTCGGACGTTGACCTCGCGGTCGAACAACGCATCAGATAGGGAGGGGGGACGGCGAGTCGCCGTCGAATACCTGATAGACAGTGGATATTCACGGCACGACCGGCCTGGTCCGTCTTGGGGGGCGACACCCCCGCACTTCGTCCGGGGGGACCCCACCACAGTGAAGCCTCTTCACCGTCACCTCGTCAGTACATCCCGCAAGGTGCTGTGCACCGCCGCGCTCGCGGCCAGCCTGACGACCGCCGCCGTCGTGGGCAACACGCCCACCGCCGACGCGGGCGAGTCCGAACCGACCGGCGACAGCCCCCAGGCCCAGGACCGCGGCAACGCCCGCCTCGAGCTGCCGGACCTGGTGGCCGACCCGCCGCCGGCCCAGGGTGCGCCCGAGGGGTCCACGGGCATACCCGGAACCGCCCTCGACGCGTACAGGCGCGCCTCGACCTCGGTCGCCGCGGCCCTGCCCGGCTGCCACCTGCCCTGGGAGCTGCTGGCCGGCATCGGCCGCGTGGAGTCGGTGCACGCCTCCGGCTACGGGCTCAAGACGGACGGCTCCACGGAGAAGCCGATCCGCGGCCCGCGCCTCGACGGCAACGGCTTCGCGAAGATCGTCGACACCGACAAGGGCCAGTGGGACTCCGACAAGGAGTACGACCGGGCCATCGGCCCGATGCAGTTCATCCCGTCCACCTGGGCGACGTGGGGCGCCGACGGCAACGGCGACAACGAACGCAACCCGAACAACATCTACGACGCCGCGCTGGGCGCCGGCCTGTACCTGTGCGCGGGCGACCGCGACCTGACGTCCGCGGCGGACCTGGACAAGGCCGTCCTCAGCTACAACAACTCGCGCGAGTACGTGAACACCGTGCTCGGCTGGATGCGGCAGTACCAGAAGGGCGGGGCCGCGGTCCCCAACCCGCCGGCCGTGCCCAACCCGGTCCCGCAGCCGCCCACCATCGTTCCCACCCCGCCGGTGGTCCCGACCCCGCCGCCGTCGACCCGGCCCACCCCGCCCCCGGTCCGGCCCACCCCGCCGGTCCCGCCGGTCAAGCCGACCCCGCCGCCCGCGACCGTCTCCGGTCTGGAGCGGCTGGGCGAGCAGACGCTCACGGCCGAGGCGGGCTCGGCGTTCGCCGTGGCCCCCCAGGCGAAGGCCAAGCTGAGCAACGGCAAGCCCGCCGTCCGCGAGGTCGTCGTCTTCGAGATCGAGGGCGACACCTCCGGCACCCTGTTCGCGGCCACCGGCAAGAACCACGCGGTGGTACGGACCGACGCCTCGGGCATCGCGACCGCCCCGGCGCTCAAGGCGGGCGAGAAGGCCGGCGCCAAGACCGGCTCCTTCACCCTCCGCGCCACCCTGTACGGCACCCGCGAGTTCACCGTGAAGTTCACGGGCGTCGTGACCCCGAAGCCCGTGCCCAAGGCGGACTCGCTGCTGCGCATCGGGGACAAGGCGCTCGAGGCGGTCGCCGGCGGCAGCTTCGCCGAGCCGCTGGAACTGCTCGCGAAGGCCAAGGGCAAGCCGGTGGCGGGCACCGTCGTCACGGCCGCCATGGTCAAGAAGGAGATCAAGGACGGCAAGGCCGCCTGGGTCCCGGCCGAGACCGGTCCGTACTTCATGGACAAGGACGGCAAGGCGATCCGCACGCTGGCCCTGGCCCCGTCCGGCGCCGACGGCAAGATCGTCCTCCCGGAGGTCTTCACCGCCGACCTCCCCGGCACCTACACCCTGCGCCTGACCACCCCGGAGGGCCTGGAGCTGATCGTCGACCTCGTGGTCAAGGAGCAGCCGGTCCTGGAGCCGTCCGAGGTCCCGTCCCCGCCGGCCACCGAGGCCGCCAAGCCGTAAGGGCCGTCCGCGCCCGACCGCTGCACCCGTCCGCCCCGTCCGTGGTCCGCCCCGGCCGGGGCGGACTGCTGTGCGGTGACCGGCCGGCGGGTCGGCAGGGGGTCGGCGGGCGGCCGGCGGGCGGTCGACAAGTGAACGCGCGGAGGCGTGCGCGGCGCACAAAAGGCAGGAGCCCCGCCCCCGCTTGCGCGCGGGACAGGGCTCCTTGGGTACTGCACTTGAAGTACTACTACGCTCCGACCGCGATCCGGCCGGCCCTGGCAACTTAGGCCGGGGTGACGTTCTCCGCCTGCGGACCCTTCGGGCCCTGCGTGACGTCGAAGTTCACCAGCTGGTTCTCCTCGAGGGAGCGGAAGCCAGACGCGTTGATCGCGGAGTAGTGAACGAAGACATCCGGGCCGCCGCCGTCCTGGGCGATGAAGCCGAAGCCCTTTTCAGCGTTGAACCACTTCACGGTTCCGGTAGCCATAAGCCCTCCTTGGGCCAAAGGGTTGCCCTGCTCCAGAACCTGCTAAGAAGTCTGAAAACTACAAAAGCCTGCGGGTTACATGCTCCGCAGGCTCTGTACTGCAAGGGAAACCAAACTGCAACTTGCGTCGAGCCTAGCACGCAGAGTGCATGCGAGACCAGAGGGAAAGATCACGTCACCCGGACGTTTGAGACCCTCGGCGAGGCTGACGGCGACACGGCAGCTAGTCTCGCGATGTGGACGCCAATCGCAGCCGGCCCCGTGTCGGCCACATTCAGTTCCTGAACTGCCTGCCGCTCTACTGGGGCCTGGCCCGGACCGGCACGCTGCTGGACCTGGAGCTGACCAAGGACACCCCGGAGAAGCTCAGCGAGCGGCTCGTCTCGGGGGAACTGGACATGGGTCCCATCACCCTCGTGGAGTTCCTCAGGAACGCCGATCAGCTGGTGGCCTTCCCCGACCTCGCGGTCGGCTGCGACGGCCCGGTCATGTCCTGCGTGATCGTCTCGCAGCTCCCGCTGGACCGGCTCGACGGGGCCCGGGTGGCGCTCGGCTCGACCTCCCGCACGTCCGTACGGCTCGCCCAGCTGCTGCTCGCCGAGCAGTACGGCGTCCGCCCCGACTACTACACCTGCCCGCCCGACCTCGGGCTGATGATGCAGGAGGCGGAGGCGGCCGTACTGATCGGGGACGCCGCGCTGCGGGCCTCGCTGCACGACGCTCCCCGCCTCGGCCTCACCGTCCATGACCTGGGGCTCATGTGGAAGGAGTGGACCGGGCTGCCGTTCGTCTTCGCCGTCTGGGCCGCCCGCAAGGACTACCTCCGGCGGGAGCCGCTCGTGGTCGAGAAGGTCCACGAGGCCTTCCTCGCCTCCCGTGACCTGTCCCTGGAGGAGGTGGCCAAGGTGGCCGAGCAGGCCGCCCGCTGGGAGTCCTTCGACGCCGAGCTGCTGGAGCGCTACTTCCGCACCCTCGACTTCCGCTTCGGGCCGGAGCAGCTGGCGGGCGTCCGGGAGTTCGCCCGCCGGATCGGACCGACGACCGGCTTCCCGTCGGACGTCACGGTCGAGCTGCTGGGCCGGTAGCCTCCGGCGGCCCCTCCGGCAGGCCTTCGGGCGTGCCCTCCGGAGCTCCTTCCGGGATCGGTGCCCGGAGCTGCTCGCTGATCCACTGCATGCTGCCCTCTTCCATGCCGCGGATGTACGTCTTCGCGTTGTGCGTCCCGCCCTCGACTACCTGGAGGCGGGTGTTCACGGGACCTTTGCCGAAATTACCGATGAAATTCCGGAGATTCGCCATCCCGCTTTCCTTGCTGCCGATCTGGAAGGCGAGATAGACGTCCGGACCGCCGCGGGCGATCAGGGCGGCCGCGAGCTTCTCCGGATTGTTTGCCTGGCGCTGCGGCTCGTGCCCCTTCCACAGCGGGGAGTCGGGCACGGTGTCCGGCCCGGAGGCGATCACCGCCTTGAATTTGCCGGGGTGTTGGAGCACGGTCTTCAGCCCCGCGAATCCGCCCGAGGACGAGCCCATGAAGGCCCACCCGTCGCGGGAGCGGAAGGTGCGGAAATTGGCCCGGGCGAAGTTCGGCACGTCCTCGGCGAGCCAGGTGCCCATCCGCGGCTGCCCGGGGATGTCGCTTCCGTCGTAGTAGTACTTCTTGTCCGGGTTCAGTACCGGCATCACCACCAGGAAGGGCAGGCTCTTCCCCTCCTGCGACCACCGGGTGATGCTGCTCTGGAGCTTCAGCCCGGCGCCGATCCAGTAGTTCACCGGATAGCCGCGCCCGCCGGGCAGGGCGATCAGCACCGGGAAGCCGCTCTTCGCGTACCGCGGCTCGAAGTACTGCCGGGGCGCCCACACCCAGACCTTGCCGGTGAACCCCGATGCGCGGCCCTTGAGCGTCGTCACGGCGACGGCCGTGCCGTCCTCCAGCGTGCTCTCCTCCGTGAAGCGGGCCCGCGGGCCCGTCGGCAGCTGCGTCAGCCGCTCGGCCTCGGACTGCTCGGAGGCGCTCGGATCCGCCCGGTTCGAGGACGTGTGCGATCCGGTGCCGGGCGGGGTGTCCTCCAGGGTGCTCGCGGCGGCGTTCGGCGCATCGAAGGAGACCGGGTCCCCCTCGCCGGAGCAGCCGGTCAGCAGGCCGGCGAGGAGCGCGAGGAGCGCGGGGAGGGAGAGTACGGAGGGGCTGACGGGCAGCAGGGCCCTGCGGGCCGACGGGGTGGTGCTGTGGTTCATGCCGATCACCGTTGCACGGATCCGGCTGTTCCGCGCCACGAGCCCGGCTAGGGTGCGACTGCACCGTCTCAGGGGGCACGGAAAAGGGGGCGCCATGCAGCCGCTCGAAGCGGGGGATCCGCAGACCATCGGCGCGTACCGGCTGCTCGGGCGGCTCGGCGCGGGCGGCATGGGCGCGGTGTACCTGGGACGCAGTGCGGGCGGCCGGACCGTGGCCGTGAAGATCGTGCACCCGCACTTCGCCCGCGACGAGGAGTTCCGGGCGCGGTTCCGGCGCGAGGTGGCGGCGGCCCGCCGGGTCGGCGGCGGCTGGACGGCCCCGGTCCTGGACGCGGACCCGGAGGCCGCCGTGCCGTGGGTGGCCACCGGCTACGTCGCCGGCGCCCCGCTGGACCGGGCCGTGGCGGCGCACGGACCCCTGCCGGAGTCCTCCGCGCGCGCGATCGGCGCCGGGCTGGCCGAGGCGCTCGTCGCCGTGCACGCGCTGGGCCTGGTCCACCGGGACGTGAAGCCCTCGAACGTCATGATCACGCTGGACGGGCCGCGGCTGATCGACTTCGGGATCGCGCGGGCCACCGACGGCACGGCCTCGCTGACCTCGACCGGGGTCTCGGTCGGCTCGCCCGGGTACATGGCCCCCGAGCAGATCCTCGGCAAGGGCGCCGGCGCGGCCGCCGACGTGTTCTCGCTGGGCGCCGTCCTCGTCTTCGCCGCGACCGGCGAGCCGCCGTTCACCGGGGACAACTCCGCCACCCTCCTCTACAAGGTGGTCCACGAGGAGCCGGAGCTCGGCGGCCGGCTGACCGGGGAGCTGCGCGCGCTGGTCCTGGCCTGCCTGGCCAAGAACCCCTCGGCCCGCCCCGCCCCCGGCGAGGTGGCGGCGGCCCTGGCCCCGGCGGGCGCGGCCGCGCTGGTCGAGCCGGGCTGGCTGCCCGCGCCGCTGGTGGCGGACGTGTCGCGGGCGGCGGTACGCCTGCTCGACCTGGAGCCCGACCGGGCGCCTGCAGCGGGCGTATCGGGACCCGTACCGTTCACCACCCCCTCGCACGGCGGCCCGGCCGGGGCCTTCGGGCCGCCGGACCCGTCGTACGGGCCCCCGGCCGGGACGGCCTCGGCGGGGATGCCGGTGCCCGGGGTGCCGGGGCCGCGGGACGCCGCCCAGGGCCGTACGGCGGGCCCGGCGGCCGGCGCCGCGGACGGGACCGGCGGCACGGGCCGCACCGGAATCAGCCTCACCGCCACCGCGGGCCGGCGCGTCAGCTGCACCGTCGCCCTCGCGGTGGCCGGGGCGCTGGCGGCGGTGACCGCGGGCGGGTTCATCGCCTTCGACCTGTTCCCCGGCGGCAAGAAGGCACCGGCCCAGGCGTCGGGCGACCGGGACCCCACGACACCGCCCCCGGCCGCCACGGAGCCCACGGGATCGGCCGAGCCCACGGACGGCGTCCCGCGGGGCACCCGGCAGGACGTGCCGCGGGCCTTCGTCGGCACCTGGAAGGGCACCATCACCACCCAGCGGCTGAACGTCTCCAGCCAGATGGAGATCACGGTCAAGGCCGGCCGGGTCGGGGCGAACGTGGCCCGCGACCGCAGCGTCCTCGACATCCTCAACGCCGACTGCAGCAGCGACTGGAAGCTGGTCTCGGCGACCGACACGGTCCTCGTCCTGGACAACACCCGGGCCACCAACCCGCATCCGGGAGTCTGCTCCGACGGCAGCAGGACGGAGCGGCTCACGCTCAAGACCGACGGCACCCTGCACTACGAGTCGAGCGACGCGCCGGCCGGGAACCCGACCGGCGACCTGACCCGCAGCTGACACGCATCCGACCGGCACCCGACCCGCCGTCGCCGGCGGCCCCGCCCCGGGCGGGCCAGCCCCTGAACCGGGCCCGGAACCGCTGGCGTAGGCTGGATCGGTCCGACCCTTGACATACGACGCCACTCCACCGAAAGGTGACGCACCGGTGACCGACCAGGCCGCTCTCCAGTCTGTCCTCGACCGTGCCGCCGAAGGGGGCCGGATCTCCGCGGAGGAGGCGCTCGACCTGTACCGGCACGCGCCGCTGCACGCGCTGGGCACCGCCGCCGACACCGCGCGCCGCCGCCGGTACGCCGGCACCGAGCACATCGCGACGTACATCATCGAGCGGAACATCAACTACACGAACGTCTGTGTGACGGCGTGCCGGTTCTGCGCGTTCTACGCCGCCCCCAAGGACACCGCCAAGGGCTGGTCCCGCGGCCTCGACGACATCCTGCGCCGCTGCGCGGAGACCGTGGAGCTGGGCGGCACGCAGATCATGTTCCAGGGCGGCCACCACCCGGACTACGGCGTCGAGTACTACGAAGAGCACTTCTCCGCCATCAAGAAGGCCTTCCCGCAGCTGGTCATCCACTCCCTCGGGGCTTCCGAGGTCGAGCACATGGCCAGGATCTCGGGCGTGAGCGCCGAGGAGGCGATCCGCCGGATCCACGCCGCGGGCCTGGACTCCTTCGCGGGCGCGGGCGCCGAACTCCTGCCGGAGCGGCCGCGCAAGGCCATCGCCCCGCTCAAGGAGTCGGGCGAGCGCTGGCTGGAGATCATGGAGATCGCCCACGGCCTGGGCGTGGAATCGACCTCCACCATGCTGATGGGCACAGGCGAGACGAACGCCGAGCGGATCGAGCACCTCCGGATGATCCGTGAGGTGCAGGACCGGACCGGTGGCTTCCGGGCCTTCATCCCGTACACGTACCAGCCCGAGAACAACCACCTCAAGGGCCGCACCCAGGCGACGATCTTCGAGTACCTGCGGATGATCGCGATCGCCCGGCTCTTCCTGGACAACGTCGCGCACATCCAGGGCTCCTGGCTGACTGTCGGCAAGGAGGCCGGCCAGCTGTCGCTGCACTACGGCGCCGACGACCTGGGCTCGATCATGCTGGAGGAGAACGTCGTCTCCTCCGCCGGCGCCAAGCACCGCTCGAACCGCCAGGAGATCATGGACCTGATCCGCAAGGCGGACCGCGTCCCGGCCCAGCGCACCACCACGTACGAGCACATCGTCGTGCACGACGACCCGGCGAACGACCCGGTCGACGAGCGCGTGGTCTCCCACATCTCCTCGACGGCTATCGAGGGCGGCACCGCGCACCCGGAGCTGAAGCTCCTCGACGCCCGCTGAGCCCGCCGTGCTGACGCTGCACACCGCCCCGCTCCTGCTGCCGGTCGGCTCGGCGCCGGTACCGGACGGGGCCGTGCTCGTCGAGCACGACCGCATCGCCGCGATCGGCCCGCGCGCCGCCCTGGAGGCCGCGCGCCCGGAGGTCCGGGTGCGGGAGTGGCCGGGCGTGCTGACGCCCGGACTGCGCCAGTGGCACGCGCAGTGGCTGCTCACGCGCTGCTACCACCCCGACCCGCGGGAGGCCGACCGGCTGGGTACGGATCCGCTTTCCGGGGAGGCGCTGGCGGAGCTGGAACTCGACACGGCCCGCTGGGCGGGCAGTGTGCGCCGCGGGCTCCAGCAGATGCTGCGGCACGGCACGACCGCGATCGCGCTCGGCCCGGCCGACCCGCTGCTGTCGGCCCCGGTGGCCCGCTCCGGCCTGGAGACCGTGCCGGCCGCGGGTGCGCCCGAGGCTCCCGGGGACGGGCCGGACCTGGATCCGTTCACGGCGGGCGGCGGTCTGGCGGGCTCGGTGCAGCGGCCGCTGGCCGTCGGGGAGCGGGCCGATTTCGCGGCGTTCGACGCACCGGACGAGGAGGCCCTGCTGGAGCGGGGCGCGGCCACGTGCGTGGCCACCGTCATCGCAGGGCGGCTGCTGTACCGCAGGCGCTAGGCGCCAGGCGTCTGCGCGTGAGTCTGCGTCTGTGCCGGCCGCGCCGTGTGGTGCACGGCGAGCAGGCAGGCCTGGAGCCGGGAGATCCCGCCGAGCTTGGCGCGGATGTTCGCCACGTGGAACTTCGCGGTGCGGACGGTGAGATGGAGGTGCGTGGCGAGCTGCGCGTTCGTCGGCCCGGTCGGAAGGCAGCGGAACACCGACAGCTCCTGCTCGGTCAGGCTAGGGATCCCGGCCAGGGCCCGGTGCAGGCGCTCGCCGTCGAGCGTGCCGGGTACCCACGAGCACGGTAAGCAGGGGCGCTCCATGGCGGGCAGGCTACACGGGCTCACGGTTCGAGGTAGGCCGACGAGATCGTATTGCGGTACAGGGTGCTGGCGTTGCCGCGGTATCCGGCGGGCAGGAAGCCGACGTAGCCGCCGCGGTTGGGCTGGGTGTACACAGCCCACTCGGCGCTGTCGCGGTTCAGGTACGACTCGGTGTAGTCGTTGGTGGTGTGCTGGGCGCAGGCCAGGCTGCCCTTGAAGTAGTTGTTGCGGAAGTCGGCGTCGGCGACGTACATGTCGAAGACGGCGCCGCCCTGGTTCTGGAGGCAGAACAGCCCGAACTCTCCGGGGTCGAGGATGCCGTCCTTGTCCACGGCGGCGGTGGCGGATCCGATGCCCGTGCCGAGCGCGGCCAGGACGAGACCGGCGGCGGCGAGCGCGCGGAGACACGTTCTGTTCATCGTGCGTGCCTTTCCGTAGGGGAACCCGGGGCGCCGAAGAGTGGAACACCACCCACACCTCTGGCACCACTGTCCTTCGGGCCAGTGTGTGACTCCGGAGCCTCGGCCTACTGTGCGGAGGTCGCGCGGAGGTCCGCGCGCGGTGAGGAGTCCCGCTGTGCGTTTCGGCCAAGTCCGCGGAGCCGCCGCCCTGTCCCTCGTCCTCCTGCTGCCGGGCTGTTCCGCCGGGGGGACCGCCGCGGCTCCGGCCGCCCCGACGGCCCCGGTGTCCGGACGGACCCGGATCCCCGCCCTGAAGCAGCAGGATGAGGACGCCACCGACCCCGCGCTGGCGGACTACTTCGCGTGCATGGCCCGGCAGGGGCTGCCGATGCGCACCACCGCGTCCGGAGTCGCCGTCGTCGACGAGGACCGGGCGGATCCGGCCAGGGCGGCGGAGGCGGAACGGACCTGCGCCCCGCGGCGCCGGGTGGGCGGGCCCGATCCGGCGGAGCTGGCGGAACTGCGCGCCCAGGCCTCGTGCATGCGCCGCAGCGGGGTGCCGGACTGGCCGGACCCCGATCCGTCGACCGGGGCGTGGCCGGGCGACCTCCGTACGAAGGAATCCGCCGAGGGCCGCGCGGCCCTCGCGGCCTGCTTCGCCGCCCCGGCCCGCTGACCGCCCGGCCGGGGCGGCCGGGCTGACCGGGGGCCGCCGCGCCTGCCCGGCCGGATCCGGGCGGCGGCGGCCTGCGAGAATGGGGCGGCACCCAACCGCGACGTGCAGGCGCGCCCCGCGCCCCGCACCCGACATCTGCGAGGCCGAAGCCGGTGACCCGCGCATCCCTGGACAAGCAGCCGCACGAAGTCGCCTCCATGTTCGACGGAGTCGCGGCCAACTACGACCTCACCAACGACGTCCTCTCCCTCGGCCAGGCCCGGCTGTGGCGCAAGGAGGTCGCCGGGGCGGTCGACGCGCGCCCCGCGCAGAAGGTCCTCGACCTGGCCGCCGGGACCGCGACCTCCTCGCTGCCCTTCGCGCAGACCGGCGCGTACGTCGTGCCGTGCGACTTCTCCCTCGGCATGCTCCGCGAGGGCAAGAAGAAGCACCCCTGGCTGCCGCTGACCGCGGGCGACGCCACGAAGCTGCCCTTCAAGGACGACGTCTTCGACACCGTGACGATCTCCTTCGGGCTGCGCAACGTCCAGGACACCGAGGGCGCGCTGCGCGAGCTGTACCGGGTGACCAAGCCCGGCGGCAAGGTCGTCATCTGCGAGTTCTCGCAGCCGACGTGGGCGCCGTTCCGGACCGTCTACACCGAGTACCTGATGCGCGCGCTGCCGCCCGTCGCCCGTGCCGTGTCCTCCAACCCGGACGCGTACGTCTACCTCGCCGAGTCCATCCGCGAGTGGCCGGACCAGCCGGAGCTGGCCTCGCTGCTGCAGAAGGCCGGCTGGTCGGGCGTCGCGTGGCGCAACCTGACCGGGGGCATCGTCGCCCTGCACCGCGGGTACAAGCCCGCGTCCGAGTAAGCCGTGACCACGGTGGACTACCAGGCGGTGCTGGAGCAGATCGCGCACGACGTCGCGCCGCTGATCGGCAGCGGCGAGCCCGCCGCGTACATCCCGGCGCTCGCGAACGTCGACAAGACCCGCTTCGGCATGGCCATCGCCGAAGTCGACGGCACCGTCCACGGAGTGGGGGACTGGCAGGTCCCCTTCTCGGCGCAGTCGATCACCAAGGTGTTCACCCTCGCGCTGGTGCTGGCCCACGGCGGCGACAGCCTCTGGGACCACGTCGGGCGCGAGCCGTCCGGCAACCCCTTCAACTCCCTCGTCCAGCTGGAGTACGAGAACGGCATCCCGCGCAATCCGTTCATCAACGCCGGTGCTCTCGTGGTCACCGACCGCCTCCAGACCTGGACCGGCGACGCGAGCAGCGAGCTGCTGGAGTTCCTGCGCCGGGAGAGCGGCAACCCGGACCTGGCCTTCGACCCCGCGGTCGCCGCGTCGGAGTCCGCGCACGGCGACCGCAACGCCGCCCTGGCCCATTTCATGGCGTCGTACGGCAACATCACCGGCCCGGTGCCCGCGCTCCTCGACCACTACTTCTGGCAGTGCTCGATCGAGACGAGCTGCGCCGACCTCGCGCTCGCATCCCGCTTCCTGGCCCGGCACGGCCTGCTGGCCGACGGCACCCGGCTGCTGACCCGCAGCGAGGCCAAGCAGGTCAACGCCGTGATGCTGACCTGCGGCACGTACGACGCGGCGGGTGACTTCGCCTACCGGGTGGGCCTGCCCGGCAAGAGCGGGGTCGGCGGCGGGATCGTCGCCGTCGTCCCGGGGCGCTGCACGCTGTGCGTGTGGAGCCCCGGGCTCGACGAGCGCGGCAACTCGGTGGCCGGGGTCGCGGCCCTGGACCGCTTCACGACGCTGACCGGCCTGTCGGTCTTCTGAGCGAAAGCCGGTCGGCGCCCTTCACCGTTCACCCGACGGGGTCACGGGTCACAGGGTCACGGAGTCACGGGTGTGCGGCGGGGGCCGCCACGTCGGCCGCATCCCGGCCGGACTCCTCGCCGGCGTCCGCGAACTCGATGCCGTAGCGGTGTCCGACGGTCCCGGAGCCCAGGGTGTACGTCTCCTTCAGCTCCATGCCGAGCCGCCGGGTCACCGCGATCGAGCGGGTGTTGCGGGCGTCGACCATCGCCACCACCCGCGGGATCCCGGCCGCCCGCACCCGCTCCAGGGTCTCGCGCGCGGCCGCGGTCACGTACCCCTTGCCCCAGTACGGGCGGGCCAGCCGCCAGCCGATCTCTATCTCGCCGACCGGGCCCCAGTCCCGCGGCCACGGCTGCGCCCCGGTGAACCCGATCACCTCGCCGTCCTCGTCGAGGACGGTCCAGAAACAGATCCCGAGCTGCGCGTCGTGCATGCGCTGGCGCGCGGTGAGTTCCTCGTACACCGAGAGCTCCGCAGGGGCGCCGCCCTGGAACTCCATGACGTCGGGGTCGGCGAAGATCCGGTGCCAGGCCAGTGCGTCCTCTTCGGTCGGGACACGGAGCCGGACGGCGGGGTACTGCTCGCTCATCGGGGACAGCCCTTCGGGATCGTGATCACTCATCGCTGCATAGACTGCCCATGTCCTGTGCATTCGGCACCCCCTATCGAGTCTTCGGGAGATCCCGCAGTGACCGAGCTCCTCTCCGAACACACCGCGGATGTGATCGTCGTCGGAGCCGGGCCCGCCGGCTCGACCACGGCGTACTACCTCGCCAAGGCCGGACTCGACGTCCTGCTGCTCGAGAAGACGGCCTTCCCGCGCGAGAAGGTGTGCGGCGACGGTCTGACCCCGCGCGCCACCAAGCAGCTGGTGGCCATGGGCATCGACATCTCGGAAGAGGCCGGCTGGCTGCGCAACAAGGGCCTGCGGATCATCGGCGGCGGCGTCCGGCTCGAGCTCGACTGGCCCGACCTCGCCTCGTACCCGGACTACGGACTGGTCCGCAAGCGCGACGACTTCGACGAGACGCTGGCCCGGCAGGCGCAGAAGGCGGGCGCGCGGCTGTACGAGCGCTGCAACGTCGGCGAGCCGGTCATCGACGCGCGCACTGGCCACATCACGGGCGTGCACGCCAAGCTCGGCGAGGAGAAGAAGGCCGTCACCTTCCACGCGCCGCTCGTCGTCGCGGCCGACGGCAACTCCTCCCGCATCTCGCTGGCGATGGGCCTGCACCGCCGCGAGGACCGCCCGATGGGCGTCGCCGTGCGCACGTACTTCGAATCGCCGCGGCACGACGACGACTACCTCGAATCCTGGCTGGAGCTGTGGGACCGCCGCGGCGCGCAGGACCGGCTGCTGCCGGGCTACGGCTGGATCTTCGGCATGGGCGACGGCACGTCCAACGTCGGCCTGGGCATCCTGAACTCCTCCTCCGCCTTCCGGGAGCTGGACTGGCGCGAGGTCCTCAAGGCCTGGTGCGCCTCCATGCCGGAGGACTGGGGCTACACACCCGACAACATGACCCAGCCGATCCGCGGCGCGGCCCTGCCGATGGCCTTCAACCGGCAGCCGCACTACACCAAGGGCCTGCTGCTGGTCGGCGACGCGGGCGGCCTCGTCAACCCGTTCAACGGCGAAGGCATCGCCTACGCCATGGAGTCGGGCCAGATCGCGGCCGACGTCATCGTCCAGGCCCACGCCCGCGCCACCCCCGCCCAGCGGGAACTGGCCCTGCACAACTACCCGAAGGTGCTCAAGGAGACCTACGGCGGCTACTACACCCTGGGCCGCGCCTTCGTGAAGCTGATCGGCAACCCGAAGGTCATGAAGGTCGCCACCCAGCGCGGCCTGACGCACCCGCTGCTGATGCGCTTCACCCTGAAGATGCTGGCGAACCTCACCGACCCGACGGGCGGCGACGCGATGGACCGCATCATCAACGGCCTGAGCAAGGTGGCCCCGAAGGCCTGAACACCGCCTCGGCATCCCCTGCAACCCCCGCATCCCCGCGTTCCCCCGGCTTCAGCGGCGCAGCGCCTCCGCCGGGGAGATGCGGGCGGCACGGGCCGCCGGGTAGAGGCCGGCGAGGACGCCGGTCAGCAGCCCGGCCACCGGGGCGGCCGCGACCAGGGCGAGCGGTACGGCCGGGGTCCAGTCCCGTACGACGGCCACGGCGACCACCAGCAGGACGCCGAGCGAGGTCCCGGCGAGTCCGCCGAGCGCGCCCAGCGCGCCCGATTCGGCGAGGAACTGGAACGCGATGTGACGGCCCCGCGCGCCCAGCGCGCGGCGCAGCCCGATCTCGCCCGTCCGCTCCAGCACCGCCACCAGCGTGGTGTTCGCGATCCCGACCGCCCCGATCACCAGACAGATCCCGGCGAGCAGCAGGAAGAGCGCGCCGAGGTCCGAGGTGACCCCGGCGCGCAGGGACTTCGGGTCGGGCGGCGGGACCGCCCGGAGGTGCTCGGGGTGGTCGGGCCGCAAGGCGAGCGGGGCGAGCGCGGCGACCTGGCGGGCCGCCCCGAGCCGCGTGGAGATCAGCATTCGTGCCGCGCCGGGCCCCGGCGGACCCCACAGCCGGGCCGCGGTGGACCGCGGTACCAACACGGCCAGCAGCTGTTCCGGCTGCCGCCGCACGTCTGCGAGGATCCCGGCCACCGTGAACGCCTCGCCGCCGATGAATACCGCGGGCCGGGTCGCCAGCGTGGTGATGCCGAGCCGGGCCGCGGCTCCGCTGCCGAGTACGGCGACCCGCTGGCGGGTGCGCTCGGCGAACTCGTCGTACAGCCTGCCCTGCTGGAGCCGCGGCGCCATCGCCCGTACCGCGCCGGGGGAGGCGGCCACCACGCCGGGACCCGTGTCCGCGCCCGAACCGGAGGCGTAAGCGGAGCCAGAACCAGAGCCAGATCCAGAACCGGAAGCGTGGCCCGAAGTGGTGGTGGGCGCCGGCCGCACCGCCCAGTGCACCCCGGCGTGCTCGACGCCTGCGAGCGCCCGGATCCGCTGCTCGGCATCGGCCGGAAAACCCGCGCCGGCGAACTCGTCCTGTTGCACGGCCACGTCCTCCACGGTCACCGCGGTGGCCGTGAGCGCGTTGAACCGGGCGTCGATCTGTGAGGAGACGGTGGCGGTCAGCCCGAGCACGGCCACGAAGCTGCCGACGCCGAGCACCGTGCCGAGCGCCGTCAGGGCCGCCCGGCCGGGCCGCCGCAGCATCCCCGCCACCGCCTCCGACAGCGCGTCGCGCAGGGACAGCCGCGTCGGCGCCACGCGTCCGCCGCCCGCGCCGCTCACGCGTCCCCCGGCCCGGACGGCTCCCGCAGCCGCCCGTCGTGCAGCGCGAGCCTCCGCCCGCCCCGCCCTGCCACCTCCGGGTCGTGCGTGATCACGAGCACCGTCATCCCGGCCGCGTGCAGCCCGTCCAGCAGGCCCAGGACCGAGGCCGCGCTCGCCGAGTCGAGGTTCCCGGTCGGCTCGTCGCACAGCAGCAGCGACGGGCGCCCCACCAGAGCGCGGGCCACCGCCACCCGCTGCCGCTCCCCGCCCGAGAGCCGCCCCGGCACGGCGTCCGTGCGGTGCCCGAGCCCCACCCGCTCCAGCGCCTCCCGGGCCCGCGCCCGCCGCTCCGCCCGCGGCACGCCCGTGTAGAGCATGGCGAGGGTGACGTTCTCCAGGGCGCTGCGCTGCGGCAGCAGGTGGAAGGACTGGAACACGAAGCCGATCCGCTGCCCGCGCAGGGCGGCCCGCTCGCGCTCGCGCAGCGCGCCGGTGTCGACGCCGTCGAGGAGGTACCGCCCCCGGGTCGGCGCGTCCAGCAGCCCGGCGACGTTCAGGAACGTCGACTTCCCGGACCCGGACGGCCCGACCAGGGTGACGAACTCCCCCTGCCGCACGGCCAGGTCGCACGACGCGAGGGCGGCGACCGGCGGCGGCCCGGGGTAGGTGAGACCGACCCCGTGGAACTCGATGACGTTCATCCGCTCAGGCTCCCGGGCGCGGCGGCGCCGGTCACGACCTGCATGCCCTCGGCCAGTTCGCCCGCGCGGACCGGGACGACCTCCACGTGGCCGTCCCCGCTGGTGCCGGTGCGCACCTCGACCCGGCGCCGGCCGGCCCCGGCGCCGGACGGCACGACGGTCACGGCCGTGCGCCCGTCCGCGCCCGCCGAGACCGCGGTCACGGGGACCACCAGCGCCGCGCCGTCCGTGGCGGCGGTCTCGACGGTCAGCCGTACGTCCTGCCCGGCGAACCCGGCGGGCAGCGGGCGGTCGGGGCGCACCAGCATCCGGTAGCCGGGCTCCACCGGGGCGGCGGCGCCGGGGTCCCGGCCGTCCGCCCCCGGAGCCGCGGGCCCGGCGCGGCCGCCGGGCGCGGACCGCTCGGCGGCCACGAGCAGGACCTCCGCGCGGGCGTCCCGCCCCAGCACCTCGGACGAGACCAGGACGGGCAGCCCGGCCCGCAGCAGCCGTCGCCGGTCCTCCCTGAGCCAGGCCTCGACGAGCAGTTCGCCCGCGGACACGGTGAGCACCGGGCCGGAGACGGCCGCGCCGACCCGGCTGCCGAGGGCGCTGACCCGGGCGGGGAAGGAGCGCAGGAACACCGCTTCGGAGGCGGGCAGCATGGGGCCCGCGGCGGCCTCGGCCGCGGCGAGCCGGGCCCGGGCGTCGGCCAGGGACTGCCGGGCCCGCTCCACCGCCCGCGCCGCGGCCGCGCGAGCCGCGGCCGACACCCCGGCACCCGCGGCCGACACCCCGGCGTCCGCGCCGGCGCCAGCCCCGCCGTCCGCCCCGGCGGTCTTCCCGGTCCCGGCACCGTCCCCGGCACCGTCCCCGGCTCCCGCTCCGGCTCCGGCGGAATCCCCGCTCCCGGCGACGGAACCCGGCCCGTCCCCGGCCGCCTTCCCCCGGGGCACGGCGAGCGCGTCCCGCGCGTCCTCCAGCGCCCACCGGGCCGACCGTACGGACTCCCGGGCCGCCCGCACCCCCTCGCCGCCGTCGGCCACCGCGGGCACCGGCAGGTAGCCCGCCGCCCGGTACAGGGCCTCCAGCGCGCCCTTGGTGCCCGGACCGAAGGACCCGCGCCGGTCGCGGCCCGTACCGTGCCCGAGTTCGCGCAGGGCGTGCTGGAGCTGTGCCACGTCCGCGCCCTCGGCCCCCGGCCGCAGGTCCCGGTACCCGGGCAGGCTCCCGCGCAGGGCGATCACCGGCCGCCCGGACACCTCGGCGAGCAGCTGTCCGGGCCTGACCCGGTCGCCGGGTGCCAGCGGCAGCCGGGTCACGACAGAGGCCCCGGCCAGGCCGGCACCCGCGGGCTGCGGCGCCACGTCGACGCTCTGGTCGGCGACCACCGTCCCGCGCATCACCACCGTGTCGGCGAGGACGCGCCGTTCGACGACCGCGAGCAGCGGCCCCTGTTCCGGTGGCAGGGCCCGGGCGGCGAGCTGCGCCGGAGACGTCACCAGGGCGGTGGCCAGCAGACCGCCGGCCGTCATGAGCGCGGCTCCGGCGACGAGTCCGAGCACGACGCGGCGCCCGCGCGCGAGCGCATCGATCGGCATGAAGCGCGATCCTAGGAACCGCCTTCCGCGCCGAACAAGTCACCTACCAGCCAGGCCGGTTGTCTACTTGTGCGCCCTCGCCCGGGACCGTTGACTCCGGTGCCCCCCTTCCCCGACGGTGAGGAAAGCCCCGTGAACGCACGTCACCCCCGGCGCCACCGGACCGCGGCCGCCGCCCTCCTGGCGCTGCTGACGGCCGGATGCACCTCCTCCGGCGGGGGAGCGGAGCCCGATGCGGAACCGGCGCTCGGAGCGGTGGCGGTCAATCCGGCCACCGCCTCGCTGGCCCTGCCGCTGGACGCGTACGCCGACTCGGGCGAGGAGGCCGCCCGGCTGGCCGCGGCGCAGCGACGGCTCGTCAGCCGCTGCATGGCCCGCTTCGGGTTCACGTACGAGCCGCCCGCGTCCGCCCCGGGCCGCGGCGGCTCCGCGCGGGCGGACCGCCACCGGTACCTGTACGGCATCGCCGATCCCGGGCGCGCGGCCGCGTACGGCTACGACAGGGAGGGCGGCGAGCCGCGCCGGGAGCGCGCGCCCGAGCCGCCGCTGAGCGCCGGAGCCCGTACGGTCCTGCACGGCGAACGCCCCGGCGCGCAGGGCGGTCCGGGGCCCGACCCCCGGACGGAGGAGGAGGCGGCGCGCACGGACAGCGGGATCGCCGTCGGCGGCCGCAAGGTCCCCGCCGGGGGCTGTCTGCGGGAGGGCTACCGCAAGCTGTACGCGCCGCGGAAGGACAGCGTCGACCTCCTGCTGCCCTTCGGCCTGGCCTCGGAGGCGCACACCCGGGCGCAGCAGGACTCGCGGGTGGCGGCCGTGCTGGCGAAGTGGTCGGCGTGCATGGCCCGGCAGGGCTATCAGGGCGTCAGGAGCCCGTACGACGTGCCGGAGGAGCTCGGACTGGCCGCGGATCCGGGCGGTGCGGCGGCGGTCACGGCCGCGGTCCGCGACGTCGCCTGCAAGCGCGAGGTGAACCTGGTGGGGGTGTGGGCGGCCGTCGAGGCGGCCTACCAGCAGCGGCTGGCCGAGAAGCACGCGCAGACCCTGGCGGCGTACCAGCGCCAGCGCGAGGCCCGGCTCCGGCTGGCGGCGGAATTGTTCTGACGGAACGCCATGGAACCGTACCGAACAGCAGATAACGCCATGGAACAGCGTGTAACTGCACGGAAGGTGCGACGAGGGCCGGTACTCCACCCCCGAGCGGGGGAGTACCGGCCCTTCGCCGTGCAGCGGTGCGCTCGTCAGATGATGCGGACGGCGCCGTCCGGACGGTCCCAGTTCAGGGAGTGCTTGGCCACGCCCGCGGAGGGGTTCTGGGCGCCCACGTACTGGCCGCCGCCCACGTAGATGGCCACGTGGTACGAGCTGCTCCGGCCGCCCCAGTACAGGATGTCGCCCGGCTGGAGGTTGCTCAGGGAGACGGCGGTGCCGGAGCTGGACTGGTCGTACGAGATGCGGGGGAGCTTGATGCCGGCCTGGCGGTACGCGGCCTGCACGAGGCCGGAGCAGTCGTACGCGGAGGGACCGGTGGCGCCGCGGACGTAGGCCTTGCCGACCTGCGCGAGCGCGAAGTTCACGATGGAGGCGGCGGTGCCGCCGCCCTTGGCGCTGCGGGTCTGGGCGGAGTCGCCCGCGGTGCCCTCGTCGGCGCTGGACGAGGAACCGCCGCCGTCGCCCAGGGTGGAGCGGACGTTGCTGCGGGAGGCGCGCTCGGCGACGGCCTTGCGCTGCGCCTCGGCCTTCGCGGTGGCGGCCTGCTGGGCTTCGGCCTTCTCGGCCGCGACCTTCACGGCCTCGGCCTTCTTCACGGCCTCGGTCTTGGCCTTCTTCGCGTCGGAGGCGGCGCTCTTCGCGGCGGCGTTCTCCAGGGCGGCGAGCTCGGTGTCGAGGGCGCGCGCCGCGGCGGCGTCGGCGGACTGCGTGAGGGCGGAGGAGACCTCGGACGTCAGGTCCAGGACCGGCATCTCGATGGTCTCGGTCACAGGACCGGACGGGGCGGCGCTCGCCGGCCCGGCCATCGCCAGGGTGCTGAGGACGCCACCGGCAACTCCGGCGCGGACCGCGAGCTTCGAGGCGCTGCGGCGGGGCTTCCGGTGGCTGGGTATGTGAGCGGTATGGGACATGAGAACAACCGCTATCAGGGCCTCGCGGCTCCCTTCAAGAAACGTGGTCTGCGCCACAGTTGCCGCCATTTGGCGTGAACCGGGCGCGTCGCGCGTCTTATTGACGCCGTAACGGGCGAATCGGACAGGGCCTCACAAGGCTGTGATCATGGGTTTTCTGTAATAAGTCCGAATTGACCCGACGCCTACCATCAGCCGATACCGATGGCCAAGCCCTCTTTCGGAAGCGCCGATTCAGAGTGGCGCAGGTCACAGGATCATCACGGCATGCGGACGCCCTCCCGCTCGTGAACGCGCGCACGCGCACCGCGGCGTCCACTTCCGTCCCCGGGGTGTCCCCCGGGCGGGCGAGGCCGGTCGCTTTATCACTCATTGCGACCCGTGGCCAATTTGCATGCAGGGGCCACGGTTTGATATTGCGCCGCGGCTGTCACCTGCGGTAACGCGGCCGGATGTCACCTTTGGTGATCACATGTGCGCTTCACGTATGAAGATCACCGCTCATCGGACTTCATGATCGTTCGTCAGGTGGTGGAGATCACAAAGTCGTTGTCGTTACCCGTGTCGCAGATCACAGATGGACAGGCATAGGATGCGGGGCAGTCCAGCTTGTGAACTGCCTCACATGAGCACGATCTTCGCGAGGCGGGGCAACGCCTGGAGTTGCGGTCCAACGGTCAAGGACGACTGGAAGGAGCGAGGAGCGTGAATGCCTACGCGCCCATCCTCGTGCTCGGCGCCCTCGGGGCAGGGTTTGCGATCTTTTCCGTGGTCATGGCCACGCTAATCGGTCCAAAGCGGTACAACCGGGCCAAGCTTGAGGCGTACGAGTGCGGTATCGAACCCACTCCCACGCCGGTCGGCGGTGGTCGCTTTCCCATCAAGTACTACCTGACGGCGATGCTCTTCATCGTCTTCGACATCGAGATCGTCTTCCTCTACCCCTGGGCCGTCACCTTCGACGCCCTGGGGATCTTCGGGCTCGTCGAGATGCTGCTCTTCGTGCTCACCGTCTTCGTTGCCTACGCGTACGTGTGGCGGCGCGGCGGCCTGGAATGGGACTGAGGGGCTCACTGACATGGGACTCGAAGAAAAGCTGCCGAGCGGCTTTCTGCTGACCACCGTCGAACAGGCCGCGGGCTGGGTGCGCAAGTCGTCAGTCTTCCCGGCCACCTTCGGCCTCGCCTGCTGCGCCATCGAGATGATGACGACGGGGGCGGGCCGTTACGACCTGGCCCGCTTCGGCATGGAGGTGTTCCGCGGCTCGCCGCGGCAGGCCGACCTGATGATCGTCGCCGGCCGGGTCAGCCAGAAGATGGCGCCGGTGCTGCGGCAGGTCTACGACCAGATGCCCGCTCCCAAGTGGGTGATCTCCATGGGCGTCTGCGCCTCGTCCGGCGGGATGTTCAACAACTACGCGATCGTCCAGGGCGTCGACCACATCGTGCCGGTCGACATCTACCTGCCCGGCTGCCCGCCGAGGCCCGAGATGCTCATGGACGCCATCCTCAAGCTCCACCACAAGATCCAGACCTCCAAGCTCGGCGTGAACCGGGAAGAGGCTGCCCGCGAGGCGGAGGAGGCGGCCCTCAAGGCGCTCCCCACCATTGAGATGAAGGGGCTGCTCCGGTGAGCGCCACCAACGACACCGCGGAAGAGCCCGGGAACGGCAACGGCGTTCCCGCCCCCCGCGGCCGCAGCGGCGGCGAGGTCATCGACGTCCGCAAGGGCATGTTCGGTGCCTCGGGCGGCGGCGACACCTCCGGCTACGGCGGCCTGGTCCGCACGGTGGCCCTGCCCGGCGCCACCAGCCGCCCGTACGGCGGCTGGTTCGACGAGGTCGCCGACGAACTCGAAGGCGCGCTCGAGGAGCAGGACCTGATCCCCGAGAACGCCATCGAGAAGACCGTCGTCGACCGCGGCGAGCTGACCTTCCACATCGCGCGCGAGCACCTGCTGCAGGTGGCCCGCACCCTGCGCGACGACCCCGCCCTGCGCTTCGAGCTGTGTACCGGGGTCTCCGGGGTCCACTTCCCCGGGGACAAGGGCCGCGAGCTGCACGCCGTCTACCACCTGCGCTCGATCACCCACCGGCGGCTGATCCGCCTGGAGGTGTCGGCCCCCGACGCCGACCCGCACGTCCCGTCCCTCGTCGAGGTCTACCCGACCAACGACTGGCACGAGCGCGAGACCTACGACTTCTTCGGCCTGGTCTTCGACGGCCACCCGGCGCTCACCCGGATCATGATGCCGGACGACTGGCAGGGCTTCCCGCAGCGCAAGGACTACCCGCTCGGCGGCATTCCCGTCGAGTACAAGGGCGCCCAGATCCCGGCTCCGGACCAGCGGAGGTCGTACACCTGATGAACACTTCACATGACGCCTTCGCCGACAACGCCTCCGCGCGCGAGACCACCGAAGGCACCGTCTACACCGTCACCGGCGGGGACTGGGACGAGGTCGTCCAGTCCGCCGTCAAGGCCGACGACGAGCGCATCGTCGTCAACATGGGCCCGCAGCACCCGTCCACCCACGGCGTGCTCCGGCTGATCCTGGAGATCGACGGAGAGACGGTCACCGAGGCCCGCTGCGGCATCGGCTACCTGCACACCGGCATCGAGAAGAACCTCGAGTTCCGCAACTGGACGCAGGGCACGACCTTCGTCACGCGCATGGACTACCTGACGCCCTTCTTCAACGAGGCCGCCTACTGCCTCGGCGTCGAGAAGCTCCTCGGGATCACCGACCAGATCCCGGACCGGGCCACCGTCATCCGCGTCCTGCTGATGGAGCTCAACCGGCTCTCCTCCCACCTGGTGTGCATCGCCACCGGCGGCATGGAGCTCGGCGCCACCACGATCATGATCTACGGCTTCCGCGACCGCGAACTGATCCTCGACGTCTTCGAGCTGATCACCGGTCTGCGCATGAACCACGCGTTCATCCGCCCCGGCGGACTCGCCCAGGACCTCCCCCCGGGCGCCGTCGACCAGCTGCGCGACTTCGTGAAGACCATGAAGAAGAACCTGCCGGAGTACGACAAGCTCGCCACCGGCAACCCCATCTTCAAGGCCCGCATGCAGGACGTCGGCTACCTCGACCTCACCGGCTGCATGGCGCTGGGCGCCACCGGCCCGATCCTGCGCTCCGCGGGCCTGCCGCACGACCTGCGCAAGACCGATCCGTACTGCGGCTACGAGACCTACGAGTTCGACGTGCCGACCACCGACACCTGCGACTCGTACGGGCGGTTCCTGATCCGCCTCGAGGAGATGCGCCAGTCGCTGCGGATCGTCGAGCAGTGCCTGGAGCGGCTGGAGCCAGGACCGGTCATGGTCGCGGACAAGAAGATCGCCTGGCCCGCGCAGCTCGCCATGGGCCCCGACGGCCTCGGCAACTCGCTCGACCACATCAAGAACATCATGGGCACCTCCATGGAGGCCCTCATCCACCACTTCAAGCTGGTGACCGAGGGTTTCCGGGTCCCCGCCGGACAGGCCTACGCCGCCGTCGAATCCCCCAAGGGCGAACTCGGCGTCCACGTGGTCTCCGACGGCGGCACCCGCCCCTACCGGGTCCACTTCCGCGACCCGTCCTTCACCAACCTGCAGGCCATGGCAGCGATGTGCGAGGGCGGCCAGGTCGCCGACGTCATCGTCGCCGTCGCCTCCATCGACCCCGTGATGGGAGGCGTCGACCGATGACCGCCAACCCGGCCGAGCAGGTCAGCCTGGGGATGCCCCAGCTGCCCGCCCCCGGCTTCCCGGCCGACGTACGGGCCCGGCTCGACGCGGACGCGAAGGAGCTCGTCGCCCGCTACCCCGACAGCCGCTCCGCGCTGCTGCCGCTGCTGCACCTCGTGCAGTCGCAGGAGGGCTACGTCTCCCGCACCGGCATCCGCTTCTGCGCCGAGACCCTGGGCCTGACCACCGCCGAGGTCACCGCGGTGTCCACCTTCTACACGATGTACCGCCGCAAGCCCTCCGGCGACTACCAGGTCGGCGTCTGCACCAACACGCTGTGCGCGGTGATGGGCGGCGACGCCATCTTCGACGAGCTCAAGGAACACCTCGGCGTCGGGAACAACGAGACCACCCCCGACGGCAAGGTCACCCTGGAGCACATCGAGTGCAACGCGGCCTGCGACTACGCGCCCGTGGTGATGGTCAACTGGGAGTTCTTCGACAACCAGACCCCCGAGTCGGCGAAGGCCCTGGTCGACGACCTGCTGGCCGGCCGCCCGGTCGAACCCACCCGCGGCGCACCCCTGTGCACGTACAAGGAGACCGCCCGGATCCTGGCCGGCTTCCCCGACGAGCGCGAGGGCGCCGTCGAGGCGAGCGGCGGCGCCGGACCCGCCTCCCTGGTGGGCCTGCGCCTCGCGCGCGGCGAGTCCCTGCACACGACCATCGTCCACCCGCGCGGCGAGGCCGGTACCGAGGGAGGGGAGTGATGAGCGTGTCCACACCCAATGAAAGTCTCGGGGGCACCTCCCGGCCGGAGGCTGGGGGAGGCGCGAGTCCGGAGAAGCTGCTCGCGCCCGTACTGTCGGCCTTCTGGGACGACCCGCAGTCCTGGACGCTGGAGACCTACCGGCGCCACGGCGGCTACGAGGGCCTGCGCAAGGCCCTCGCGATGACCCCGGACGACCTGATCGCGTACGTGAAGGACTCCGGACTGCGCGGACGCGGCGGCGCGGGCTTCCCCACCGGAATGAAGTGGCAGTTCATCCCGCAGGGCGACGGCAAGCCGCACTACCTCGTCGTCAACGCCGACGAGTCCGAGCCGGGAACCTGTAAGGACATCCCCCTCCTCTTCGCCAACCCGCACTCCCTCATCGAGGGAATGATCATCGCCTGCTACGCGATCCGTTCGCAGCACGCGTTCATCTACCTGCGCGGTGAAGCCGTCCCCGTCCTGCGGCGCCTGCACGAGGCCGTACGCGAGGCCTACGAGGCGGGCTACCTCGGCAAGGCTGCAGACCGTGAGAAGAGCGGTCTCGGCAGCGGCACGGACCTCGACATCACCGTGCACGCGGGTGCGGGCGCGTACATCTGCGGCGAGGAGACGGCCCTGCTCGACTCGCTCGAAGGCCGGCGCGGCCAGCCCCGGCTGCGTCCCCCCTTCCCCGCGGTCGAAGGCCTCTACGCCTGCCCCACTGTGGTGAACAACGTCGAGTCCATCGCGTCGGTTCCCGCGATCCTCCACCGCGGCAAGGACTGGTTCAAGGCGATGGGGACCGAGAAGTCCCCCGGCTTCACCCTCTACTCGCTCAGCGGCCACGTCGCCAACCCCGGACAGTTCGAGGCCCCGCTCGGCATCACGCTGCGCCAGCTGCTCGACATGAGCGGCGGCATGCGGCCCGGCCACCGGCTGAAGTTCTGGACCCCGGGCGGCTCCTCCACCCCGATGTTCACGGACGAGCACCTCGACGTGCCCCTCGACTACGAGGGCGTCGGCGCGGCCGGCTCCATGCTCGGGACCAAGGCGCTCCAGTGCTTCGACGAGACCACCTGCGTGGTCCGCGCCGTCACCCGCTGGACGGAGTTCTACGCCCACGAGTCCTGCGGCAAGTGCACGCCCTGCCGCGAAGGCACGTACTGGCTGGTCCAGCTGCTGCGCGACATCGAGGCGGGGAAGGGCGTGATGTCGGACCTCGACAAGCTGAACGACATCGCCGACAACATCAACGGCAAGTCCTTCTGCGCGCTCGGCGACGGCGCCGCCAGCCCGATCTTCTCCTCGCTCAAGTACTTCCGCGCGGAGTACGAGCAGCACATCACGGGCAAGGGCTGCCCCTTCGACCCCAGGAAGTCGACCCTCTGGGCCGACACGGAGGTGACCGCATGACCGCCCCCGCAGAGGACCTGGTCTCCCTGACCATCGACGGGGTCGAGCTGTCCGTCCCCAAGGGGACCCTCGTCATCCGGGCCGCCGAGCAGCTCGGCATCGAGATCCCGCGGTTCTGCGACCACCCGCTCCTCGACCCGGCCGGCGCCTGCCGCCAGTGCATCGTCGAGGTCGAGGGCCAGCGCAAGCCGATGGCCTCCTGCACCATCACCTGCACCGACGGCATGGTGGTCAAGACCCACCTCACCTCGCCGGTCGCCGACAAGGCCCAGCGCGGCGTGATGGAACTGCTCCTCATCAACCACCCGCTGGACTGCCCGGTCTGCGACAAGGGCGGCGAGTGCCCCCTGCAGAACCAGGCCATGTCGCACGGCAACGCCGACTCCCGCTTCGAGGGGAAGAAGCGGACGTACGAGAAGCCCGTGCCGATCTCCACGCAGGTGCTGCTCGACCGCGAGCGGTGCGTGCTGTGCGCCCGCTGCACCCGCTTCTCCAACCAGGTCGCGGGCGACCCGATGATCGAGCTCGTCGAGCGCGGCGCGCTCCAGCAGGTCGGCACCGGCGAGGGCGACCCCTTCGAGTCGTACTTCTCCGGGAACACCATCCAGATCTGCCCGGTCGGCGCGCTCACCTCGGCCGCGTACCGCTTCCGCTCCCGCCCCTTCGACCTCGTCTCCTCCCCGAGCGTGTGCGAGCACTGTGCGGGCGGCTGCGCCACCCGCACCGACCACCGCCGCGGCAAGGTGCTGCGCCGGATGGCCGCCGACGACCCCCAGGTCAACGAGGAATGGATCTGCGACAAGGGCCGCTTCGGGTTCCGCTACGCCCAGCGCCCCGACCGGCTCACCACGCCGCTGGTGCGCAACTCCGACGGAGTGCTGGAGGCCGCGAGCTGGCCCGAGGCCCTGGAGGCCGCGGCCCGCGGGCTGTCCGCCGCGCGCGGCCGCACCGGGGTCCTGACCGGCGGCCGGCTCACCGTCGAGGACGCGTACGCCTACGCCAAGTTCGCCCGGGTCGTGCTCGACACCAACGACATCGACTTCCGGGCCCGCGTGCACAGCGCGGAGGAGGCGGACTTCCTCGCCGCCACCGTCGCCGGACGCGGCGCCGACCTGTCCGGCACGGGTGTCACGTACACCTCGCTGGAGCAGGCGCCGACCGTGCTGCTGGCCGGCATCGAGTCCGAGGAGGAGGCGCCGGGCGTCTTCCTGCGGCTGCGCAAGGCGCACCGCAAGCACCGCCAGCGGACCTTCGCCCTCGCGCCGTTCGTGACCCGCGGCCTGGAGAAGGCGGGCGGCACCCTGCTGCCGGCCGCGCCGGGCACCGAGCCCGAGTGGCTCGATGCCCTGGCCACCCGCAGCGGACTGGAGGAGGGCGGCCGCGCGGCCGCCGAGGCACTGCGCCTGCCGGGCGCCGTGATCGTCGTCGGCGAGCGGCTCGCCGCCGTCCCCGGTGCGCTGACCGCCGCCGTCCGCGCGGCCGCCGCGACCGGCGCCGAACTGGTCTGGATCCCGCGCCGGGCGGGCGAGCGGGGCGCCGTCGAGGCGGGCGCGCTGCCCTCGCTGCTCCCCGGCGCCCGGCCCGCCACCGACCCGCGGGCCCGCGAGGAGGTCGCCGCTCTCTGGGGCGTGGACGAACTCCCGCACCGCTACGGCCGCGACACCGGCCAGATCGTCGAGGCCGCCGCCTCCGGCGAGCTGGGCGCGCTGGTCGTCGGCGGTGTCGAGGTGGCCGACCTGCCCGACCCGGCCCGTGCCAGGGTCGCGCTGCGGGAGGCCTTCACGGTCAGCCTGGAGCTGCGCCCGAGCGAGGTCACGGCCCACGCGGACGTGGTGCTCCCGGTCGCCGCGGTCGCCGAGAAGACCGGCGCCTTCCTCAACTGGGAAGGAAGGGTGCGGCCCTTCGAGGCCGCGCTGAAGCCCGACCAGATGACCCGTCCCCTGGCCCCGGCCGACACCCGGGTGCTGCACATGCTCGCCGACGCCGCCGACCGGCCGCTGGCCCTGCCCGACGTCCCGGCGGCACGCGCCGAACTGGACCGGCTCGGTCCGTGGACCGGCGAGCGGGCCGGCGAACAGACCGCGGACGTACGGCCGCTGCCCCGGCCCGCGGCCGGCGAGGCCGTCCTCGCGGGCCACCGGCTGCTCCTCGACCTCGGCAGGCTCCAGGAGGGCGACGAGGCGCTGGCCGGCACCCGGCACGCGGCGAACGCCCGGCTGTCCGCGGCCACGGCTGCGGAGACGGGCGTCAAGGACGGCGACGTCCTCGCGGTCACCGGCCCGGCCGGTACCGTCGCCTTCCCACTGCTGGTCACGGAGATGCCCGACCGGGTGGTCTGGCTGCCGCTGAACTCCGCGGGCGGCGGGATCCTCTCGGACACGGGCGCCCGGCCGGGCACCCTCGTCCGGATCGGCCCGGCGACACCGCCGGCCGACGTCAGCGACACGACGCCGGAGGTGCGCGCGTGAACGGGGTGCACGGTGAGTTCGTACGGCTCGCCGCCGAGGACCTCTCCCTCTTCGGCCGCGACGTGTGGTGGCTGGTCGTCATCAAGGCGGTGTTCTGCTTCGCCTTCCTGATGGTGACCGTGCTCTTCTCCATCGTCTGGGAGCGCAAGGTCGTCGCGTGGATGCAGCTGCGCATCGGCCCGAACCGGCACGGCCCCTGGGGCCTGCTGCAGTCCCTCGCCGACGGCATCAAGCTGATGCTGAAGGAAGACGTCATCGTCAAGCGGGCCGACAAGGCCGTGTACGTCCTGGCGCCGATCGTCGCCGCGATCCCCGCCTTCATGGCGATCGCGGTGATCCCCTTCGGACCGGCCGGCAACGAGGTCTCGATCTTCGGGCAGCGCACCACGATGCAGCTGACCGACCTGCCCATCGCGATGCTGTACATCCTCGCGGTGGCCTCGGTCGGCATCTACGGCATCGTGCTGGCCGGCTGGTCCTCCGGGTCGACGTACCCGCTGCTCGGCGGACTGCGGTCCTGCGCGCAGATGATCTCGTACGAGATCGCGATGGGTGCGGCCTTCGCCTCGGTGTTCCTCTACTCAGGGTCGATGTCGACGTCGGCGATCGTCGAGGCGCAGGCGGACCGCTGGTTCATCGTGCTGCTGCCGGTGTCGTTCATCATCTACGTCATCACGATGGTCGGCGAGACGAACCGCGCGCCGTTCGACATGCCGGAGTCCGAGGGCGACCTCGTGGGCGGCTTCAACACCGAGTACTCGTCCATCAAGTTCGCGATGTTCATGCTGGCGGAGTACGTCAACATGGTCACCGTCTCGGCGGTGTCGGTCACCCTCTTCCTCGGCGGCTGGCGGGCCCCGTACCCGATCAGCACGTTCTGGGAGGGCGCCAACCACGGCTGGTGGCCGCTGCTCTGGTTCGTCATCAAGGTGCAGCTGCTCCTCTTCTTCTTCATCTGGCTGCGCGGCACCCTGCCCCGGGTGCGCTACGACCAGCTGATGAAGCTCGGCTGGAAGGTCCTGATCCCGGTCTCGGTGCTGTGGCTGATGCTCGTCGCGAGCGTCCGGGCGCTGCGGAACGAGAACTACGACTTCCAGCAGATCGTGCTGTACGTCGGCGGCGCCGTCATCGCCATCCTGCTGCTGTCCTTCGTCGCGGACGTCTTCCGCGACCGGAAGGCCAAGGAGTCCGCCGCCGCCGGGGCGCAGGACACCGTGCCGTTCGACCCGATGGCGGGCGGCTTCCCGGTCCCGCCGCTGCCCGGCCAGACCCTTCCACCGGTACCGCGCCGACGGCCCCGCCACGAGCGGGAGCTGATTGTCAGTGGCGGAACCAATACTGACAGTGACCGAGAGGAGGGTGCTGAGAATGTCTGACGAGAAGTGGCAGAACCCGGTGGCCGGCTTCGGCGTGACCTTCAAGGCCATGTTCAAGAAGCGGCTGACCGAGCAGTACCCGGAGCAGCAGAAGACCACCGCTCCGCGCTTCCACGGACGGCACCAGCTCAACCGCCACCCGGACGGTCTGGAGAAGTGCATCGGGTGCGAGCTGTGCGCCTGGGCCTGTCCCGCCGACGCGATCTACGTGGAAGGCGCCGACAACACCGAGGAGGAGCGCTACTCCCCGGGCGAGCGGTACGGCCGCGTCTACCAGATCAACTACGCCCGCTGCATCCTGTGCGGGCTGTGCGTCGAGGCCTGCCCGACCCGGGCGCTGACCATGACGAACGAATTCGAACTGGCCGACGAGAGCCGGGCGTCGCTGATCTACACCAAGGAGCAGCTGCTCGCCGGGCTCACCGAGGGCATGGTCGAGGCCCCGCACTCGATCTTCCCGGGGACGGACGAGCAGGACTACTACCGCGGTCTGGTCACCGGGGCGGCTCCCGGCACGGTCCGGCAGACGGCGGTCTCCAAGGGCGAGGTGCCCGAGGACTCCGCGAGCCCTGCGGACTCCCAGGAGGTGGGGGCGTGAGCGCCATCGCCGCAGCCTCGCTGACCTCGACCGGCGAAGCCGTCCAGTTCTGGGTGCTCGGGATCACCGCCGTCATCGGCGCGCTGTGCACCATCCTCATGAAGAAGGCCGTGCACAGCGCCCTGTGCCTGGCCGGGACGATGGTCATCCTGGCCGTCTTCTACCTCGCCAACGGCGCCTACTTCCTCGGCGTGGTCCAGGTCGTCGTCTACACCGGCGCGATCATGATGCTCTTCCTCTTCGTGGTCATGCTGGTGGGCGTCACCGCCGCGGACTCGCTGAAGGAGACCCTCAAGGGGCAGCGCTGGCTGGCCGCCCTCTGCGGGCTGGGCTTCGGCATCCTCCTGATCGCCGGGATCGGCAACGCCGGCCTGAAGTCCTTCAACGGCCTCGGCCGGATCAACTCCGGCGGCCACGTCGAGGCCCTCGCCGAGCTGATCTTCACCAAGTACGTCTTCGCCTTCGAGATCACCGGCGCGCTGCTGATCACGGCGGCCGTCGGCGCGATGGTCCTGACGCACAAGGAGCGCACGGAGCGCGCCGCGACCCAGCGCGAACTGTCCGAGCGCCGCGTCCGCGACGGCGTCCAGCTGCCGCCGCTCCCCGCGCCCGGTGTCTACGCCCGGCACAACGCCGTCGACATCGCCGGCCTGCTGCCGGACGGCACCCCGTCCGAGCTCACCGTCAGCCAGACGCTCCGGGCCCGGGGCCAGATCCGGGACGTGTCCACCCAGGCCCTCGACGACCTGAAGGCACTGGAGCAGCGCTCGGCGCAGCGGCTCGGCCGCACGCCGGAGCCCGGCCGTGAGGAGGCGGCGAAGTGAATCCGGTCAACTACCTCTACCTGGCCGCCCTGCTGTTCGCCATCGGCGCCGCCGGCGTCCTGATCCGGCGCAACGCCATCGTGCTGTTCATGTGCGTCGAGCTGATGCTCAACGCCTGCAACCTGGCCCTCGTCACCTTCTCCCGGATGCACGGCAACCTGGACGGCCAGATCATCGCGTTCTTCACCATGGTCGTCGCCGCCGCGGAGGTCGTGGTCGGCCTGGCGATCATCGTGTCGCTCTTCCGTACCCGCCACTCGGCCTCGGTCGACGACGCCAGCCTGATGAAGCTGTAAGGGGCGTTCACAGTGGAGAATCTGATTGCGCTGCTGGTCGCAGCGCCCCTGCTCGGGGCGGCGGTGCTGCTGTGCGGCGGCCGGCGCCTCGACAAGACCGGCCACTGGCTGGGCACCCTGCTCTCGGCCGCCTCGTTCGTCATCGGACTGGTGCTGTTCAGCGAGATGCTGGGCCGGGACGCCGAGGACCGTGCCGTGTACCAGCACCTGTTCAGCTGGATCCCGGTGGAGGGCTTCCAGGCGGACGTCGCCTTCCAGCTCGACCAGCTGTCGATGACGTTCGTCCTGCTGATCTCGGGTGTGGGCACGCTCATCCACGTGTACTCCATCGGGTACATGGAGCACGACGAGCGGCGCCGCCGCTTCTTCGGCTACCTGAACCTCTTCCTCGCGGCGATGCTGCTCCTGGTCCTCGCCGACAACTACCTCCTGCTGTACGTCGGCTGGGAGGGCGTGGGCCTCGCCTCGTACCTGCTCATCGGCTTCTGGCAGCACAAGCCCAGCGCGGCCACGGCCGCCAAGAAGGCCTTCCTGGTCAACCGGGTCGGCGACATGGGCCTGTCGATCGCGATCATGCTGATGTTCACCACCTTCGGCACCTTCGCCTTCGGGCCGGTGCTCGGGTCGGTCGGCGAGACGTCGGAGGGCACGCTGACGGCCATCGGCCTGATGCTGCTGCTGGCCGCGTGCGGCAAGTCGGCCCAGGTGCCGCTGCAGTCCTGGCTGGGTGACGCGATGGAGGGCCCGACCCCGGTCTCGGCCCTCATCCACGCGGCGACCATGGTGACCGCGGGCGTGTACCTCATCACCCGCTCCGGGGCGATCTTCAACGCCGCGCCGGACGCGCAGCTCGCGGTGGTCGTGGTCGGTGCGGTCACGCTCCTCTTCGGTGCGATCGTCGGTTGCGCGAAGGACGACATCAAGAAGGCCCTCGCGGGCTCGACGATGTCGCAGATCGGCTACATGATCCTGGCCGCGGGCCTCGGCCCGATCGGCTACGTCTTCGCGATCATGCACCTGGTGACGCACGGCTTCTTCAAGGCCGGCCTCTTCCTCGGCGCGGGTTCCGTGATGCACGGGATGAACGACGAAGTCGACATGCGCAAGTACGGCGGCCTGCGGAAGTACATGCCGGTCACCTTCGTCACCTTCGGCCTCGGCTACCTCGCCATCATCGGCTTCCCGGGCCTGTCCGGCTTCTGGTCCAAGGACAAGATCATCGAGGCGGCGTTCGCCAAGGGCGGCACCGAGGGCTGGATCCTCGGCGCGGTCACCCTGCTCGGCGCGGCCATCACCGCGTACTACATGACCCGCGTCATGCTCCTCACGTTCTTCGGCGAGAAGCGCTGGCAGCCGGACGAGCACGGCCACGAGCCGCACCCGCACGAGTCGCCCAAGTCCATGACGATCCCGATGATCGTGCTGGCCTTCGGATCGGTCTTCGCGGGCGGCCTGTTCAGCCTGAACGAATCCTTCGTGAAGTGGCTGGAGCCGGTCACCGACTTCCAGCACGGGCACCCGCCGCTGAGCGCCGGGACGATCACCGGCCTGACGGTCGTGGTCCTGCTCGTCGGCGTCGGCACCGCCTGGGCCCAGTACGGCAGGAAGCCCGTACCCGTGGTCGCCCCGCGCGGCTCGCTCCTCACCCGGGCGGCCCGCCGCGACCTGCTCCAGGACGACTTCAACCACATCGTGCTGGTGCGCGGCGGCGAGCACCTGACCCGCTCGCTCGTGTACGTCGACCACACCCTGGTCGACGGGGTGGTCAACGGAACGGCCGCCTCGGTCGGCGGGCTGTCGGGCCGGCTGCGCAAGCTGCAGAACGGCTACGCCCGCAGTTACGCGGTCTCGATGTTCGGGGGCACGGCGATCCTGATCGCCGCGACCCTGCTGATGAGGGCGGTGTGAAATGAGTTTCCCGCTTCTGACGGTGACGGCCGCGCTGCCCGCGGTCGGCGCGGTCCTCACGGCGGCCGTCCCGGCCTCCCGCCGGACCGCCGCCAAGTGGCTCGCGCTGCTCTTCTCGCTGGCGACCCTGGCGCTCGCCGTGGTCGTCGCGGTGCGCTTCGAGCCGGGCGGCGCGCGCTACCAGCTCACCGAATCCCACTCCTGGATCAAGGACTTCGGGGTGCGGTACGAACTGGGCGTGGACGGCATCGGGGTGGCGCTGATCGCGCTCACCGCCCTGCTGATCCCGTTCGTGATCGCGGCCGGCTGGCACGACGCCGACCCCCTGGAGGCCGAGCCGTCCGCGGGCTCCCGGTGGCGGCCGACGCAGGGCTTCTTCGCCCTGATCCTGATGGTCGAGGCGATGGTGATCATCTCCTTCGAGGCCACCGACGTCTTCGTCTTCTACATCTTCTTCGAAGCCATGCTGATCCCGATGTACTTCCTCATCGGCGGCTTCGGGGACCGGGCGCACTCCGGCACGGACGAGAACGCCGCCGCGCAGCGGTCGTACGCAGCGGTCAAGTTCCTCCTCTACAACCTGGCCGGCGGTCTGATCATGCTGGCCGCGGTCATCGGGCTGTACGTGGTCGCCGGGAGCTTCTCGCTCCAGGAGATCGCCGCAGCCCGCGCGGCGGGCACGCTCGACATGGCGACCAACACCGAGCGGCTGCTGTTCCTGGGCTTCTTCTTCGCCTTCGCGGTGAAGGCCCCGCTGTGGCCGCTGCACACGTGGCTGCCCAATGCGATGGGCGAGGCCACGGCCCCGGTCGCCGTGCTGATCACCGCGGTGGTCGACAAGGTCGGCACCTTCGCGATGCTCCGGTTCTGTCTGGGGCTGTTCCCGGAGGCCAGCAAGTGGGCCACCCCGGTGGTCCTCGTGCTCGCCCTGATCAGCATCGTGTACGGCGCACTGCTCGCGGTCGGCCAGCGGGACATCAAGCGCCTGGTCGCGTACGCCTCGATCTCGCACTTCGGCTTCATCATCCTCGGCATCTTCGCGATGACCTCGCAAGGCCAGTCCGGCGCGACGCTCTACATGGTCAACCACGGTCTGAGCACCGCCGCCTTGATGCTGGTGGCCGGATTCCTGATCTCGCGGCGCGGTTCACGGCTCATCGCCGACTACGGCGGCGTGCAGAAGGTCGCCCCGGTGCTCGCCGGCACCTTCCTGATCGGCGGACTGGCCACCCTGTCGCTGCCGGGACTGGCGCCCTTCGTCAGCGAGTTCCTGGTCCTGGTCGGAACCTTCGCCCGGTACCCGGTGGCCGGCATCGTGGCCACGCTCGGCATCGTGCTCGCGGCGCTGTACACCCTGGTGCTGTACCAGCGCACGATGACCGGCCCGGTGAAGGAGGAGGTCCGGTCCATGCCGGACCTGAGGCTCCGCGAGCTGCTCGTCGTCACCCCGCTGATCGCCCTGCTGATCGGCCTGGGCGTCTACCCCAAGCCGCTCACGGAGATCGTCAACCCGGCCGTGGAGCACACGATGTCCGATGTGAAGCAGAAGGACCCCGAGCCTGAGGTGGAGGCGGCCAAGTGAGCACAACAGCTGTCGGCCTGTGGGCCGCGGCCGCCGACCCCGTCGAGCGGATCCCGGCCCCCCACATCGAGTACGCGCAGCTCGCGCCCACGCTGATCGTGGTGGGCGCGGCGATCGTCGGCGTCCTCGTCGAGGCGTTCGTCCCGCGCAAGTACCGCCACCACACCCAGGTGTTCCTCGCGGTCGCCGCCCTCGCCTCGGCCTTCGCGGCCGTGGTGGGGCTGGCGGCCGCCGGGTACGGCTCCACCAAGGCGCACATCGCCGCGATGGGCGCCATCGCGGTGGACGGGCCCGCCCTGTTCCTCCAGGGCACCATCATCCTGGCCTCCGTCGTGGCGGTGTTCACCTTCGCCGAGCGGCGGCTCGACCCCGCGGCCCACGGCCGCAAGGTCGACTCCTTCGCCGCCCAGGCTGCCTCGGTCCCCGGCAGCGACAGCGAGAAGGCCGCCGTCAAGGCGGGGTTCAGCACCAGCGAGGTGTTCCCGCTGGCCCTGTTCGCGGTCGCCGGCATGCTGATCTTCCCGGCGGCCAACGACCTCCTGACGCTGTTCGTGGCCCTGGAGGTCTTCTCCCTCCCGCTGTACCTGCTCTGTGCCGTCGCCCGCCGCCAGCGGCTGATGTCGCAGGAGGCCGCCGTGAAGTACTTCCTCCTCGGCGCGTTCTCCTCCGCCTTCCTCCTCTTCGGCATCGCCCTGCTGTACGGGTACGCGGGCTCGGTCTCGTACGCCCGCATCGCCGACGTGGTCGACGGCACGGTCACCGGCATCGACCCGGCCCTCGCCTCGACGATGGGCAACGACGCCCTGCTGCTGATCGGCGGCGCGCTGATCCTGACGGGCCTGCTCTTCAAGGTCGGTGCGGTGCCGTTCCACATGTGGACCCCGGACGTGTACCAGGGCGCCCCCACCCCGGTGACGGGCTTCATGGCGGCGGCCACCAAGGTCGCGGCCTTCGGCGCGCTGCTCCGGCTGCTGTACGTCGTCCTGCCGGGCCTGCGCTGGGACTGGCGCCCGGTGATGTGGGGCGTCGCCATCGTCACCATGCTGGCCGGTGCGGTCATCGCGGTGACGCAGACGGACGTCAAGCGCCTGCTGGCCTACTCCTCCATCGCGCACGCGGGGTTCATCCTCGCCGGTGTGATCGCCACCTCCGAGGAGGGCGTCTCGTCCGTCCTCTTCTACCTGGGGGCGTACTCCTTCGTGACGATCGGCGCGTTCGCGGTGGTCACGCTGGTGCGGGACGCGGGCGGCGAGGCCACCCACCTGTCCAAGTGGGCCGGTCTGGGACGCCGTTCACCGCTGACGGCGGCGGTGTTCGCGGTCTTCCTGCTGGCCTTCGCCGGCATTCCGCTGACCTCCGGCTTCGCGGGCAAGTTCGCGGTGTTCAAGGCGGCGGCGGAGGGCGGTGCGGGCGCGCTGGTCGTGGTCGGCGTGATCTCGTCCGCGATCGCGGCGTTCTTCTACATCCGGGTGATCGTGCTGATGTTCTTCAGTGAGCCGAAGGCCGACGGGCCGACGGTGGCCGTGCCCTCCCCGCTCACCATGACCACGATCGCGGTGGGCGTGGCGGTGACGGTGGTGCTCGGTGTCGCCCCGCAGTACTTCCTGGACCTGGCGGGCCAGGCGAGCGTGTTCGCCCGCTGACGGAGCCGCGACGGCTCCACCGCGCGACCGGGCCCGGTCCCCTCAGGGGGCCGGGCCCGGTCGCGTGTCGGCTACTTCGGGGCCGCCGGCCGGGTGGTGCCGGGCAGGCAGCGCACGGCCGGGTTGTACGTCTGGAACATCCCGCTCGGGTTGTCCTTCCAGAGCCAGACGTGCAGGGCGTAGTGGACCGGCTGGCCCGGGAAGTTCCCGGGCAGCGGCCCCTTGAACGGCTGCCCGAACATGCTCGGCCGGTCGTCGTCCGTGGACGTCTTCCCGTCCCGGTCGGCGACGACCCACTCCACCGCCACGAGCCTGCGCCCGCCGTGCCGGGAGTCCTCGTAGAGGAGGGCGGCGGGCCGCCGGGGGTCGGTGGAGTTGTCGTGGGCGTGGTTGAAGTGGGGGTATCCGAGCGCCCCCGCCTTGGCGGGCCCGGCGACGCAGTACCGGTCGGCGCGGTAGCCGGCGGCGACGCCGTCCTGCTCGCGGAGGTACCGCATGCTCGCCACGGCGGCCTCGGCCAGCGCGGCGGCGGCCGCGGGGTCCTCCCGCGAGGACCCGCCGGGGGCGGCGGCGCCGGCCGGTGCGGCGGGCAGGACGAGCGAGGCTGCGGCCGCGAGGGCCAGGGCGAGCTTGCCGGTACGGGGTGCCATGCGCGGACTCCTTGGACGACGACCTGGGCAGCCCATGGGCGGCCTGCGGGACACCCGCGGGCGGCCCATGGGCACCAGCAGCATCCCCCCGGGCCCGGTGGCCCGCCACGCGGGCGGGCCATCGGGCTGACCGGACGTCAGCCGCCCGGACGGCGCCCCCCGTGCATCCGGGCGGCGCCCGCCGGGCCCCGTGACGCACGCGGTGAGCCGGGCTCGCACCACCCCGGACGGGGCGGCGCGGTGTGTGCGGTCCGGGGTGCCGTGGCCGTCAGGCGGCCGCCCGCGCCGCGTAGGCCGTACGTCCGCGTCCGGATCGCCGACGGCCGTGGCGAGTGCGGTGCGTGCCTGCGGCCGTTCCCGGTTTACGAGGGCGGTGGCAAGATCTGCCACCGCCGTCGCCCATCTGGTGGGACCGTGCGTCAGACGGCGGGGACGATCCGTCCGGTGACTTCGCCCAGGCCGATGCGGACGCCGTCGGCGCCCGGCGCCCACGCGGTCAGCGTGACGGTGTCGCCGTCCTCCAGGAACGTGCGCTTGCCGTCGGTCAGTTCGATGGCGTCCCGGCCGTTCCAGGTCAGCTCCAGCAGCGAGCCGCGCTGGCCCACCTCGGGGCCGCTGACGGTGCCGGAGCCGAACACGTCGCCCGTCCGGAGCGAGGCGCCGTTCACCGTCATGTGCGCGAGCTGCTGGGCTGCGGTCCAGTACATCGACGCGAACGGCGGGGCCGCCACCTCCTGACCGTTGATCGCCACGGAGATCCGCAGGTCGAAGCCGCCCGGCAGGACTCCGGGGGCGGCGTCGTCGAGGTACGGCAGCAGCGGGAAGTCGCGCGCGGGCGGGGCCACGCGGGCCGCGTCCAGGGCCTCCAGCGGGGTGACCCACGCGGAGACGGAGGTCGCGAAGGACTTGCCGAGGAACGGGCCCAGCGGGACGTACTCCCAGGCCTGGATGTCACGCGCCGACCAGTCGTTGAGCAGGAACAGCCCGAAGACGTGGTCGCCGAACCCGCCGAGGCCGACCGGGCGGCCCAGCTCGGACGGGGTGCCGACGACGAAGCCGACCTCGGCCTCGATGTCGAGCTTGATGCTCGGCCCGAAGACGGGCGCCGGGTCCGCGGGGGTCTTGCGCTGCCCGGAGGGGCGGACGACGTCGGTGCCGGACACGACGATCGTGCCGGAGCGGCCGTGGTAGCCGATCGGCAGGTGCTTCCAGTTGGGGGTGAGCGCGTCGCCGTCCGGCCGGAAGATCCGTCCGACGTTGGTGGCGTGGTGCTCGCTGGCGTAGAAGTCGACGTAGTCGGCGACCTCGTACGGCAGGTGCAGGGTGACGGCGTCGAGGGGTACGAGCAGCGGCTCCACCGCGGCCCGGTGGCCGGGCTCCGTGACCCACGCCGTGAGCTCGGCGCGCACTGCGCTCCATACGGGGCGGCCGGCGGCGAGCAGCGGGTTCAGCACGGGCTCGGCGAGCAGCGCGGCGTGCGCGGACCCGAGCGCGGCCGCGGCCGCCCCGGCGTCGAGCACGTGGCCGCCGATCCGGACGCCGATGCGGCGGCGCTCCGGCTCGTCCCCGGTCGTGAAGACGCCGTACGGGAGGTTGTGCGGCCCGAACGGGTCGCCCTCGGGGAGGTCGAGAGGGCTCTGCTGGGGCATGGGGTGCTGCCTCGCTTCCGAAGTCTGTGGGTGTCTCGCCGTCGACCGGGTCGTCCACGGGCTCGTGGGTGCCGGATCCGGGGGTGGCCCGGGGGAACACAGTGCGAGACGACACGTTACGTGGCCGGTGGGGCCTGCGGGAGGCCGGATTCGGGTGCTATTTATAAGACTTGTACCGAGGGGTCCTATCCTTGGCGGGTGCCATACGCCTTGATCGCCACTGACCTCGACGGCACCCTGCTGTGTGCCGGAGACACCGTCTCCCCCCGCTCGTACGAGGCGCTCGCGCGGGCGCGCGCGGCCGGCGCACAGCACATCGTGGTGACCGGCCGGCCCGTGCCGCAGGTGCGGCACGTACTGGACGGGCTCGGATACACCGGGCTGGCCGTGTGCGGGCAGGGCGCACAGGTGTACGACGCGGCGGCCGGCCGGATGCTGCACTCCGTGCCCATGGACCGGGAGCTCGCGGAGATCGCCCTCGGCAAGATCGAGGCGGAGATCGGCGAGGTGTACGCCGCGGTCAACCGCGAAGGCATCGACGCGGAGATGCTGATAGGGCCGGGCTACCGGATGTGGCACCCGCACCTGCCGACGGTCCCCGTGCCCCGCCGGTCCGACCTGTGGTCGGCGCCGATCAACAAGGTCCTGCTCCAGCACCCGCTGCTGGACGACGACGAACTGACCCGGGTGGCCCGCTCGGTGGTCGGGGACCTGGTGAACGTCACGATGGCGGGGGAGCACACGGTCGAGCTGCAGCCGCCGGGGATCGACAAGGCGAGCGGCCTGGCGCTGGCCGCGGCGGAGCTGGGACTGCCGGCCTCGTCGACGATCGCGTTCGGCGACATGCCCAACGACATCCCGATGTTCGCCTGGGCGGCGCACGGGGTGGCGATGGCCAACGCCCACGAGGAGCTGAAGGCGGTGGCCGACGAGATCACCCTCTCCAACGACGCCGACGGCATCGCCGCCGTCCTCCACCGCCTCTACCCGTAGGTGCGGACCCGCCCGCGCGAGCCCGCTCAGCCCGCCGTGCGCGGGATGCGGCGCTCCCAGGTGCGGTGGAAGACGATCTCCTCGCCGTCCCGGCAGACGACCTCGTTCACGGTGTGGAAGGAGCCCGCGTCGCAGCCGATCTCCGAACGGGTCTCGACGTGCGCGTCCCAGCCAGTCTCGGGGCGGTGCAGCCGGATGCGCCACTCCGAGCGGGTACGGGCCGACAGTGGATCGGCCTCCTGCACGGAGTACGTGTCCAGCGCGTCCTCGGAGAACTCCAGCCCGTCGGGGTAGACCCGCGTCCCGCCGTAGCGGGGGTCCACCTCCAGGCGCCAGACCCCGCGGGCGACGTCGCGCACGACCAGCCGCTCCGGGCGCGGCTCCTCCAGCGTGGCGGGGTACGAGACCCCCAGCGGCCCGGACTGTTCCGGGGGCCCGAAGACGATCTCCGCGGCGCCGGCGTCGGCGGCGGGGCTGCGGACCGGGAGCTCCAGGGAGCTGCCGGCCGGTTCCATGGTCCAGCCCGCCTCCGAGCCCGCCCGCGGCCAGATCCACGGCCAGTACGCGGAGGAGAGCGCGAGCCGGATCCGGTGGCCCGGGGGGAAGGAGTGGCCGATGCCGTTCAGGTCGAAGGAGACGTCCTCGGTCGCGCCCGCGGGCCAGGACAGCGCGGTGTCGCGCCCGGAGCGCGCGGACAGGTTGAGCGCCCCCCGGGTGACCAGCGTCGAGGACCCGTCGGGGGCGACGTCGCAGAGCCGCGCGACGACCTGCCCGTGCGGTACGTCCATCCGCAGCCGGACCGTCACCCGGGGCCGGCCCAGGATCTCGACCGGCGCGTCCGCTACCGGGAACTCGAAGCAGGCCGACCGCGCGTCCTCCTCGCGCTGGTCCGGCGGCAGGTCGGCGTCGTTGCCGAAGGGGAAGAACCGGCCCGCGTCCACGCCCGTGTGCTGCGGCGAGGCGACCTTCACGGGCGGGCCCTGGAAGCCGTACCGGACGGGGGTGACCGCGGGGGAGGGCCAGGCGCGGTCGCCGACCCAGCGGCCCGGCAGCACGTCGTAGCCGGTCGCCGGCGGGTGCGACTCGCTGATCCAGGACCGCAGCAGCGGCTCGGACATCACGCCGGTGTCCGCCCCCTTGAGCCAGTGGTCCCACCACCGCAGCGTCTCCTGGAGGAAGCCGATCGCCGGTCCGGGCGGCAGCCCGCGGTCCGGGTACTGGTGCGACCAGGGCCCGATCAGCGCGCGCACCCGGTCCGCCGGCAGGTGCTCGGCCAGCCGCAGGACCGTGTCCCGGTAGGGGTCGTGCCAGCCCCCCACGGCCAGCACGGCCGCACGGATCGCGGAGTAGTCCTCGCAGACGCTCCCGTGCTTCCAGTACGCGTCGCGGGTCTGGTGGGACAGCCAGGTGTGGATCAGCGGCTCCACCGACTCCAGCCGGTCCAGCCACTGCTCCCGCCAGCCGTCCCCCGCGTACCGCGGGTCCGGCGGGCGGGAGGCGAAGGCCAGCATCGTCGCCGCCCACGCGTGCATGTCCACCGCCAGTACCGAGCCGCCCATGTAGTGCACGTCGTTGTCATAGCGGTCGTCCGTGGAGCAGACGGTGACGACCGCCTTCAGCGGCCCGGGCGCCAGGGCCGCGATCTGGAGCGAGTTGAAGCCTCCCCAGGAGATGCCGAACATGCCGACCGCGCCCGTGCACCACGGCCGCGCCGCCAGCCACTCCACCACCGCGACCCCGTCGGCCAGTTCCCGGGCGTCGTACTCGTCCCCCGGACGGCCCTCGCTGTTGCCGTGCCCGCGCACGTCGACGCGGACGGAGGCGTAGCCGTGGCCCGCGTACCAGGGGTGGCGCTGCCAGTCGCGCGGGGCGGTCCAGTCGGTCAGCCGGTACGGCAGGTACTCCAGCAGGGCCGGGACCGGCTCGTCGGTGACCGGGCGCCAGATCCGCGCGTACAGCCTGGTGCCGTCCGGCAGGGGGATGCGGACGTCCTCGTGGGCGGTCTCGTACGGGAAGGCGGTACGGATGATCATGGGCGTCCTTGTCAGTGCACGGGGTGCATCGTGCGCCGCAGGCAGGGCGCGAGGGCGATCACGGCGAGGCCGGCGGCGACCGCGACGGCACCGTTGACTCCGAAGTACACGGGGTTCGACACGTGCCCGTAGACCTTCACCACCTGCGCCTGGATGCCGTTGGCGAGGGCGAGCGAGAGGAACCACAGGGCCATGGTCTGGCTGCTGTAGGCCTTCGGTGCGAGCTTGGTCGTCGCGGACATGCCCGAGGTCTCCAGCAGGATGTCCCCGAGCCCGAGCAGCAGGTACGAGCTGACGATCCACCAGGCGGCCATGCGGTACGAGTCCGAGGCGTGCCCGGAGGTGGGGATCACCATCAGCAGGAAGGAGAGGCCGCCCAGGATCACCCCGATGGCGATCTTGTTGGAGACGTGCGGCTGGCGGCGGCCCATCCGCACCCACACGGCGGCGACCACCGGGGCCAGCGCCACCTCGAAGGCGCCGAGCGCGGAGGCGTACCAGCTCGCCGGGAAGTCGAAGCCGAGGATCGTGGTCCTGGCGTTCGTCGAGGCCAGCAGCATCATCGTCGAGTACGCCTGGAACAGGATGAAGTTGAAGGCGACCGACGCCAGGAAGAGCACCACGTACGGTTTCAGGCGGCCGCGCTCGGCCGGGGTCACCCGGGGGCTGCGGAACATCACCGTGAAGTAGACGACCGGCGCGATCACCGAGATGAGCGTCAGCACGTCGACGAAGCGCTCCATGGTCAGCCGGCCGGCGGCGGCCGGCAGCCCGCACAGCACGGCCAGGCCCAGCAGTCCGCCGGCGATCGTCCACACGGCGCGCCGCATGGCGGCGGGCGCGAGGGCGAACTCTGCGGAGTGCTTGCGCCCCGCCAGATGGCGGCGTCCCAGCACGTATTGGACCAGACCGGCCGTCATGCCGACCGCGGCGGCGGAGAAGCCCCAGTGCCAGCCCTTGTGCTCGCCCAGCCAGCCCGTGATCAGCGGTCCGGCGAAGGCGCCGATGTTGATGCCCATGTAGTACAGGGCGAAGCCCGCGTCGCGCCGGTCGTCGTCGGTGCGGTAGAGCTTGCCCACCATGCTGGCGACGTTCGGCTTGAGCAGCCCGGTGCCGGCGCTGATCAGGCCGAGTCCGGTCCAGGTCATGGCGGTGGTCGGCACGGCCATCGCGTAGTGGCCGCAGGCGATCAGGATGCCGCCCCAGAGCACGGCGCGGTACGAGCCGAGGATCCGGTCGGCGAGCCAGCCGCCCGCGACGGAGACGAGGTAGACCATGGTTCCGTAGGCCGCCGAGACGGAGGCCGCGGTTCCGGGGTCCATCCCCAGTCCGCCGTTCGCGACCGTGTCCGCGAAGTAGAGGACGAGGATGGCCTGCATGCCCAGGAACGAGAAGCGCTCCCAGACCTCCAGACCGGACAGGGTCGCCAGGCCGCGGGGCTGCCCGAAGAAGGCGTGGTCGTCGGCCGCGGGCGGATGCTCCGCCTCCGGTTCGCCCGGTTCCACGTCGGTCAAGATTCTGGACAAAACACCCTCTCTGGTTTCTATGGACTTCTCATGAACATACCGGGGCTCTTCGGGCACTGCGCGGGACATGGCGCCCGGGTGCTCTCCGTGATCGAAAATGGACCGGATACGCTGACTTGAGTGATGGCAGCGACACATCGACAATCCGTGTGATCGTCAGCAGACAGGAGTACCCCTCGTGACCGTCGTCGGGCCGTTCGGACTGAGCGTGCGGGACCAGGCTCTTGAGACCGATGTCCAGGCCGGACTGGCCGCCGTCGAGGAGGGTCTGCTCGAAGCCACCAAGAGCGACGTCCCCTTCATCACGGAAGCCGCACAGCACCTGGTGCGCGCGGGAGGCAAGCGCTTCCGGCCGCTGCTCGTGATGCTCGCGTCGCGGTTCGGCGACCCCTACGCGCCCGGCATCGTGCCCTCGGCCGTGGTGGTGGAGCTCACGCACCTGGCGACGCTCTACCACGACGACGTGATGGACGAGGCGGACGTGCGCCGCGGGGTGGCCAGCGCCAACACCCGCTGGAGCAACTCCGTGGCGGTCCTCACGGGTGACTTCCTCTTCGCCCGCGCCTCGCACATCCTGGCCGACCTCGGCCCGGAGGCGGTCCGCATCCAGGCGGAGGCCTTCGAGCGGCTGGTGACGGGTCAGATCCTGGAGACCGCGGGCCCGCGCGAGGGCCAGGACCCCGTCGAGCACTACCTCGACGTCCTCGCCGGCAAGACCGGTTCGCTGGTCGCCGTCTCGGGCCGCTTCGGCGCGATGATGTCCGGCGCCGACGAATCCGTCGTCGACATCCTCACCCAGTACGGCGAGCGCCTCGGCACCGCCTTCCAGCTGGCCGACGACGTCCTGGACATCGCCTCCGACTCCCACGAGTCCGGCAAGACCCCGGGCACCGACCTGCGCGAGGGCATCCCGACCCTGCCCGTGCTGCGGCTGCGCGAGACGGCCGCGCGGGACGGCAAGGCCGAGGACCTGGATCTCGTACGGCTCCTCGACGGCGATCTGACGGACGACGCCCGGCACGCCGAGGCGCTCGCCCGGCTGCGCGTGCACCCCGCCCTGGACCAGGCCCGCCGCGACACGGTCCGGTACGCCGAGGAGGCGCGCGCCACGCTCGCCCCGCTCCCCGAGTGCTTCGCCAAGTCCGCGCTCGTCGAGCTGTGCGACGCCGTGGTGCACCGCGCCGGGTAACACCTTCGTGCAGCTGCTCGCCTCCCCCGACCCCTACGGGACGGGGGAGGAAACGGCCCGCGGTGTCATCCCTGCGTAGTACGCGGAGTTGATTCCGGGGTCTGACGCTTCGTACCGCCCGATTTGGTCAGATGGGTACACCATCCCCACCAGATCGGGTGACGCAGGCGGCGAGGGGTGGACGTGTACACAAACAGACGGGCATGCCGCCGCCGTACACAGAGGTAGGGCAGACATGGCACCGAACGCACAGACTCCGGTTGACGGCCACGACGAGGCCGTCGACCTCCGGGCGGGCCGCCGCAAGGCCGCGCGGTACGCCGTACCGATAGCGGTGGCGGCGGTGGCTGTCACGGCCGTCGCCATGGTCCCGGCCATGGCGAACGCCGGCAGCCCCGACCTGCCGAAGATCACGGCGCAGCAGCTCGTCGAGAAGATCGCCGCCTCGGACACGGAGCAGCTGTCCGGCACGGCGAAGATCAGCACCGACCTGGGCCTGCCGGACCTCGGGAGCGGCCTGCTGAGCGGCCTGACCGGCGGCAGCGGGATGACCGGCGGGTCCGCGGACCCGCAGGAGAAGCTGACCCAGCTGGCCATGGGCACCCACACGGTCAAGGTCGCAGCCGACGGCCCGGACCGCCAGAAGCTCACCTTCCTCGACGGCAAGGACGAGTACAGCCTCGTCCACAACGGCCAGGACGTCTGGGGATACGACAGCAAGTCCGGCGAGGTCTTCCACGACAAGACCGGTTCCGAGGGCGGCGCGCCCGGGCACCTGAAGGACCGCAAGGACCACAAGACGGCCGACCGGCTGCCGGGCACGCCCAAGCAGATGGCCGAGGAGGCCCTGAAGGCCGCCGGCCCGACCACCGAGGTGAGCGTCGGCGACACCGCGCAGGTGGCCGGCCGCGACGCGTACCAGCTGGTCCTCAAGCCGAAGCAGAGCGGTTCCACGATCGGTTCCGTGAAGATCGCGGTGGACGCGGAGAACGGCACCCCGCTGCGCTTCCAGGTGCTGGCGAGCGAAGGCGGCAAGCCGATCCTGGACGCCGGCTTCACCAAGGTCGACTTCTCCCGGCCGTCCGCGGACACCTTCACCTTCACCCCGCCCAAGGGCGCGAAGGTGACCGAGGGCCTGCCGGGCGAAGAGCACGGCAAGGGCCCGGACAAGGGCTTCGGGAAGGACGGCTCGGACGGCCTGAAGGCGCTCGAGGCCATCCCCGGCCTGGGGGGTCTGACCGGCGGCGCCGCGGGCGACGGCGCGCGCGACCTGAAGATCCTGGGCGAGGGCTGGGCCACGATCGCGCGGATCGAGGTGCCGGGCGGCAAGGGCCTGAACGCCGTCGCGGGCAACGAGGCCGACACGGACGTCCCCAAGGAGGCCCAGCAGTTCATCGACTCGATCGGTGACAAGGTCTCCGGGAAGTTCGGCGAGGGCCGGGTGTTCTCGACCCGCATCGTCAACGCCCTGATCACCGACGACGGCACCGTCTACGTCGGCACGGTCACCAAGGACGCGCTGGTGAAGGCCGCGGACTCGGCGAAGTAACGGCGGCGCGACACCGCGCGACGCGAGGATCGAAGGGTGGGCCGGGACTGTGTCCCGGCCCACCCTTCGGCCGTTCCGGTACCCCGTACAGCAGGCCCGCTGTACGGTGAAAGGCATGTCGAGACACGTCACCATCCGCCTGAACGAGGAGTTCCACGACCGCCTGAAGGCGCGTGCGGCGGCGCTGGGGACGACCGTCACCGCGCTGATCACCGAGGTCACCGAGCGCGAACTGGACGAGGACCGGCGCAAGTTCCTCACCGGCATCGACGAGTTCGCCGACCACTGGGGCTACTTCCAGGAGCGGTTCGGGAATTGAAGATCACCATGGAGTGGGCCTGGACGGCGCTCGCCCACCATCTCCCGTCCGACCCGGCCGTCTGGGACCCTTCCGGGGTCGAGGCCGCGGTCGCCCGCCACCAGAGCGACCTGGTGCTGGTCCCCGAGCAGCCCGCCCCGGACACCGCCTGGCGGGCCGCGGCGTTCCTGCACACGCTCGCGGTGTGCCCGGCGCTCGAATCGCCGATGAACGAGTTCTACGCGGCCGCCGCCACCCGCTCCTACCTGCGGGTGGCCGGGGCCCGGCACCTGCCCTCGCCCGAGGACCTCGGCGACCTGGTCGAGGCCGCGAAGCTGGGGCGCGTCGACATCGGCGGGGTCGCGGAGGAGCTGCGCGCCCGGATCCAGGATCCGCAGCAGCAGCCTGCGGACGACGCGGACACCGGTTCCGGCACTCCGTAGGGGCCGTTTCGCGCGGCAGCCGCCGCCCCGCACCGGAAGGCGGGGGACGGCGGCTACGGTCAGCGGTGCTGCGGTGGGGCGGAGTTCACCCGTTGCGTCAGAAGGTGATCTTCCAGCTGTTGATGTAGCCCACGTCCTGCGCGGCCGCGTCCCTCACCCGCAGGCCCCAGACGCCGTTGGCGACCTCGCTGGAGGCGTTGACGGTGTAGCTCTGGACGAGGTTGTCGGCGCTGCCGCCACTGCGGTTGTGCAGGTTGTAGACCGTGCCGTCGGGGGCGACGAGGTCGACGATGAGGTCACCGCGGTACGTGTGGACGATGTTGACGTCCACCTTCGTGGTGGCCGGCGCGTTCCCGGGCACGTTGACGGCCGTGACCGACGACGTCACCGCGCCGGCGGGGGAGTCCGGGATGTTGACGTCCGTGGTGTTCTCGAAGGACGGGCCGGGCGGGACCGGCGTGGAGGCGCCCAGGTGCCAGATCGCGTAGGCGACGGCGTCGCTGTTGCGGTCGAGCGCGGTGTCGTTGATGTTCGAGGTGTTGTCGCAGGAGGAGTGGTAGCAGCGGTCGAAGGCCTGGCCGGACGTGCCGCCCCACTTCTGGGCCTGGGCCGCGCTCTTGGTCCTGCTGGCGCCGGTGAACAGGCCGCCGACGGGTATGCCCACGTTCTTGAAGGAGGCGTGGTCCGAGCGCCCGTCGCCCTCGGTCTCGATCTCCGTCGGGACGCCGATCCCGGTGAAGTAGTCCTTGAACGTCTGCTCGATGGCCGGGTCGTCGTCGTAGACGAAGTAGCCCGGGTTCGGCGAGCCGATCATGTCGAAGTTCAGGTAGCCGGAGAACTTCGCGCGCTCGGCCGCGGGCAGGTTGTTCACGTAGTACTTCGAGCCGATCAGGCCGAGCTCCTCCGCGCCCCACCAGCCGAAGCGCAGGTGCTTGGTCGGCTGGAGCTGCGCGCGGGAGACGGCGAGCGCGGTCTCCAGGACGGCCGCGGAACCGGAGCCGTTGTCGTTGATGCCGGCGCCGGAGCTCACCGAGTCCAGGTGCGCGCCCGCCATCAGCACGGAGTTGGGGTCACCGCCCGGCCAGTCGGCGATCAGGTTGTAGCCGGTCGCGCCGCTGGAGGTGAAGGTCTGCAGCGTGGTGGTGAACCCGGCCGCGTCCAGCTTCGCCTTCACGTAGTCGATCGAGGCCTTGTAGCCGGTCCGGCCGTGTGCGCGGTTGCCGCCGTTGTTCGTGGCGATCGTCTGCAGCTGGGACAGGTGGGCCTTGACGTTGGCGAGCGGGATGTCCGGCGGAGTGGGGGCCGCGGTGGCCGCCGTGGGAGCGGCGAGTGCGCCGGGCGCGGTGGAGGCGAGGAGGCCGGCGACCGCGAGAGCGGTCGCGGCGGCCAGCCGCCGGGAGACGGAGAGGCTCATGTGGGGGCTCCGGGATTCCGTACGGGGATGGGACGGAACGTGCGGGGATAGAGCGTCTGTGCGAGCCCGATGTTCAGCGAGAGTGTGACACTCCGTCAAGAGCGTAATCCGGTCAAGGTTGTTCGGAATACGGACAGACGCCCGCACCAGTGTGGGCGCGGGCGTCTGCCGGGGTGTATGGGGCGTGTGCGTGGCGGTCCGGACGGGGGTCAGGGAGCCCGTGCGAGGGATCCGCGAGGGGGATTACGCCGGTTCGCGAGCCGCCTCGGGCGGGCGCGGAGCCTGCGCGTGCGGGGTCGCGGCATGCGGGGCGGCTGCCTGGTGCGACAGCAGGGCCGCTGCCGCCCGGGTGCGGCGGGCCGTGCGCAGCGCGTCCCACGTGAGCAGGACCAGTGCGGTCCACACCAGGCCGAAGCCCGCCCAGCGCTCGGCCGGCATCGCCTCGTGGAAGTACACGACACCCAGTGCGAACTGGAAGAGCGGCGCCATGTACTGGAGCAGGCCCAGGGTGGACAGGGGCACGCGGATCGCGGCCGCCCCGAAGCAGATCAGCGGCACGGCCGTCACCACGCCGGTGGCGGCGAGCAGCGCGACGTGGCCGGGTCCCTCGCCGGAGAAGGTCGACTCGCCGGCCGAGCTCAGCCACAGCAGGTAGGCGAGGGCCGGCAGGAACTGCACGGCGGTCTCGGCGGCCAGCGACTCCAGGCCGCCGATGTTGACCTTCTTCTTGATCAGTCCGTACGTGGCGAAGGAGAAGGCCAGGACGAGCGAGACCCACGGCACCCGCCCGTACCCGACGGCGAGCACCAGCACGGCCGTGAAGCCGATGCCGACCGCCGCCCACTGGGCCGGGCGCAGCCGCTCGCCGAGCAGCAGCACGCCCATGGCGATGGTGACCAGCGGGTTGATGAAGTAGCCGAGCGAGGCCTCGACCACCTGGCCGTTGTTGACGGACCAGATGTACACGCCCCAGTTGACCGTGATCACGGAGGCCGCGACCGCGGTCAGGGCCAGCTTGCGGGGCTGCCGGAGTAGCTCGCGTATCCAGCCCCAGCGGCGCATCACCAGCAGGGCCAGGGCCACGAAGCCGAGGGACCAGACCATCCGGTGGGCGAGGATCTCGACCGCGCCGGACGGCTTGAGCAGTGGCCAGAACAAGGGGACGAGCCCCCACATGCCGTATGCGCCGAAACCGTAGAGCAAACCTGCCCGCTGCTCGCTGCCTGACTTCACGGGCCCTCCTGGACGACTTCAAGCCAACCTGATGACCGTAACGCCGGGAGGGCCATCTGTCATGCCCATAGTGGGGAAATGCTCATTACGTGGACGGCTGTGCGAGGTGGCCGGCCAGTGCCTCGGTGATCGCCTGGCCGATCGGCGTGGTCGGGCGGCCGATCAGCCGCGAAAGGTCCCCGCTGGTGTCCGCGAGCCGCCCGCGCGCGATGGCCGCGTCGACGTCGACGAGGATCGCGGCGAAGGCCTCGGGCACTCCGGCGCCGGTGAGCACCGCCAGGTGGGCCTCGGCGGGCACGTCCGCGTACGCGACCTCCCGGCCCGAGCGGGCCGCGACCTCGGCCGCGTACTCGGCCAGGCTCCAGGCGGTGTCGCCGCTGAGCTCGTACGCCCGGTTCACGTGCCCCTCGCCGGTCAGGACGGCGGCCGCCGCGGCGGCGTAGTCGGCGCGCGCCGCGGAGGCGACCCGGCCCTCGCCCGCGCTGGCCACGACCGCGCCGTGCTCCAGCACCGGCCCCAGCCCGGCGGTGTAGTTCTCGTGGTACCAGCCGTTGCGCAGGAAGGTGTACGGCAGGCCCGAGTCGAGGATCGCCTGCTCGGTCGCGCGGTGCTCCGCGGCCAGGTCGAAGTCGGCCTCCGGACCGCCCAGGATCCCGGTGTAGGCGAACTGTGCCACGCCGGCCGCCCGGGCCGCCCCGATCACGGCGGTGTGCTGGGGGATGCGGCGGCCGACCTCGCTGCCGGAGATCAGGAGCACCCGGTCGCCGGGCCGGAAGGCCCCGGCCAGGGAGGCCGGGTCGTCGTAGTCGGCGACGCGCAGCTCGACCCCGCGGGCGGCGAGGCCGGCGGCCTTCTTCTCGTCGCGCACGACGGCGGCGATGCGCTCGGCGGGGACGGTGGCCAGCAGCTCTTCCACGACGAGACTGCCCAGGGCTCCGGTGGCTCCGGTGACGACGATGCTCATGGCGCGCTCCTAGGGGTGCTTTCGGGGTGTGACACCACCCTACGGAGAGCGCTATCGATTCGTAAGTACACACTTTGAAGTAAGGTACTGGTGTGGAAGTAAGCGTGAAGGCCCCGATGTGCCCGTCCCGCGGAGTGCTGGAGCACGTCACCAGCCGCTGGGGCGTCCTTGTCCTGGCCGCGCTGGTGGAGCGCTCGTACCGGTTCAGCGAACTGCGCCGCGAGGTCGGCGGCGTCAGCGAGAAGATGCTCGCCCAGACCCTGCAGACGCTGGAGCGCGACGGCTTCGTGCTGCGCGACGCCAAGCCCGTGATCCCGCCGCGCGTCGACTACTCCCTCACGGCCATGGGGCGGGAGGCCGCCGAGCAGGTGTGGGCGCTGGCCCGCTGGACGGAGCGGCGCACCGCGGACGTGCAGCGCGCCCGCGCCGCATACGACGAGGCCCGGACCTCGTAGGAGATCCGGGCCTCGGCGTATGCCGGGTGCCGTGCGGCGTGGGGTGCCGCCTAGCCGACGACGGTCCAGGTGTCGTTGCCCGCGAGCAGCCGGCCCAGGTCGCCCTTGCCGTTCTGCTCGATGGCGGTGTCGAGCTGCTCCGCCATCTGCGTGTCGTAGACCGGGCGCCGCGTGCTGCGGAACACGCCGATGGGCGTGTGGTGCAGGGTGTCCGGGTCGGCGAGGCGGGAGAGCGCGAAGGCCTGGGTGGGGCTGGCGCTGTACGCGTCGTGGACGACGATCTGCGACTGGTTGTCGGGGGTGACCTGGACGACCTTCAGGTCGCCGGTGGCCGGGTCGCGGACGACGCCCTTGTGGCCGTCGATGCCGAAGCGGATCGGCTTGCCGTGCTCGAGGCGGATCACGGCTTCCTGGGCCTGCTCGCTGTCCTTGAGGACCTCGAACGCGCCGTCGTTGAAGATGTTGCAGTTCTGGTAGATCTCCACCAGCGCCGTGCCCTGGTGGTCGGCGGCCTGCCGCAGCACCTCGGTGAGGTGCTTGCGGTCGGAGTCCACGGTCCGGGCGACGAAGGAGGCCTCGGCCCCGATGGCGAGGGACACCGGGTTGAAGGGCGCGTCGAGGGAGCCCATCGGGGAGGACTTGGTGAGCTTGCCGACCTCGGAGGTCGGCGAGTACTGGCCCTTGGTCAGCCCGTAGATCCGGTTGTTGAACAGCAGGATCTTGAGGTTGACGTTCCGCCGCAGGGCGTGGATCAGGTGGTTGCCGCCGATGGACAGTGCGTCACCGTCACCGGTGACCACCCATACGCTCAGATCCCGGCGCGAGGACGCCAGGCCCGTGGCGATGGCGGGGGCGCGGCCGTGGATCGAGTGCATCCCGTAGGTGTTCATGTAGTACGGGAAGCGGGAGGAGCAGCCGATGCCGGAGACGAAGACGATGTTCTCCTTCGCCAGCCCGAGCTCGGGCATGAAGCCCTGCACGGCGGCGAGCACGGCGTAGTCACCGCAGCCCGGGCACCAGCGGACCTCCTGGTCCGACTTGAAGTCCTTCATGGACTGCCTGGCCTCGGCCTTGGGCACCAGGGACAGCAGGGTGGGCGCCTCGGTCACCTCAGTCATTGATGGCCTCCTTGAGAACCGTCGCGAGCTGCTCCGCCTTGAACGGCATGCCGTTCACCTGGTTGTACGACTGTGCGTCGACCAGGTACTTCGCCCTGATCAGGGTGGCGAGCTGGCCGAGGTTCATTTCCGGCACCACTACCTTGTCGTAACGCCTGAGGACCTCACCCAGATTCCGCGGGAAGGGGTTCAGGTGGCGCAGGTGGGCCTGCGCGATGGGGACCCCGGCGAGCCGCAGCCGGCGTACGGCCGCGGTGATCGGCCCGTAGGTCGAGCCCCAGCCGATGACCAGGGTCTTCGCGCCGTCCGGGTCGTCCACGGCCAGGTCCGGCACCTCGATGCCGTCGATCTTGGCCTGGCGGGTGCGGACCATGAAGTCGTGGTTCGCCGGGTCGTACGAGATGTTGCCCGTGCCGTCCTGCTTCTCGATCCCGCCGATCCGGTGCTCCAGCCCCGGGGTGCCCGGCACCGCCCAGGGGCGGGCCAGGGTCTGCGGGTCGCGCTTGTACGGCCAGAAGACCTCGGTGCCGTCCGCCAGCTCGTGGTTCGGGCCGGTGGCGAACTGAACCCGCAGGTCGGGGAGGTCGTCCAAATCCGGGATCCGCCACGGCTCGGAGCCGTTGGCCAGGTAGCCGTCGGACAGCAGGAACACCGGCGTCCGGTACGTCAGGGCGATCCGGGCCGCGTCCAGGGCCGCGTCGAAGCAGTCCGCCGGGGTCCGCGGGGCGACCACCGGGACCGGTGCCTCGCCGTTGCGCCCGTACATCGCCTGGAGCAGGTCGGCCTGCTCGGTCTTGGTCGGCAGGCCCGTCGAGGGGCCGCCGCGCTGGATGTCCACGATCAGCAGCGGGAGCTCCAGCGAGACCGCCAGGCCGATGGTCTCCGACTTCAGGGCCACGCCCGGCCCGGACGTGGTCGTGACCGCGAGCGCGCCGCCGAACGCCGCGCCGAGCGCCGCGCCGATACCGGCGATCTCGTCCTCGGCCTGGAAGGTCCGCACGCCGAAGTTCTTGTGCTTCGACAGCTCGTGCAGGATGTCCGAAGCCGGGGTGATCGGGTAAGAGCCCAGGTAGAGCGGCAGATCCGCCTGCCGGCCGGCCGCGATAAGGCCGTAGGACAGGGCGAGGTTCCCGGAGATGTTCCGGTAGGTGCCGGTCGGGAACGCCCGGGTCGCGGGTGCGACCTCGTACGACACCGCGAAGTCCTCGGTGGTCTCGCCGAAGTTCCAGCCCGCCCGGAAGGCGGCGACGTTCGCCTCGGCGATCTGCGGCTTCTTCGCGAACTTCGCCCGCAGGAACGCCTCGGTGCCCTCGGTCGGCCGGTGGTACATCCAGCTCAGCAGGCCCAGCGCGAACATGTTCTTGCTGCGCTCGGCCTCCTTGCGGGACAGGCCGTAGTCCTTGAGCGCCTCGACGGTCAGCGTGGTCAGCGGCACCGGGTGGACGTTGTACGCGTCCAGCGAGCCGTCCTCCAGCGGCGAGACCTCGTAGCCCACCTTGGCCATCGGCCGCTTGGTGAACTCGTCGGTGTTGACGATGATCTCCGCGCCGCGCGGCACGTCGGCGATGTTGGCCTTCAGCGCGGCCGGATTCATCGCCACCAGGACGTTCGGTGCGTCGCCCGGCGTGAGGATGTCGTGGTCGGCGAAGTGCAGCTGGAAGGAGGAGACGCCCGGCAGGGTGCCGGCGGGTGCGCGGATCTCGGCGGGGAAGTTCGGCAGCGTGGAGAGGTCGTTGCCGAACGACGCGGTCTCCGAGGTGAACCTGTCACCGGTGAGCTGCATGCCGTCACCGGAGTCGCCCGCGAAGCGGATGATCACCCGGTCGAGGCGGCGTACTTCCTTCTCTCCGGAGGCCACGGGCGTGCGCTGTTCACCAACGACAGCCCCCGCGGCCCCGTCGGCCTGTTCGGCTGGGCTACTGACCTGGCTGGTCACTGAACTGGACCTCCTTCGAGGCGTAGGCGCCCCCAGGCCCACCCTACGACCGTACGGGTGCCCTTCCCCGGGGTGCTCATATTCTGGACGCTACTTTGAGACGTTTCCGATCGGCAGTGCCTGACAGAGTGTCAGTGGATCAAGAGTTCAGATAGGTGAGGACGGCCAGGACCCGCCGGTGATCCCCGTCACTGGGCGAGAGCCCGAGCTTCATGAAGATGTTGCTGACGTGCTTCTCGACCGCGCCGTCGCTGACGACCAGCTGCTTGGCGACCGCGGAGTTCGTCCGCCCCTCGGCCATCAGCCCCAGGACCTCGCGCTCCCGGGGCGTCAGCCCCGCCAGCACGTCCTGCTTGCGGCTGCGGCCCAGCAGCTGGGCGACGACCTCGGGGTCGAGCGCGGTCCCGCCCCTGGCCACCCGGACCACGGCGTCGACGAACTCGCGCACATCGGCCACCCGGTCCTTGAGCAGGTACCCCACACCGGTGCTGGATCCGGCCAGCAGCTCGGTGGCGTACTGCTCCTCCACGTACTGGGACAGCACGAGCACACCTATGCCGGGGTGCTCGGCGCGCAGCCGTACCGCGGCCCGCACGCCTTCGTCGGTGTGCGTGGGCGGCATCCGCACGTCCGCCACGACCACGTCCGGCAGCGCGCTCTCCGCCGCGAGGTCCGCGATCGTCTTCATCAGGGCTTCCGCGTCCCCGACGCCTGCGACGACGTCGTGTCCGCGGTCGGTCAGCAGCCGGGTCAGGCCCTCTCGGAGCAGCACTGAATCCTCGGCGATGACCACCCGTACCCTGTCCTCCACGATTCCGCGCCCCGCATTCGCTCGTCCTGTACCTGGCAGAGCCAAGCATCCCAGTCTTGAGCGCGGGCGGAGGCAAGGTCGACCGAAGGGGTGTTTCCCGAGGGGACGGGATCCGGTCACCGGTGCGGGGGCGCCTCCCAGGGGCGCGGACCGGGTGGCCCGCGGGCGGCTAGCCGCGCCAGGGAAGCTCGGCGGTCACCACGGTCCCGCCACCGCGCGGGGAGTCCAGGACCAGCACCCCGTCCACGGCGCCGAGCCGTTCCGACAGCCCGGCGAGCCCGCTGCCCGCGGTGGCGGACGCGCCGCCGAGGCCGTCGTCGGCGACCTGGATCAGCAGCCGGTCGCCCGACCGCCAGACCTCGATGGTCGCGGTCCTGGCCTGCGCGTGCTTGCTGATGTTCTGCAGCAGCTCGGAGACCGTGAAGTACGCGATCCCCTCGATCGCGGGCGCGGGCCGCGTCGGCAGGTCCACCGAGACCCGCACCCCGCCGGGCACCGTGCAGCGGGACGCGACGGCCGACAGTGCGGCGTCCAGCCCGCGGTCCGTCAGCACCGCCGGGTGGATCCCGCGGGCCAGGTCCCGCAGCTCCTGGAGGGCGATCTTCACTTCGCCGTGCGCCTCGTCGACCATGCGGGCCGCGGCCTGCGGGTCCTCGGCCAGCTTCTCCTTCGCCAGGCCCAGGTCCATCGCGAGGGCCACGAGCCGGGCCTGCGCGCCGTCGTGCAGGTCGCGCTCGATCCGCCGCAGGTCGGCGGCGGCCGTGTCCACCACGACCCCGCGGTCCGACTCCAGCTCGGTCACGCGGGTGGCCAGCCGGGACGGGCCGAGCAGACCGCCGATCAGCATCCGGTCGGCCGCCGCGAACCCCCGCACCAGCCAAGTGGCGGCCAGGACGAACAGCAGGCCGAGCCCGCAGGCCAGGGCGACCAGGACGGGGGCGTCGAGGTAGAAGGTGTAGTCGCCGTTCTGGAACAGCTGGAGCCCCGGCTGGTCGGTGAACGCGGGGAAGACCCAGAACCACGCCGGGTACAGCAGCAGCGACCAGCCGACGGCCACGAAGGTCAGCGACACCGAGAAGGTGAACACCGCCCACGGGAAGTGGATGACGCTGTAGAGCATGTGCCGCCAGGACACCCCGCTCTTGAGCATCGCGCCCATCCAGGCGAGGGCACCCCCCTTGCGCGGCCGCACCGGCTCGGGCTCGTCGATCCGGGCCCCCAGCAGCCCCCGGGCCCGCGCCCGCTCGATCGCCCCGAACCCGCGGCACATGGCCAGCCCGGCGGCGAGCACCGGAATCCCGAGGAAGGTCACGAGCAGCCCGGCCCCGGCACTGATGGCGGTGATCGCGAGGCAGAAGTAGAAGGTGCTCAGCGGCAGCCCGAGCATCAGGTGCCCGAACTCCCGCCAGGTCCGCGCCTCGACCGGAGCCCGCAGCACCGGAGGAAGCCGATGGATGATCCCGCCCTGACTGCTGCCCATGGTCCGTACGTCCGTTCTGCTCAGCTGCTCTCCCACCTACCCCACCACCCTCCCGCCCGCCGCCCCCGGCAACCATGGAGCGAGTAGGTGTCCCACCGTGGGGTTAACCCCACCCCTGGGCTTCGTCAGCCCCGCCGGTGACCTCGGCCAATCCCCAGCCCCGCCGGTGACCTCGGCCAATCCCCAGCCCCGCCGGTGACCTCGGCCAATCCCCAGCCCCGCAGGTGACCCCGGCCAATCCCCAGCCCCGCCGGCGTTTGAGGCGCGGGGTCCGGGGCGGAGCCCCGGGGTGGGGCCGCCGGGGGGCGGAGCCCCCGAAACGGGTGCCGGGCGCAGCCCGTGCACCCGGCGGGTCCGGGGCGCAGCCCCGGGCGGTCCGCGTCGCCACGCGGTTTCGGGAAGGGGCGGGGTGGGGGAAACGCCCCGCAGGGCCCGACCCCGCCCACCCCGGCGCACCCCCGCACCGACCCCGACGCGCCCCACCCTCGGGCCCCGCCGAGCGATACGACGTACAAAACCCGCCCCCACGGTCCCGCACCGGCACGGACCGGCACGGAGGCCGCACGCAAACGGGCCCCGGAGCCGCCCCGGGAACGCCGGGACGGGTCGGGGCCCGGGGGAGGTCAGGATCCGGGGACGCCGGGACAGGTCAGGATCCGGGGACGCCGGGTCCGGTCGGGGCCCGGGACGGGTCACGCGGCCCGCCCCCGCCACGGCAGCTCCGCCGTCACCACCGTCCCGCCCCCCTCCGGCGAGTCGACGACGAACACCCCGTCCACCGCCCCCAACCGCTCCGCGAGCCCCGCCAGCCCGGTCCCGCGCCCCGTCCGCGCGCCCCCCTTCCCGTCGTCCGCGACCCGGATCAGCAGCCGGTCGCCCGACCGCCAGACCTCCACGGACGCACTCCTGGCCTGCGCGTGCTTGCTGACGTTCTGCAGCAGCTCCGAGACCGTGAAGTACGCGATCCCCTCGATCGCCTCCGCCGGCCGCGTCGGCATGTCCACCAGCACCTTCACCCCGCCCGGCACCACGCACCGCGACGCGACCGCCGACAGCGCGGCGTCCAGCCCGCGGTCCGTCAGCACCGCCGGGTGGATCCCGCGGGCCAGGTCCCGCAGTTCCTGAAGCGCCAGCTTCACCTCGCCGTGCGCCTCGTCCACCATCGCCGCCGCCGCGTCCGGGTCTTCCAGCAGCTTCTCCTTCGCCAGGCCCAGCCCCATCGCGAGGGCCACCAGCCGGGCCTGCGCGCCGTCGTGCAGGTCGCGCTCGATCCGCCGCAGGTCGGCGGCGGCGGTGTCGACCACGACCCCGCGGTCCGACTCCAGCTCCGCGATCCGCCGTTCCAGCTCGTCCGACGGCGACAGCAGCGCGCGGACCATCGCCCGGTCGACGTTCGCCATCGCGCGCACCACGTACGGCAGCACCGGCCAGGCGACGAAGATGCCGACGGTGACCGTGGTGAAGGTGAGCACCCCCCACGGCAGCCGCACCGCGTCGTACAGCACCGTCCGCCAGGCCACCGGGTCCTTCAGGCTCGTCCACAGCCAGGGGAAAAAGCCGCCGAAGCCGCCGCGCGCCGGAATCGGCGTCGGCTCGTCGACGCGGACCCCCAGCAGCAGCCGGGCCCGGCCCCGTTCCAGCTTGCCCAGCTGGCGGGACCCCAACAGCCCGAGTGCGAGCAGGGGCAGCCCGATCGCGGTCACGGACAGACCGCTCGCGACGCCGATCATGACAACTACGTAAACAAATCCGCTGATCGACATCGGCAGATTGACGAGGAGGTGCGCGATCTCCTTGCACGTGGCCGCCGCGTACACGGGGCGTACGGCGGGTGGCCGGTCGTCGATGGCGGAGTCGTCGGGAGCGAGGCTGGTCACGGTCATGCCGGACAGCCTGCCGTGCGTTGCCCCGGTCATGCCATGGGGTGGCCGGGGCAGCGTGAACGGGGGATAACCCCACCCCGTCTGGGACACCCCCTAGACTCCCGTCCGTAACAGATCGTGGACAGCGGCCAGGGAGCGAGGAACGGACGTGCCGAACGACCCGACGGTTTCGACCGTCACAGTGCTCGCAGCCGATTACTTCCGGAGTTATTCGGTCGTCGGGCTGCTCGCAGTGATCGGCGTGCTGTTCGTCGCCGTGGCCTTCGGCGCCGGCCGGCTGCTGCGGCCCGTGGTGCCGACTCCCGAGAAGCTGCTGACGTACGAATGCGGTGTGGACCCCGTCGGCGAGGGCTGGGCGCACACCCAGGTCCGCTACTACGTCTACGCGTTCCTCTACGTCATCTTCGCCGTCGACTCGATCTTCCTGTTCCCGTGGGCGACCGTGTTCGCCGCCGCCGGATACGGCGCCACGACCCTGGTGGAGATGTTCATCTTCCTGGGCTTCCTGGCCGTCGGCCTGCTCTACGCATGGAAGAAGGGCGTCCTCGAATGGACGTGACCAGCCCGTCTACGAGCGGGAATTCCGCCCCCGAGCTGCTCCCGGAGCCCAAGCGGCTGGGGGCGCTCGCCCGTCTGGCCCCGGAGCCGATGAAGGTGGTCCTCAACTGGGGCCGCCGCTACAGCCTGTGGGTCTTCAACTTCGGCCTGGCCTGCTGCGCGATCGAGTTCATCGCGGCCTCGATGGCGCGGCACGACTTCATCCGCCTGGGCGTGATCCCCTTCGCGCCGGGCCCGCGCCAGGCCGACCTGATGATCGTCTCCGGCACGGTGACGGACAAGATGGCCCCGGCCGTGAAGCGGCTGTACGAGCAGATGCCCGAGCCGAAGTACGTGATCTCCTTCGGCGCCTGCTCCAACTGCGGCGGCCCGTACTGGGACTCGTACTCCGTCACGAAGGGCGTGGACCAGATCATCCCGGTCGACGTCTACGTGCCGGGCTGTCCGCCCCGCCCCGAGGCCCTCCTGCAGGGAATCCTCAAGCTCCAGGAGAAGATCGCCCGGGAGTCGCTCGACGAGCGCTACAGCTCGGCGCGTCCTTCGGTGGCCGCTCTGACCAGCGGACTGGTCACCCCGCCGGCCCCTCCGGCGTCCGCTCCTGATGCGGCTCCGGCCTCTGCTCCGGCCTCGGCCGAGGGGGAGGAGCGGGCGTGAACCTGTACGACTCCCTTCCCGATGCCGCCGGCGAGGTGTTCGGCGTCGAGGCCGTGGCCGAGTCGGCCTACGACCTCCTCACCGTCGACGTGCCGGTCGGCAGCTGGATCGCGGCCCTGGAGATCGCCCGGGACAAGCTGGGCTGCACCTACTTCGACTGGCTGAGCGCGGTCGACGAGCCGGGCACCGGATTCCGGGTGTGCGCGCACGTCGTCGCGCTGGAGTCGGGGCGCGTCCGCCGCCTGCTGCTGCGGACCACGGTCCCGCACTCCGCCCCCTCGCTGCCGTCCGCGGTCGCCGTCTACGCGGGCGCGGCCTGGCACGAGCGCGAGACGTACGAGATGTTCGGCGTCGTCTTCACCGACCACCCGCACCTGGTCCCGCTCCTCCTTCCCGAGGGCTTCGAAGGCCACCCGCTGCGCAAGGACTTCGTCCTGGCGGCGCGGGTCGCCAAGGCGTGGCCCGGGGCGAAGGAGCCGGGCGAGGGCGCGGACCACGGCGGCCCGAAGCGCCGGCAGATGCTCCCGCCGGGCGTTCCCGACCCCAACGACTGGGGCCCGATGAAGGGCCAGCTCCCGCCGGCCCCGGCCCGCCCGGCCCGTACTCCGCGTGCGGCGGCAGGCGCGGCCGGCGCCGAGGGCGCCCCGGCCCGCCGCCCCCGCGCGGCAGCGGGCGAAGGCGCCCCGGTCCGCCGCACCCGCTCGGTCGCGGAGGGCTCGGCAAGCCAGGCGGCCCCGGAGACCCCGGCGGCCTCCGAGGCGTCGGCGACCTCCGAGACCCCGGCGGCCCGCCCTCCGCGGCGCACCCGTACGACGGCGGACGGCTCGGCGAGCCAGGCCGCACCCGGGACTCCGGCGGAGCCGAAGGCGGCACCCGCCGAGCCCCCGGCTGCCCCGGCTCGCACCCATACGACGGCGGACGGCTCGGCGAGCCAGGCCGCACCCGGGACTCCGGCGGAGCCGAAGGCGGCACCCGCCGAGCCCCCGGCTCCGCCGCGGACCCCGCGCAGCCCGGACGCCCCGTGGCACCACGCCCGTCCCGCGTTCGACGAGCCCGCGCCCCCGTCCGCCGCGCCGCAGCCCGACGGCGCGGCACCGGACAACGGGACCGCAGCCGAACCGCAGGCCGACAAGCCGGCCGGCGGCGATGCGGACGCGCCCCGAACCCCCACCGATCCCGAAACCGACACCGGAGGCGACGCGTGAACGACGTCCTCGACGTCGCGCTGCGACTGATCGTCGTCTTCGCGGTCTTCCTCGTGATGCCGCTCGTCATCGGCCAGACCGAGCACAAGGTCATGGCCCACATGCAGGGCCGCCTCGGCCCCATGTACGCGGGCGGATTCCACGGCTGGGCCCAGCTCGTCGCCGACGGCGTCAAGTTCGCGCAGAAGGAAGACATCGTCCCGGCCAACGCCGACCGGCGGATCTTCCAGCTCGCCCCCGCCGTCGCGCTGCTCCCGTACCTCCTCGTGATCCTCGTGATCCCGATCGGCCGGGGCGAGGGCGCCGTCGGACAGGTCGTCGACGCGGGCGTGTTCTTCGCCCTCGCCGTCATGGGCATCGGCGTGCTCGGCAGCCTCATGGCCGGCTGGGCCTCGGCGAACAAGTTCTCCCTGCTCGGCGGCCTGCGCACCGCCGCCCAGCTGCTCGCCTACGAGCTGCCCATGCTCCTCGCCGCCGCCTCGGTCGCCATGGCCGCCGGCACGGTCTCCCTGCCCGGGATCGTCGAGGCGTTCGAGTGGTGGTGGCTGCCCTGGCAGATCGTCGGCGCCCTGGTCTTCTTCACCGCGGGCCTCGCCGAACTCCAGCGTCCCCCCTTCGACATGCCCGTCGCCGACTCGGAGATCATCTTCGGTGCCTACACCGAGTACACCGGTCTCCGCTTCGCGCTGTTCCTCCTCGCCGAGTACGCCGGCATCGTCGTCCTCTGCGCCCTGACGACCGTCCTCTTCCTCGGCGGCTGGCACGGGCCCTTCGGCGGCGACGGCCTCGGCTGGGTCTGGACCCTCCTCAAGGTCGCCATCCTGGCCTTCGGCGTGATCTGGCTCCGCGTGACCTACCCGCGGCTGCGCGAGGACCAGCTCCAGAAGCTCGCCTGGACCACACTCATCCCGCTCGCGCTCGCTCAGATCGCGCTCACCGGCATCGTGAAGGTGGCGATCGGATAATGCCCATCCCCGGATCCGGCCTGGCCAAGGGCCTCGCCGTCACCCTGCGCACGATGACCAAGCGGTCCCACACGGCGCAGTACCCCGACGTCCAGCCCCACCTGCCGCCGCGCAGCCGCGGCGTCATCGGGCTGTTCGAGGAGAACTGCACCGTGTGCATGCTCTGCGCGCGCGAGTGCCCCGACTGGTGCATCTACATCGACTCCCACAAGGAGACGGTCCCGGCCGCCGCCCCCGGTGGCCGTGAGCGCAGCCGCAACGTCCTCGACCGGTTCGCCATCGACTTCTCCCTCTGCATGTACTGCGGCATCTGCATCGAGGTGTGCCCCTTCGACGCACTCTTCTGGTCGCCGGAGTTCGAGTACGCGGAGACGGACATCCACGAACTCACCCACGAGCGCGACAAGCTGCGCGAGTGGATGTGGACGGTCCCGGCCCCGCCCGCACTCGACCCGGCCGCCGAGGAGCCGAAGGAGCTCGCCGCCGCCCGCAAGGCCGTCGAGAAGCTGGAGGCCGCCGCTGCCGCCGAGGCCGAGGCGGCCGCCGCCCCCGACGCGCCGACCGACCCGTCCGGACCCGCTGCCCCCGAGGGAGGTGCCGACCGATGAGCACGCTCACCCTTGCCGCATCAGCCGCCGGCTCCGCCACCGGCCCCGGCTTCCTCTCCCCGACCGGCGTCGAGATCGCCTTCGTGCTCGTCGGCATCGCCACCCTCGGCGCGGCCCTCGTCACCGTCACGACCAAGCAGCTCGTGCACGCGGCGCTGTGGCTGGTCGTGGCGCTCGGCGGGATCGCCGTGGAGTACCTGCTCCTGACGGCGGAGTTCATCGCCTGGGTGCAGGTGCTGATCTACGTCGGTTCCGTGGTCGTCCTCCTCCTCTTCGGACTGATGCTCACCAAGGCCCCCATCGGACGGTCACCCGACGCCGACTCGGGGAACCGCCTGTCGGCCCTCGTCGTCGCCGTGGCCGCGGCCGGCGCCCTGGTCTGGGTGGTCGTCGACGCCTTCCGCACCACCTGGATCGACCTCGACGGCCCGGCCCAGGGCTCCACCAAGGTCACCGGCGAGTTCCTGTTCCGGCACTGGGTGCTGCCCTTCGAGGCGCTGTCCGTCCTGCTGCTGGCCGCCCTCGTCGGCGCGATCGTCCTCTCCCGCAAGACCCCCGCCACCGACGGCACCGGTCAGGAGCAGCGCTGATGCACCTCGCCTATCCCGCCGTGCTCGCGGCGCTCCTCTTCTGCACGGGCCTGTACGGAGTACTCGCCCGCCGCAACGCCATCCTGGTGCTGATGTCCGTCGAGCTGATGCTCAACGCCGTCAACCTCAACCTGGTGGCCTTCGACGTCTGGCTGCGCGACACCCTGCACGCCGGCCAGGCCCTCACCCTCTTCACCATCGCCATCGCGGCAGCCGAGATCGGCATCGGCATGGCGATCGTGCTGATGGTCTACCGCAACCGCGGCACCGCGGACATCGACAGGCTGCGCGACACCGCCGAGGGCCACGAGCCCGGACCGACCACAGCAAGCACCCAGCCCGCCGACCAGGCCGCCCGCGCAACCGGAGCCGCCGCGTGAGCACCACGACCCTCGCCGTCCTCGTCCCGCTGCTGCCCTTCCTGGGCGCGGTGGCCGGACTGCTGCTCGGCCGCAAGGCCCCCGGATTCGTCCGCCCGCTGGCCGTGCTGCCCACCGTGGCCGCCGCGGTCCTCGCCGTACTCGTCGCCGCACGCGTCGGCAACGGCAAAGACGTCCACGCCGCCACGGAACTGACCCCCACCGGCTCGGTGCCGATCGAACTAGCCCTCAACCTGGACGGCTTCGCGGTCCTCGTGGCGGTCCTCGTCGGCATCGTCGCCACCTGCGTCCAGCTCTACTCGACGGCGTACCTGCGCGAGGACCCGCGCTACCCGTCCTACGCGGCTCTCGTCTCACTGTTCACCTCCGCCATGCTGCTCGTCGTCTACTCCGGCGACCTGATGGTGCTGCTGGTCGGCTGGGAGATCATGGGCATCTGCTCGTACTTCCTGGTCGGCCACTACTGGGAGACCGAGGCGGCCCGCTCCGCCTCCCTCAAGGCCTTCCTGGTCACCAAGCTCGGTGACGTCCCCTTCCTGTTCGGCATGTTCGCGCTCGCCGCGGACGCCGGCTCCTTCCGGATCAGCAAGATCCTCGGGGCCGTGGCCGCGGGCGGCCTCGACCACCCGACCCTGATCGCGCTGCTCCTCCTGGCCGGCGTCGCGGGCAAGTCCGCGCAGTTCCCGCTGCACACCTGGCTCCCGGACGCCATGGCGGGCCCGACCCCGGTCTCGGCACTGATCCACGCCGCGACGATGGTCGCCGCCGGTGTCTACTTCATCGCCCGTCTCCTCCCGGTCTTCGCGGCCTCCCAGGCCGCCCTCGTGGTCATGGCCGTCATGGCGGCCGTGACGATGGTCGGTTCGGCGCTCGCCGCCCTCGCGCAGGACGACATCAAGCGCGTCCTCGCGTACTCCACGGTCGGCCAGCTCGGCTACATGACCGGAGCCCTGGCCGTCGGCGACCGCGGTGCCGCCGTCTTCCACCTCCTGTCCCACGGCTTCTTCAAGGCGCTGCTCTTCCTCGGCGCCGGCGTGATCATCCACGCCGCGGGGACGAACTCCCTGGCCGCCATGTCCCGCATGGACGGCCTGGCCAAGCGCATCCCCGACGCCTTCTGGACCATGACGATCGCGCTGCTCGCCCTCGCGGCGCTCCCGCCGTTCGCCGGCTTCTTCTCCAAGGAAGCCGTCCTAGTCGCCGCCGAGCAGACGGCCGTCGGCCACTCCGACATCGCCCCCTCGGCCGCCGGCTGGACCGTCCTCGTCGCCGGCGTGCTGACCGCCCTGCTCACCGCCGCCTACGCCACCCGCCTGTGGCTGATGGCCTTCCGCGGCCACGGCGAGCAGGCCCCCGACCACGGCCGCCAGCCCTTCGCCATGACCGGCGTGCTCTGGCTGCTCGCCGTCCCCACCCTCGCCTTCGGACTCGGCGTCGGCGAGCTCCCCGGCTGGTTCGACGGCAACGAGCTCACCCCGACCCTGCTCACCAGCCTGCTCGGCACCGGAGCCGCGCTCGTCGGCGCGGTCCTCACCTACGGCCTGTGGCAGCGCGCCGCCCGCGACGCCGCCCGCACCGAGGCCCCCGCGGCCGCCGCCGACCCCGGCCGGCTGCTCCTCGGCCCCCTGCACGCGCACGCCGCGACCGGCTTCCACCTCGACGCCGTCTACGCCGCGCTGTTCGTCCGCCCCGTACAGGCCGCCGCCACGCTGGTCCGCTTCCTGGACCGCGAGGTCGTCGACACGTACGTACGCGGAGCCGGAGCCGGCCCCCGGCTGCTCGGCACGCTCGTCCGCCGCGCCCAGACGGGCAACGTGCAGACCTACCTGAGCGCCCTGCTCGCGGGTTCCGTGGTCCTCGCGGTCGCCGCCGCCGTCCTTGCCAACGTCAACGCCGGATCGTGAGCCGTGAGTCAGCCGTGATTGATATCAGCGCATCCGTGATGCAGTTCCTTCTGGCGTTCATCGTGGCCGCACCCCTGCTCGGCGCCGCCGCGGCCCTGCTCCCGGCACCGCCCGGGCTCAAGGGCCGCAGCCCCGAACAGGCCGTCCTGCGCCACGGCGTCACCGTCACCGGCGTGATCCTCGCCGCCGCCGTCGCCCTGGCGCTCGGCTTCGACCACGACGCCCCCGCCCGCTTCCAGGCGACGACCGACATCAGCTGGATCCAGGCGCTGAACGTCCGGATCCACCTCGGCGTCGACGGCATCTCGCTCCCCCTTCTCCTGATGACCGCGCTGCTGTTCTTCCTCTGCGCGCTCTACAGCTACTTCAAGCTCCCCGCAGGCCCGTCCCCCAAGGCCTTCGTCGCCCTGCTGCTCGTCCTCGAGTCCGGCACCCTCGCGACCTTCGCCGTCCTCGACCTGCTGCTCTTCTTCCTCGCCTTCGAGATGGTCCTCATCCCGATGTACTTCCTCATCGCCCGCTGGGGCGGTGACCAGCGGCGCGCGGCCGCCTGGAAGTTCATCCTCTACACGCTGCTCGGTTCCGTGGTCATGCTGCTCGGCCTGCTGCTCATCGGCCTGAGCGCGGGCACGTTCGACATGGTGGCACTGGCCACTGACAACGGCCGCGGGCTGACCCACACCACCCAGCTCCTGGCCGTCCTCGCCATCGGCATCGGCCTGGCCGTGAAGACCCCGATGTGGCCCCTGCACAGCTGGCTCCCCGCGGCCCACACCGCCGCCCCGACCGTCGGCTCCGTACTCCTCGCCGGCGTGCTGCTGAAGATGGGCACGTACGGTTTCGTGCGCATCCTGCTGCCGGTCACACCCAGCGGCATGACGACCTTCGCGCCGTACCTGGCCGCCTTCGCCGTCGTCGGCATCATCTACGGATCCCTCGCCTGCCTCGCGCTGGCCCGCAAGGGCTCCAAGGGCGACCTCAAGCGCCTCATCGCGTACTCGTCCGTCGGCCACATGGGCTTCGTCCTGCTCGGCATCGCGACAATGACCCCCACCGGCGTCAACGGCGCGCTCTTCGCCAACATCGGCCACGGCCTGATCACCGGCCTGCTCTTCTTCCTGGTCGGCGCGCTCAAGGACCGCTACGGCACCAGCGACCTCGACACCCTCGCCGGAGCCACCGGCGCCGCCCTCTACGGCCGCGCCCCCCGCCTCGGCGCCCTGCTCGCCTTCGCCGCCGTCGCCTCGCTCGGACTGCCCGGCCTCGCCGGCTTCTGGGGCGAGATGCTGGCCCTCTTCGGCGCCTTCGACCCCGCCCCCGGCCTCAGCCGCCCCGCCTTCCTCACCTTCATGGTGATCGGCGGCATCGGCACCCTCCTGACCGCCGCGTACCTCCTGATCGTCGTGCGCCGGGTGTGCATGGGCGAGCACCTGCCCGCCGACCCGGAGGCCCACCCGGAGGCCAGGCCGGACGACCTGCCCGCCCCGCTGGCCGACGTCCACGGCTACGAGTTCGCCGCCTGGACCCCGCTCGTCCTGCTCACCGTCCTCGCCGGCCTGTGGCCCGCGGTCCTCCTCGGCCTCACCGACCCGGCCGTGCAGAAGCTCCTCGCAGGAGGCAACTCATGACGGCGACCCTCGCCTCCGACACCGCGGTGCTGGCCGCGTCCACCGGCTCCAGCCTCGTCCAGAACATCGACTGGCTCGCCATCGCGCCGCCGACCATCGCCGCCGTCGTCGGCCTGGTCGTCCTCGTCGCCGACCTCTTCGTGGCCGAGCGGAAGAAGGCCCTCCTGGGCTGGATCTCCGTGGCCGGCCTCGCCGCCGCGACGCTGTCCCTGCTGCCGCTGACCGACGGCGACCGCACCACCTTCTGCGTGGTCGGCGAACCGGACGCGTGCAGCTACGCCGCCGACCACTTCGCGCTGATCGTGCAGTTCCTGGTGCTCGCCGGAGCGCTGCTGACCGCGCTGCTGTCGGTCACCGCGGTCAAGGACACCCGGCTGCCCGCCGGCGAGTACTGGTTCCTGCTGCTCTCCTCCGCGGCCGGCGCGGCCCTGCTGCCGGCCTCCCGCGACCTGGCCACCCTGATCGTCGCCCTCGAAGTCGCCTCGCTGCCCGCCTTCGCGCTCGTGGGCATGCGCCGCGGGAACCGGCTCTCCTCCGAGGCCGCGCTCAAGTTCTTCCTGTCGTCCGTCACCGCCACCGCCGTCTCGCTGCTGGGCGTCAGCTTCGTCTACGCCGCCACCGGCAGCCTGCACCTGAGCCGGATCGCCGACGGTCTGGAGGACGTGCCCGGACAGCTCGACACCCTCGCCATGGCGGGCGTCGCGCTCACCCTCGTCGGCTTCGCCTTCAAGACGGCCGCCGTCCCCTTCCACTTCTGGGTGCCGGACACGTACATCGGCGCCCCCCTGCCCATCGCCGCGTTCCTGTCGGTGATCGGCAAGGCGGTCGGCTTCACCGGCCTGATCCTGGTCACGGTGCTGGCCTTCCCCGCGTACTCCCACATCTGGGGGCCCGTGCTGGCCGTCCTCGCCGCGCTCACGATGACCCTCGGGAACGCCGCCGCGCTGCGCCAGGACCCCGACCGCGCCCACAGCGCCGTGCGGCTGCTCGCCTGGTCCTCGGTCGGCCAGGCCGGGTACCTGCTCGTCCCGATCGCGGCGGCCGCGTACACCGACCGCGACCAGATCGGCGCGACCGTCGCCTACGCGCTCATGTACGGCGCCGTGAACCTCGGCGCCTTCGCCGTGGCCGCGCTCGTCGCCCGCACCGCGCCGCTCAACCGGATCAGCGACTACCGCGGGCTGTACGCACGCCGGCCCCTCGCCGCCCTCTCGCTGGCCTTCTTCCTGCTCTGCCTCGCCGGCCTGCCGCCGGGCATCGTCGGCCTCTTCGCCAAGGTCGCGGTCTTCCGCTCCGCCGTGGACGCGGGCCTCGGCTGGCTGGCCGTCGTCATGGCCGTCAACGTCGTCGTGGCGCTCTACTACTACCTGCAGTGGACGGCGCTCCTCTTCCGCCCGGCCCCCGCCGGGGACGCGGCAGAGGCGCCGGGCGCGGCGGAGACCGCGGAGCCGGCGGGGTCGGCGGACGGCGCCGCGACCGCCGGGCCGGTCCGCCCCCGGGTGCCGCTGCCCGTCACCGTGACGATCGCCCTCACCGCCGTCGTCGCCGTGGTCCTCTCGGGCGCCCCGCAGCTGGTGCTGCGCTTCGCGGCGGGCAGCCTCTTCCCGCAGTAGGCCGCCGGGCAGGCCGACCGCGCGCGTGCCGCTGCGCCCCGTGCGCGCCCTTGCGCGCCGGTACGCACGCGTCGCCCGTTCGGCCCAACCGCCGGTCCCGCCCCCGCCCCGTGCCCGTGGGCGGGCGGCCGGGAACCACCGGTCCTCGCGTGGCGTTGACCAGGTAGGGAGGGTCCACTTGGACGTAGACCCTCTCCAGGGTTCCCCTGCCGCACCACTTGGAGGGCGTACCGTGCACCGCCGGCACAACGGGCTGAAGACCGCCGTACTCCTCGGCGGACTGTCGGCACTCATCATCGTCATCGGCAGCCTGTTCGGCAGGACCGGCCTGATCGTCGCGGTCTTCGTGGCGCTCGGGACGAACGCTTACGCGTACTGGAACAGCGACAAGCTGGCTCTACGCGCGATGCGTGCCCGCCCGGTCAGCGAGTTCGAGGCCCCCGAGCTGTACCGCATGGTGCGGGAGCTCTCCACGTCCGCCCGCCAGCCCATGCCGCGGCTGTACATCTCCCCGACCGAGGCGCCGAACGCCTTCGCCACGGGCCGCAATCCGCGCAACGCCGCCGTGTGCTGCACGGAAGGCATCCTGCGCATCCTCGACGAGCGCGAGCTGCGCGGCGTGATCGGACACGAGCTGAGCCACGTCTACAACCGCGACATCCTCATCTCCTCGGTCGCCGGCGCGCTCGCCTCCGTGATCATGTTCCTGGTCAACTTCGCCTGGCTGATCCCGGTCGGCCGGTCCGACGACGACGAGGGCCCGGGTCTGATCGGCATGCTCCTCGTCATGATCCTGGGTCCGCTGGCCGCCTCGGTCATCCAACTGGCCATCAGCCGCTCGCGGGAGTACGAGGCGGACGCCTCGGGGGCCCAGCTCACCGGCGACCCGCTCGCCCTGGCCAGCGCGCTGCGCAAGCTCGACGCGGGCACGAAACAGCTTCCCCTGCCCCCCGAGCCCCGGCTGGAGACCGCGAGCCACATGATGATCGCGAACCCCTTCCGCCCGGACAGGGGGCTCTCCAGGATGTTCTCGACCCACCCGCCCATGGCCGAACGCATCGCCAGGCTCGAACAGATGGCAGGCCGTCACCAGTGAAGATGGACCGATGAAGACAATCCTGAACGTCATATGGCTCGTGCTCAGCGGCTTCTGGCTGTTCCTGGGCTACTGCCTCGCAGGCCTCATCCTCTGCATCACCATCATCGGCATCCCGTTCGGCATCGCGGCGTTCCGGATCGCCCTCTACGCCCTCTGGCCGTTCGGCTACACCACGGTCGAGCGCCGTGACGCCGGCGCCCCCTCCTGCGTGGGCAACGTCCTCTGGCTGGTCCTGGCCGGCTGGTGGCTGGCCCTGGGGCACATCGTCACGGGCATCGCCCTGTGCATCACGATCATCGGCATCCCCTTCGGCATCGCCAACTTCAAGATGATCCCCATCTCGCTGCTCCCGCTGGGCCGCGAAATCGTCCCCACGGACGCGCCGTTCGCCTCCCGGTGACCCCGGCGGCGTCCGACGGGCTCGGCGCGGGGCCCGAGGACGCCGCCACCCGCGTCCATGCCAACGCTCACGGAACCGCCCACGCCAACGGAGCCGCAGGTCAGGGCGATTGTCAGTGGGGTGCTCCACGATGGGGGGCATGGACGAGACCGAGCAGTTGCTGGAGCAAGTTGCCGACCGGGCCCGCGCGTGCCGCGACGGCTTCGACGGCCCGCTTCCGGCGCCCCTGGCGCGGGGTGACATCGCCCGCGCCGAGGCGATACTCGGTTTCCCGCTGCCGCCTCTCCTCGCCGGCCTCTACATCCGTGTCGCGGACGGGGACTTCGGTCCGCAGCCCGGCCTCCTGCCCCTCGTCGGCGGCCCCGCCTCCGCGGTCCGGAGCTACGCCGACATGCGCCGGTCCGGGTGGCGCTGGCCCGAGGGCGTGCTGCCGTTCCTCAGCTGGGGCTGCGGGATGTACAGCTGCGTGGACAGCCGCTCCGGCACCGCCCAAGTCCTGCTGTTCGACCCGAACCTGGGAGATCCGGACCTGTCCTGGTTCATCGACGCCCCGGGCCTGGCCGACTGGCTGAGGGGCTGGCTCGACGGCACCTCCTGGTTCGCCGGGGAAGCGGACGACGAGGACGGAGGCGTCGCCGAGGACGACGCAGAGCCGCAGTTCACGCCCTGGGAGGAGTTCCGGTCCCGCGTGTGAACACGCGCCGGGCGCCGTGGACGAGCGCGCCCAGACCCACCACCGCAGCCCCCGCCGCCACCGACCGAAGCGGCAGGGACAGAGCGAGCAGGACACAGCCGGCCAGCCCCACTGCCGCCACGGCCCGCACCTTGAAAACCGAACCCAGAGTCCACGCCGAGACGTTCGCGATCGCGTAGTAGAGCAACACCCCGAAGGACGAGAAACCGATCGCGCCGCGGACGTCCACGGTGGCCGCGAGCACCGCCACCACCGCACCCACGGCGAGCTCCGCACGGTGGGGCACCCGGAAGCGCGGGTGCACGGCCGCGAGCGGGCGGGGCAGATGGCCGTCCCGCGCCATGGCCAGCGTGGTCCGGGACACCCCGAGGATCAGCGAGAGCAGCGCTCCGAGGGCGGCCACCGCCGCGCCGACCCGCACCACCGGCACCAGCTCCGGAACGCCCGCCGCCCGCACCGCGTCGGCCAGCGGGGCCGTGGCCGACGCCAGTCCGTCCGGGCCCAGGACGGACAGCACGGCGACGGCCACCGCGACGTACACCGCCAGTGTGATCCCGAGGGCCAGCGGCACCGCGCGCGGGATCGTGCGCTGCGGATCGCGCACCTCCTCGCCCAGGGTGGTGATCCGCGCGAAACCCGCAAAGGCGAAGAAGAGCAGCCCGGCGCCCTGGAGCAGCCCGCCCGCCGTCACCCCGCCGCCCTGCCCCAGCCGGCCCGGATCCGACGCGGCCGAGCCCAGGCACACCACCACGACGGCCGCCAGCACGGCCAGCACCGCCGCCACGATCACCCGGGTCAGCCGTGCGGACTTCTGCACGCCGCCGTAGTTCACGGCCGTCAGCGCCACCACCGCCCCGACCGCGACGGCAGGCGCCTGCCCCGGCCAGAGGTACGCGCCGACCGTCAGCGCCATCGCCGCGCACGACGCGGTCTTGCCGACCACGAAGGCCCACCCGGCCAGATACCCCCAGAACGGGCCGAGCTGCTCCCGCCCGTAGACGTACGTGCCGCCGGAGGCGGGGTGCCGCACGGCCAGGCGCGCCGAGGACGAGGCGTTGCAGTAGGCCACCAGGGCGGCCAGCGCGAGCGACAGCAGCAGCCCGCCGCCGGCCGCCCGCGCCGCGGGCCCGAGCGCGGCGAAGATACCCGCGCCCACCATCGACCCCAACCCGATCACCACGGCATCGGACACCCCGAGCGCCCGCTTCAGCTGTTGCTCCACGGCACCGGACCCTAGCCGGGCTCCGGTGCGCCCTCCCGTCCGGCCATCAGATCTTCATCCGCCGCCCCGGGGCGGGGACCGCGCCGGCGCTCCCAGCCGTCCAGTGCCGTCAGGCAGGCGTGGTCCAGGTGGCGCAGTCCGCTCAGGTCGATCCGTACGGGCCGGTCGGCAGGGAGCGCCTCCAGCGCGTCCAGCAGCTTCGGCAGCCTCAGGAAGGTCGCGTTCCCGAGCACCCGCACCCGCAGCGCCGGGCCCTCGGCGGTGGTCTCCGGCAGGGTCTCGATGTGGACGTGCGAGGTCTCCCAGGCCGCCTTCGCGACGGCGAGCCCCAGCCCCACCAGCACCCCTTCGAAGAGGTTCGTGGTGACGATCGCGCCCGCCGTCACCACCAGCACCACCGCCTCGCCGCGGTGCGTGTCCCACAGCGCCGGCAGCGCCCGGAAGGGCAGCAGCTTCCACCCCGCGTGCAGCAGCACCCCGGCCAGCGCGGCGAGCGGCACCGCCGCCAGGGTCTGCGGCAGCAGTACGGCGAAGAGCAGCAGCCACAGGCCGTGCAGGATGCGGGCCGCCCGGGTCCGGGCACCCGCCTCGACGTTGGCCGCACTCCGGACGATCACGGCGGTCATGGGCAGGGCTCCCAGCAGCCCGCAGAGCGTGTTCCCCGCGCCCTGCCCGACGAGCTCCCGGTCGTAGTCGGTGCGCGGCCCGTCGTGCAGCCGGTCGACGGCGGCGGCGCTGAACAAGGTCTCCGCGGAGGCGATGAGCGCGAGGGCGACCACTGCCGCCAGCGCGCCCGGCGACCACAGCGCGGCCCATTGCCCGGCCGCCGGCGGGGACACGGCCGCGAGCACCCCGGTGACCTCGACCTTGGCGACCGGCAGACCGAGCGCCGCACTGACGGCGGTCGCCGCCCCGACCCCGGCCAGCGCACCCGGCACGGCCCGGGCGGGGCCCGGCAGCCGCTTCCACACCACCATCACGGCGATCGTTCCCGCCCCCAGCGCCACCGCGGGCCAGACCGCCTGCCCGCCGAGCCGCAGCAGCCCGCCCAGCTTCTCCAGCGTCCCGCCGGGCGCCGTCACATCACCGAGCGCGTACAGCTGCCCGGCGATCAGCACCAGGCCGATGCCGGCCAGCATGCCCTGGACGACGGCCACGGAGATCGCCCGGAACCAGCGTCCGAGCCGGAGCAGCCCCATGGCCAGCTGGAGCGCCCCCGCAGCGCACACCAGCACCCCGAGGGCCCGTACGCCGTAGACCTGGACCGCCTCGTACACGAGCACGGTGAGACCGGCCGCGGGCCCGCTCACCTGCAGCGAGCTGCCCCGGAACCAGCCGGTGACCAGCCCGCCGACCACGCCCGTGACCAGCCCCAGCTCGGCGGGCACCCCGGAGGCCACCGCCACCCCCACGCACAACGGCAGTGCGACCAGCGCGACGACCACGGACGCACCGAAGTCGTCCCGAAGACTGCCTGCCCCAGGCATGCGAAACCCCCTGTCCACACGGTGACGGTCGTCAGCCAGCGTGGTGGGCGCACGGGCCCGGGCCCAAGGGCCCACAGGGGGGAGATCACGGAGCGCACGCTGCACGCGCGCCGCACGAGCACCTCTCGCGCCGAGGGCGTGCCCCGGGGGCGCGTGTGGTGCCGTACCGCCGACACGGGCGGGCCCATGGGCCCGCCCCGCCGGAACCGCAGGTCAGCGGTAGTTCACGAACTGGATCGCGAAGTCCAGGTCCTTGCCCTTGAGCAGCTGCTGGACGGCCTGGAGGTCGTCACGGCTCTTCGAGCTCACCCGCAGCTCGTCGCCCTGGACCTGGGCCTTGACGCCCTTGGGGCCCTCGTCGCGGATGATCTTCGCGACCTTCTTGGCGTTCTCCTGGGAGATGCCCTCCTCGATCGTGGCGAAGATCTTGTACTCCTTGCCGGACAGCTGCGGCTCGCCGGCGTCCAGCGCCTTCAGGGAGATGCCGCGCTTGACCAGCTTGGTCTCGAAGACGTCGAGGACGGCCTTGACCCGCTCCTCGGAGTTCGCCTCCATCAGGATCTTCTCGCCGGACCAGGCGATCGAAGCGCCGGTGCCCTTGAAGTCGTACCGCTGCGAAAGCTCCTTGGCGGCCTGGTTGAGGGCGTTGTCGACCTCCTGCCGCTCGACCTTCGAGACGATGTCGAAACTGGAGTCGGCCATGTCCTGTGGCTCCTTGATGTCGGCTGCGATTACTCAAAGGGGTGCGGACCGGACCTGCCCGGACCACTCCGCAAAGCCTAGCCACCACCACTGCCCGAAGCGCTGATCAATCCGGTGGCGAAGCACCCCCGGGCATCGGGTATCGTTTACGTCGTTGCCACGGAGCACCGCGCAAGCGAACTTCCACAGGCAACATCCCATGGCGGTGTGCCCGAGTGGCCAATGGGAGCGGACTGTAAATCCGTCGGCTTAGCCTACCCAGGTTCGAATCCTGGCGCCGCCACGCGATAGAAGCCCCCCTGATCTGCGGAAACGCGATCAGGGGGGCTTCTTCGTTCCCTTTGCACGGGGGCGGCGAGGGTGTGGCGCAGGTCACGGGAAGCCGGTGGGGGGTGCCGGACAGCTCATGGGCGTGAGCACTCAAATGCGAGCCCGGATACGGGCCGGGGATTCGAGCGCGTTCGCGGAGCTTTTCGACAGCTGTGCCCGCGCGGTCTACAACCATGCCTTCCGGCTGACGGCCGACTGGTCGACGGCCGAGGACGTGATGGCCGCGACGTTCATGGAGGCGTGGCGGCTGCGCGACAGGGTCGACCCCGAAGGCGGCTCCCTGCGGCCATGGCTGCTGGGCATCGCCACCAACACCGCGCGCAACCAGTACCGGAGCAACCGGCGGTACCGGGCGGCGGCGAGCGCGGCCGCGGCGGCCGGGCTGTCGGTTCCCGACCACGCCGACGAGGTGGCCGGACGCGTCGACGACCGGCGCCGCCTCGCGAAGGCGCTGACCGCGCTCGCCTCGCTGCGCCGTACGGAGCGCGAGGTGGTGGCGCTGTGCCTGGGGGAGGGCCTGGACTACGAAGCCGCGGCGGAAGCCCTCGGGATAGCCGTCGGCACCGTCGGCTCCCGACTGTCCCGGGCGCGCAAGAAGCTGCGCGTACTCGCCGGCGACGAACAGCCCGGCCCGTTCCCCGGTCCGGCTCCCGGACGCGCGCCGCAGAAAACGCGCGCACAACGGGAAGGCGGCCTCCCCGCCCGACAGACAAGAGGTGATCACACACCCGTGATCCGGCCCGTGCAGGGAGGAAACCGATGAACGCCAACACGTCCGGGCAGAGTCCGGCCGAGTGGGACGGGGACGCACAGCTCCTGTCCCGGACGGCGCGCGACCTGCCCGCGGGCCGCCACCAGTTCCACAAGGAGCTTCTGATGGCCCAGATTCAGCAGGACCAGCAGGACCAGCAGGACCGGCGTACGGAGCAGGCCGCCGCCCGGGCCCGGACACGGCGCTTCCGGCTGCCGCGCCCCGCGATCACCCTGCCCCTCGTGGCCACCGCGCTGGCCGGGGCGGCCATCGCCATGCTGGCCATGCCCGCCGGTCACGAGGGCGGCGCCCTCGCCACAGGACCGGCCCTCACCACACCCGTCCTCGCCGCCAGCACCAAGGGCCTGCCCGAACTGGTCGACCGGATCTCGCTCGCAGCGGCCAAGGCGCCCCACCCGCGCGTCCTGCCCGGCCAGTACCTCTACGTCGAGTCCGAGACCGCCGGCACGTTCCTCAAGACCGTCGGCGACAAGACCACCCTCGCCGGCCACGAGCTGCACCGCCGTCAGGTCTGGAGCTCGCCCGACGGCACCAAGGGCTGGCTGATCGACCCCGCCGTCAACGACAGCCCCGAGGGGGAGACCCTGAGCCTCCCCGACGAACTGGGCAACACCCCCGTGGCCGGCCTGAACGCCCCCTCGTACGACTACCTGGCCAGGCTCACCACCGACCCCGACAGGCTGCTCGCCAAGATCTACGAGGAGACCAAAGGGATGGGGAACTCGCCCGACCAGCAGGCCTTCACCACCATCGGCGATCTGCTCGGCGAGAGCTACCCGCCCGCGGAGCTGTACCCGGCCCTGTTCAAGGCCGCCGCGAAGATACCCGGCGTCGTCGTCGTGCAGGACGCGGTGGACGCGGTGGGCCGGCACGGGGTGGCAGTCGCCCGGCTGGACGAGAACAGCGGCCGGCGAGAGGAGTGGATCTTCGACAGGAAGACCCACGTCTTCCTGGGCGCGCGAACCGTCCAGGTGAAGGAGAACACCGGCGACGAAGCCCTGATCAAGCCCGGCACGGTCACCTCCACCAGCGCCATCACGCACCGGGCGGTCGTCGACGGCATCAAGCAGACCCCGTCGCAGACGGGCTGACACACCCGCACCCGCATCGGCCCTCGCACCCGCATCAGCAGAAGGTGGGGTGAAAGTCCCCCGATCGGGGCAGTCTGAGGGCCGGTCAGGAGCCCGGAGGTGGAGGTGCCGTGGACGGCTCGGTGATCCCGCTCGTCATCGCCTTCCTGGGCATCGTCGGCACCCTCGCCTCCGGCCTCCTGACCCAGCGGCTGGCGGAGCGGGCCAAGGCCAGGGAGCTGGAGCACGCCGAGCGCCGGCGCGTCGAGGACCGGCGGTACGAGGCGGAGCGGGCGGCCGTGGAGAAGCTCCGCGAATGCTGCGTCGCGCTGCCCGGCACTCCGAGGCGCAGATGCGGGTCCCCGACGACGTACTGACCCTGGCCAACGGCGTCAATGTGGCGCTGAACAGGGTCTACGGGGTGCTCAAGCGGCTCGACGGCGGGATCCCGCCCCGCCGGGAGGACGAGTCGCCGGAGCAGGCCCACGCCCAGATCATCGCGGTGTGGGGCCGGCTCGAAGGCACGCGGCGGGCCATGCGCCGGAACGTCGGTGCGGAGCACGCGCTGCCGGCCCCGAGGGAGGACGCCGAGCGCCCCGCCGTGAGGGAGGCCGCCGGGCTGCCGGCCCCGCGGCAGGACCCCGGGTTGACCGGGGGTGCGTGAGGCGCCGGCCGTACCGCCCCCGTCGCGCGCGCTCGCCGGCACCCGGTCGGCCCCTCGGCCCCCGTCGTGCCCGCGCCCGCCGGAACACCCTTCAGGGGGCCGGGCCGCATCGGGGCCGCCCGCGTCTCGTTGTCCCGTTGTGATGCGATTCTCCGATACGCGGGCCCTGCTCGCCGGCGGGGCCCTCGTGGCCGCGCTCGCGACCGCCGTGCCCGCCGCGCAGGCCACCTTCCAGGACGAGTCCCGCTCGCGCGGGTCGGCGTACGTCGAGACCCGGCTGTTCTTCGGGACGGCACGGGCCGACGGGGAACCGGAGGTGAGCGAGGGCCAGTTCATGAGGTTCATCGACCGCGAGGTCACCCCCGCCTTCCCCGAGGGGCTCACCCTGATGTCCGGCCGGGGCCAGTGGCGCAACCGCTCGGGCGTCATCGAGCGGGAGCGCTCGTACACCCTCGTGCTGCTCTACCCGGCGGGCGAGGCGAAGGCGCGCGACGGCCGGATCGAGCGGATCCGCGCCACCTACGAGCGGCAGTACGCGCAGGATTCCGTCGGACGCGCCGACGACCGCGCCTCGGTCGACTTCTGACCCCGGATCACCCGCTCCGACCGCTCAAGCCCCCGACCGCTCAAGCCCCGAACGCTCCCGCCCCCGACCGCTCCCGCCGGGCCGCCCCCCGGCGGGTCAGTTCCCGGCGACCGCCTTGACCGCCACCCCGGCCGGGGTCGAACCCGCGATCAGTTCCAGGGTGAGCCCGGCCGTGGCCGGGGTCTCGACCAGCTCCGCCAGGACGGCCGCCACGTCGTCGCGCGGGACCGTTCCGCGGCCGGTCGACGCCTCCAGCCGCACCACGCCCGTGCCCGGCTCGTCCGTCAGCGTGCCGGGCCGCAGCACCGTCCACTCGAGGCCGAGCCGGGTGCGGACGTGGTCGTCGGCCTCGCCCTTGGCCCGCAGGTACACGTCGAAGACGTCGTCACCCGGATGCCGGGCGTCCGCGCCCATCGAGGACACCATCAGGAAGCGGCGCACGCGGGCGCGTTCGGCCGCGTCGGCGAAGAGCACGGCCGCCCCGCGGTCCACGGTGTCCTTGCGGGCGGCGCCGCTGCCCGGCCCCGCGCCTGCCGCGAACACCGCGGCGTGCGCGCCGTGCAGCACGGCCGCCACCTGCTCGACCGAGGCGGTCTCCAGATCGCACAGCACCGGCTCCGCCCCCGCCTCCCGGAGGTCGTCGCCCTGCGCCCGGTCGCGGATGATGCCCGCGACCTCGTAGCCGCGCACGGCGAGCAACCGCTCCAGCCGCAGCGCGATCCGACCGTGTCCACCAGCGATGACGATGCGCATGACCCGACCGTACGACGGTCCGGGTGCCGCTGCCCGCGAACGCTCAGGGACCTGGCTCCATCCGGCCCTGCCGGGGCAGGTCGAGGGCCACCGCGACGGCCGAGTCGCAGTATTCGCGCACCGCGCTCGTCCGCGCGACCACCCGCCCGCGGTGGATGACGATCCGGCTGTACGCGAGCGAGAGCACCCCGGAGATCCGGTCGCCGCGGACGGCGAGCAGTTCCGCCGGGAAACCCGCCTCGACCCGGACCTCCGGCAGCCCCATCGCCTCGCGGGCCGCCGCGCTCACGGTGTCGTACCCCTCCGCGGCCCGCAGTCCGCCCTGCGAGGCCAGCAGGTACGCGGCCTCCAGCGGGTCGCCGCGGCCGACCGGGTTCCCCGCGTCGCGCAGGGCGCCGCTGCCCGCCGCGACCCGTACGCCCGCCGAGCGCAGCAGCCGTACCGGGGCGGTCCGCAGGCCGCGCCGCTCCAGGGCGGCGCAGTCGCCCTGCGGCAGGCAGGCCACCGTCACGCCCGCCGCGGCCAGCTGGTCGGCCGCCCGGGTCGCCACGTCCAGGGGCAGCCGGGACAGGCCGCCGCAGGGCCCGATGGTGACCCCCGGGCGCAGCCCGCCGGCCATCGCCGCGAGCCGGGACAGCCGGGCCGGGTCGTCGCCGTCGGTGTGCAGGTCGACGGGGCAGCCGTGCTCGGCGGCGAGCTCCAGCACGGCTTCGGTGTAGCCGGTGGGGTCCGGGTCCAGGTCGGGGCATCCGCCGACGACCGTCGCCCCCATCTTGACCGCGTCACGGAGCATCGCGCGGCCGTCCGCGCCGGCCGCTCCGGTGAGCAGCCGCGGTACGGCGACCGTGGTGAGGTCGGTCAGCCCGCGCAGCGACCGGCGGGCCTGGAGCACGGCCTCCAGCGGTCCGAGGCCGTGCACGTCCCCGATGCGGACGTGCGAGCGGACCGCTGTCGCGCCGTGGCCGAGCTGGAGCAGGGCCGCCTCGGTGGCCCGCCGCTGGACGTCCTCCGTGCGGTACGAGACCGGGCCCTCGGAGTCGGCCGTGAGCGCGGTGTCGCCGTGGGAGTGGGGCTCGGCGGGGGCCGGGAGGAGCAGGTAGCCGCTCAGGTCGACCCGGGAGGAGGCGGGGGCCGGCAGGCTGCCCACGGTGCCGACGGCCTCGATCCGGCCCCCGCCGAGCCGTACGTCGACCGTGCGGCCGTCCGTCAGCCGGGCGCCGCTGAGGAGCAGCGTGGTGGCCGGGTCCGCGGGTGCTCCGGAGCCCGAGCCCTCGCCGCCGCCGCTGCGCGGCGAGTGGGGCGGCTGCTGCGGGTGGCTGTCGGGCATCGCGCTCCTGCGGGGTCGGGCGTTCCTGTCGACGACGACGGCGGCGGCGCTGCGCGGAGTGCCGGGTGTTCAAGATCACGCAGCCTGCACCGAGCGTAGGGCGCACCGGGGCCCGGTTCACGGAGGAGCGAAATAGTCGTACCGGTGTGGTGCCCGCGGCATCCCGGCTGTTTCACGGGGGCTCCAGCGAGTCCCGCGGGTTCCCGATGAGGGTGTGCCGGTCTCCGGGAGAGGTCCGCAGGCCCGGGGGAGCGGGCCCCGGAAGGCCCCGGGCCAAAGGATTTGGGCGATCGGCAGCCGAGCGTGTAATGTCTTCATCGCTCGCCCCAATAGCTCAGTCGGTAGAGCGTCTCCATGGTAAGGAGAAGGTCTACGGTTCGATTCCGTATTGGGGCTCTGGTGTGAACGGTCCCTCGCCACTCGTGGTGGGGGGCAGATCACATCAAAGCGGTGTAGCTCAGTCGGTAGAGCAAGCGGCTCATAATCGCTGTGTCACCGGTTCAAGTCCGGTCACCGCTACTCAAAGTAGCAACAGTAGCCGATTGTGGGGTCGGTCTCCCAATCGGCTACTCTTTTATGCGTTCATCCTTCCATCCATCCGTCAAGGAGCACTCACGTGGCTGCCACCGACGTCCGCCCGAAGATCACGCTGGCCTGCGTGGAGTGCAAGGAGCGGAACTACATCACCAAGAAGAACCGGCGTAACAACCCGGACCGCATGGAGATGAAGAAGCACTGCCCGCGCTGCAACTCGCACACCGCGCACCGCGAGACCCGCTGACCCCAGCGAGTCTCCGGACCAACAGGCTTGTCACGAGGTCGTCCCTTTCCGGGGGCGGCCTCGTGTCGTTTCCCCAGCTGCATGAGAGATCAGTTCGACCAGGAGGTAGTGAGCCATGGCGCTCGACCAGTCCTTCGTGGGGCGGGCCTATCCCCCCACCGATCCCTACGAGGTCGGCCGGGAGAAGATCCGGGAATTCGCGGAGGCGGTGGGTGACGCCAATCCCGCGTACACCGACCAGGAAGCGGCCAAGGAGCTCGGGCACCCCGATGTGATCGCTCCGCCGACTTTTGTGTTTGCGATCACTTTCAAGGCGGCGGGTGTGGTCATTGCCGACCCGCAGCTGGGTCTGGACTACAGCCGGGTCGTGCACGGCGACCAGAAGTTCGCCTACACCCGGCCCGTGCGGGCGGGAGACCGGCTCTCGGTCACGTCCACCATCGAGGCGATCAAGTCGATGGCGGGCAACGACATCCTGGACATCCGCGGAGAGGTCCACGACGCCAGCGGCGAGCACGTGGTGACCGCCTGGACGAAGCTCGTCGCGCGCGCGGCGGAGGAGGCCTGAGATGACCGCCAAGATCTCGTACGCGGACGTCGAGGTCGGCACCGAGCTGCCGGCCGGGAGCTTCCCCGTCACCCGCGCCACCCTGGTCCAGTACGCCGGCGCCTCGGGTGACTTCAACCCGATCCACTGGAACGAGAAGTTCGCCAAGGAGGTGGGCCTGCCGGACGTGATTGCGCACGGCATGTTCACCATGGCCGAGGCCGTCCGGGTCGTGACCGACTGGGCCGGCGACCCGGCCGCGGTCGTCGAGTACGGCGTGCGCTTCACCAAGCCCGTCGTGGTCCCGAACGACGACCGGGGCGCCCTGATCGAGGTCAGCGCCAAGGTCGCCGCCAAGCTCGACGACAACCGGGTCCGCGTGGACCTGACGGCGATGAGCGCCGGGCAGAAGGTGCTGGGCATGTCCCGGGCCGTGGTGCAGCTGGCCTGACCCGGCCCTGCCCCCGGCTCGCACCACCCGCCTGACCAGGGGCCGGCCAGGCAGATTCCGGGGGCACTCCGCCGAACGTGCGGAGTGCCCCGGCTTTTCCTTGACGTAGTTAGTGATTGAGTACTAACTTCATTGCATGGTCAGGATGAGCGCAGAGGAGAGGCGCGAGAGCGTCATCCGCGCCGCGATGCACGAGTTCGCGCGCGGCGGCTACCACGGCACCTCCACCGAGGCGATCGCCAAGCGGGTGGGTGTCTCGCAGCCGTACCTCTTCCGCCTCTTCCCCAACAAGCAGGCCATCTTCCTCGCCGCCGCGTCCCGGTGCATGGAAGAGACCCGGCAGGTCTTCGCCGACGCCTCGGAGGGGCTGGAGGGCGAGGAGGCCCGGGACGCGATGGCCAACGCCTACACCCAGCTGATCGTCGACGACCCCGACAAGCTGCAGATGCAGCTCCAGACCTACGTCGCCGTCGCGGCCGCCGAGGCCGCGGGCGAGCGGGAGTTCGGCGAGATGGTGCGCGCCGGCTGGATGAAGCTCTGGGAGACCGTCCACCTGCCGCTGGGGGCGGACGAGAAGGAAACCACGACGTTCATGGCGTTCGGGATGCTGATCAACACCCTCGCCGCCATGGGATTCGAGCCGGACCACCCCATCTGGGAGGGCCTGTACCCCTCGGCCCGGGCCAAGGGCCGTCTGGAGAAGTGACGGCGGGCACCCCCGGGTGCGCGCCCCGGTACCTGCCATTTTTCCGCCCGTGAAAGTTAGTCAGTAATAACTAACATCAAGGGGAAGCGATGAAACAGCAGCCCACAACCCTGCGCGGTCCCGCCGCCTGGGCCCTCGTCATCACCGGTATAGCCAGCTTCATGGCGGCCCTCGACAACCTCGTCGTGACCACCGCCCTCCCGGCCATCCGCGCCGACCTCGGCGGAGGCCTGGAGGAGCTCGAATGGACGGTGAACGCGTACACGCTCACCTTCGCCGTCCTGCTGATGCTCGGCGCGGCCCTCGGCGACCGGTTCGGCCGCCGCCGCCTCTTCCTCGTCGGCCTCACCGTCTTCACAGGCGCCTCCGCCGCCGCGGCCCTGTCGCCCGGCATCGACGAACTGATCGCCGCCCGTGCCGTGCAGGGCGTGGGCGCCGCGATCATGATGCCTCTGACCCTCACCCTGCTGACCAACGCCGTACCCGTCGCCCGCCGCGGCATGGCCCTCGGGATCTACGGCGCCGTCACCGGCCTCGCCATCGCCAGCGGCCCCCTCATCGGCGGCTCGCTCACCGAGCACATCTCCTGGCAGTGGATCTTCTGGCTGAACGTGCCGATCGGCCTCGCCCTGCTGCCGCTCGCCCGCCTGCGGCTCGCCGAGTCCACCGCCCCGGGCGCCCGCCTCGACATCCCCGGCACCCTGCTGATCAGCGGCGGGCTCTTCGGAGTCGTCTACGCCCTGGTCAACGCCAACGCCGAGGGCTGGACCAGCGCCCCGGTCCTGGGCGGCCTGATCGCGGGCACCGCCCTCATCGGCGGCTTCATCCACCACGGCTTCCGCAACAAGCACCCCATGCTGCCGATGCGGCTGTTCCGCAACCGCGGCTTCTTCGGCATCAACATGGCCAGCCTGCTGATGTTCCTCGGCATGTTCGGCTCGATCTTCCTGCTCGTGCAGTTCCTCCAGGGAGTCGCCGGCTTCTCGCCCACCGAGGCCGGGCTGCGGATGCTGCCGTGGACCGCCATGCCCATGGTCGTCGCGCCCCTCGCCGGAGCCCTGTCCGACCGGATCGGCGGCCGCCCCGTCGTCGTGGCGGGCCTCGCCTTCCAGGCGATCGGCCTCGGGTGGTTCGCCGCCGCCCTCGAGCCCGACGTCGCTTACACCGCCCTGCTGCCCGCCCTGATCCTCGGCGGCATCGGCATGGCCCTCTACTTCGCCCCCGCCGCCAACGTGCTCATGTCCACCGTCGGCCCGGCCGACCGCGGCATGGCCTCCGGAGCCAACAACGCCCTCCGCGAGGTCGGAGGAGCCCTCGGCGTCGCCGTCCTGGCCTCGGTCTTCTCCGCCCGGGGCGGCTACGAGACCCCCCAGATCTTCACCGACGGCACCGCCCCCGCCCTGTGGATCGGCGCCGGGGCGGTCGCGCTGGCCGCCGTACTCGCCCTGCTGATCCCCGGCAAGGCCGCCGCCGACGCCGCAGCGGCGAAGGCCGCCCTCGCCGACGCCGGTGACGGCACCGGAGCCGGCCCGGCCGAGGACCTCAGTCCTGCCGCGGTGTGAGGAACGGCGCATCCGCAACCCGCACACGGTCCGTGGCCCCGCCGGGAAGGCAGAGCCGCGGACCGTACTCTTGTCCCCGTGCAGGAACTCCACGACGCCCCCCTCGCCCCGCTGACCACCTTCCGGCTCGGCGGCCCGGCCGCCCGGCTGGTCACCGCGACCACCGACGCCGAGGTCGTCGAAGCCGTCCGCGCCGCGGACGCCGCCGGCACCCCGCTCCTGGTCATCGGCGGCGGCAGCAACCTGGTCATCGGCGACCGGGGCTTCGAGGGCACTGCCCTGCGCATCGCGACCCGCGGCTTCCGGCTCGACGGCACCACGCTCGAACTCGCCGCCGGCGAGAACTGGACCGACGCCGTGGCCCGGACCGTCGAGGCGGGCCTCGCCGGCATCGAATGCCTCGCCGGGATCCCCGGCTCCGCCGGCGCCACCCCGATCCAGAACGTGGGCGCGTACGGCCAGGAGGTCTCCAGCACCATCACCGAGGTCGTCGCGTACGACCGCACGGCCGGTGAGACGGTCACCCTCCCGAACGCCGACTGCGCGTTCTCCTACCGCCACAGCCGCTTCAAGGACCAGCCCGACCGGTACGTCGTCCTGCGCGTTCGCTTCGAGCTGGAGGACGCCGGCGGCCTGTCCGCGCCCGTGAAGTACCCCGAGACCGCCCGCGCCCTCGGCGTCGAGGCCGGCGACCGGGTCCCCGCCGCCACCGCCCGCGAGACCGTCCTGCGGCTGCGCGCCGGCAAGGGCATGGTCCTCGACCCCGCGGACCACGACACCTGGTCGGCCGGATCGTTCTTCACCAACCCGATCCTGACCGACGAGGACTACGCGGCCTTCCTCGCCCGCGTCCACGACCGCCTCGGCCCGGACACCGCCCCGCCCGCCTACCCGGCCGGCGAGGGCCGTACGAAGACCTCCGCCGCCTGGCTGATCGACAAGGCCGGCTTCACCAAGGGCTACGGCACCGGGCCCGCCCGGATCTCCACCAAGCACACCCTCGCCCTGACCAACCGCGGCGAGGCCACCACCGAGGACCTCCTCGCCCTCGCCCGCGAGGTCGTCGCGGGCGTCCACGCCGCCTTCGGCGTCACGCTGGTCAACGAACCGGTGACGGTCGGCGTCAGCATCTGACCCGCCGGACGCCACAAGACCGCCAAACGACCAGGGCAGTACAGGACACCAGAGAGGCCCGGCCGGCGATGCGCTGCCCCCTGCACGGGACCGGATCGGACCCCACCCGCCTCGTCGGACGGACCATCCGGCGGATCATCGCGTCCTGGCACGTCTACGAGGGCGAACGCTCCGAGGTCCCCCTCGACGTCTGGCTGATCGACGGCCTCGGCGAGTCGACCCGGATCACCACCGGCTCCGACTGGTGCCTGATCGTCGAGTCCGCCGCTCCCCACGAGTCCTACGAGTCCCACGACATGGGTGCCTGGGGCCGCATCGAGATCGGCGAGGACCTCGGCGACCACCCCTTCCAGCGCCACGCGGGCGAAACCGTCTGCACCGTCACCGAGTACGCCCTCCCCGACCACGGGCGCACCCACCTGGAGATCGGCTTCCCCGGCGGCCTGGTGCGCGCCGACTGCCACGAGGGCGACCTGCGCCTCACCCGGCTGAACACCCCGAGCGCCCCCGATGCCCGCGTCGCCCGGACGCCCTCAGCCCGCGATCCACTCGTCGACGCCCGCCAGGAGCTTCGCGCGGACGTCCTCGGGCGCCGCTGAGCCGCGCACCGACTGCCGGGCCAGCTCGGCCAGCTCCGCGTCCGAGAAGCCGTGGTGGCGGCGCGCGATCTCGTACTGGTCCGCCAGCCGCGCCCCGAACAGCAGTGGGTCGTCCGCGCCCAGCGCCATCGGCACGCCCGCGTCGAACAGCGTCCGCAGCGGGACCTCACCGGGCTTCTCGTAGACCCCCAGGGCGACGTTGGAGGCCGGGCAGACCTCGCACGTCACCCCGCGCTCCGCGAGCTTGCGCAGCAGCCGCGGGTCCTCGGCGGCCCGTACGCCGTGCCCGATCCGGGACGCCCGCAGATCGTCCAGGCAGTCCCGTACGGACGCGGGGCCGGCCAGCTCGCCGCCGTGCGGGGCCGCCAGCAGGCCGCCCTCGCGGGCGATCGCGAAGGCCCGGTCGAAGTCGCGGGCCATCCCGCGCCGCTCGTCGTTGGAGAGCCCGAATCCGACGATCCCGCGGTCGGCGTACCGGACGGCCAGCCGGGCCAGGGTGCGGGCGTCGAGCGGGTGCTTCATGCGGTTCGCGGCGATCACCACCCGCATGCCGAGACCGGTGTCCCGGGACGCGGCGTCGACGGCGTCCAGGATGATCTCGATCGCGGGGATCAGCCCGCCCAGCAGCGGGGCGTACGACGTCGGGTCGACCTGGATCTCCAGCCAGCCGCCGCCGTCCCGGACGTCCTCCTCGGCGGCCTCGCGGACCAGCCGCCGGATGTCGTCGGCCTCCCGCAGGCAGGAGCGGGCCGCGTCGTACAGGCGCTGGAACCGGAACCAGCCGCGCTCGTCCGTGGCCCGCAGCTTGGGCGGCTCGCCCGCGGTCAGTGCGTCGGGCAGCCGGACGCCGTACTTGTCCGCCAGCTCCAGCAGGGTGGAGGGGCGCATCGACCCGGTGAAGTGCAGGTGCAGATGAGCCTTCGGCAGAAGCGTGAGATCGCGTACTTGCTCCATCTGGTGATCCTGCCGCACGAACGGGTGGTTTGGGAGAGCGTTTTCCCGATCGTGGAACGTCCCGAACGCAGGAACGGGCAGCGCCGCGGTCAGCGGCACTGCCCGTTCCGGGGACATCCGGGTGGGAAGGCGGCGGATCAGGCCTTGGCCTCGGCCAGCAGGTTCTGGATCCGGGTGACGCCCTCGACCAGGTCCTCGTCACCGAGCGCGTACGAAAGGCGCAGGTAGCCGGGGGTGCCGAACGCCTCACCGGGGACGACGGCGACCTCGGCCTCGTCGAGGATCAGGGCGGCGAGCTCGACCGAGGTCTGGGGGCGCTGCCCGCGGATCTCCTTGCCGAGCAGCTCCTTGACCGACGGGTACGCGTAGAACGCGCCCTCGGGGGTCGGGCAGAACACGCCGTCGATCTCGTTGAGCATCTTGACCATGGTCTGGCGGCGGCGGTCGAAGGCCTTGCGCATCTCGGCGACGGCGTCCAGGTTGCCCGAGACGGCGGCCAGCGCGGCGACCTGGGCGACGTTGGAGACGTTGGAGGTCGCGTGCGACTGGAGGTTGGTCGCGGCCTTGACGACGTCCTTCGGGCCGATGACCCATCCGACGCGCCAGCCGGTCATCGCGTACGTCTTCGCGACGCCGTTGACGACGATGCACTTGTCGGCCAGCGCCGGCACCAGCACGGGCAGCGAGGTGAAGGTCGCGTCGCCGTAGACCAGGTGCTCGTAGATCTCGTCGGTGAGGACCCACAGGCCGTGCCCGGCCGCCCACTCGCCGATCGCCTTCGCGTCGTCCTCGCTGTAGACCGCGCCGGTCGGGTTCGAGGGGGAGACGAAGAGGACGACCTTGGTGCGCTCGGTGCGCGCGGCCTCCAGCTGCTCGACGGAGACCCGGTAGCCCGTGGTCTCGTCGGCGACGACCTCGACGGGCACGCCGCCGGCCAGCCGGATCGACTCCGGGTAGGTGGTCCAGTACGGAGCCGGGACGATGACCTCGTCACCCGGGTCGAGGATCGCGGCGAAGGCCTCGTAGATCGCCTGCTTGCCGCCGTTGGTCACCAGGACCTGGGCCGGGTCGACGGCGTAGCCGGAGTCGCGCAGGGTCTTCTCGGCGATGGCCTTCTTCAGCTCGGGCAGACCGCCGGCCGGTGTGTAGCGGTGGTACTTCGGGTTGCGGCAGGCCTCGACCGCGGCCTCGACGATGTAGTCCGGGGTCGGGAAGTCGGGCTCGCCGGCGCCGAAGCCGATCACCGGGCGCCCGGCGGCCTTGAGGGCCTTCGCCTTGGCGTCGACGGCGAGGGTGGCGGACTCGGAAATGGCGCCGATACGGGCGGACACCCGGCGCTCGGAGGGAGGCGTTGCAGAGGTCATGCCGCCATCGTCCCAGACGGAAAACCAGCGCGGCACACCGTTTCAGAGACCGGACGCAGCGCGCTCGCGCAGGTCTGGATCCGTTTCTGTTCGACGTCAGGACCAAGACCACGTACACTCACCTGTCGTTGGCCCTCGCCGACCGCTCCGAACGCGGGCACTCCGTGCACTCGCTCAGATGCGGTAGGTTGGGGAGGCAACAAAGGGTCGTAGCTCAATTGGTAGAGCACTGGTCTCCAAAACCAGCGGTTGGGGGTTCGAGTCCCTCCGGCCCTGCTCCACACTCCTTCGCCGGATGTGTGCGCAGGTACGTACTTCGATGCACCGCCGTGCGGCTCAACCGGGCGCGGCACGGCCATGACCCGGATTCAGGTGAGAGACGTGACGGACGCCCTGGGCTCCATCGACATGCCTGACGCCGAGGACGACACACGCGAGAAGAAGGCCCGAAAGGGCGGCAAGCGCGGGAAGAAGGGCCCTCTGGGTCGCCTCGCGCTGTTCTACCGCCAGATCGTTGCGGAACTCCGCAAGGTTGTGTGGCCGACTCGCAGCCAGCTGACGACCTACACGACAGTCGTGATCGTCTTCGTCGTCATCATGATCGGTCTGGTTACCGTGATTGACTATGGGTTCCAGGAAGCCATCAAGTACGTCTTCGGCTGATCCCCGCGGAGGGCGGCGCCTTGACAGGGCTGCCGCCCCTTTTCGCATGTTCCACCCCTCTTTGTATCCAGGAAGAAGCAGCCACCGTGTCTGACCCGAACCTGAACGTGAGCCACGACTCCGTCGAGTCCGTCGAGGACGAGCTCGACATCGTCGAGGCGGCGGACGCTGTGGAACCTGACGAGGCCGAGATCGCCGACGCCGAGGCGGGCGAGCCCGCCGAGGACGTCGAGGACGTCGAAGAAGCGGCCGACGAGGCTGCCGAGGACGACGCCGACGAGGCCGACGACGAGGCTGACGAGGCCGACGACGAGGCTGCCGAGGACGAGGCTGACGACGCCGACGAGGACACCGAGGAGGCCGTCGAGGCCGCCGAGGAAGAGCCCGCCGAGCCGGTCGACCCCATCCAGGCCCTCCGCGACGAGCTGCGCCTGCTCCCGGGCGAGTGGTACGTGATCCACACCTACGCGGGCTACGAGAAGCGCGTGAAGGCCAACCTGGAACAGCGCGCCGTCTCGCTGAACGTCGAGGAGTTCATCTACCAGGCCGAGGTGCCCGAGGAAGAGATCGTCCAGATCAAGAACGGCGAGCGCAAGAACGTCCGGCAGAACAAGCTGCCCGGTTACGTTCTCGTCCGCATGGATCTGACGAACGAATCCTGGGGCGTCGTCCGCAACACCCCCGGCGTCACCGGCTTCGTGGGCAACGCGTACGACCCGTACCCGCTGACCCTGGACGAGATCGTCAAGATGCTCGCCCCGGAGGCGCAGGAGAAGGCCGCCAAGGCCGCTGCGGAAGAGGCCGGCCTGCCGGCGCCCGCCGTCAAGCGCACGATCGAGGTGCTGGACTTCGAGGTCGGCGACTCGGTCACCGTCACCGACGGTCCGTTCGCGACGCTCCAGGCGACCATCAACGAGATCAACCCCGACTCGAAGAAGGTCAAGGGCCTCGTGGAGATCTTCGGTCGCGAGACCCCGGTCGAGCTCAGCTTCGACCAGATCCAGAAGAACTGATCCAGATCTTCTGATCGCACAGCTTCCGGACAGGTCAGATCAGCCCGTAAAGGGCGGTCTGACCTGCTCGGTTTTCAGCCCCGCACCCATACCCGTTATCGTGGTGCGGTATGCCTCCATCCGGATGACCGGTTGGCGGCTGGAAAACTCTCACTAGGACCCGGAGAGAGCAATGCCTCCCAAGAAGAAGAAGGTCACGGGGCTTATCAAGCTCCAGATCAAGGCCGGTGCGGCCAACCCGGCTCCGCCGGTCGGCCCCGCGCTCGGTCAGCACGGCGTCAACATCATGGAGTTCTGCAAGGCCTACAACGCCGCGACCGAGTCGCAGCGTGGCATGGTCGTGCCGGTGGAGATCACGGTCTACGAGGACCGCTCCTTCACCTTCATCACCAAGACTCCGCCGGCCGCGCGCCTCATCCTGAAGAGCGCTGGCGTGGAGAAGGGCTCCGGCGAGCCGCACAAGACCAAGGTCGCGAAGCTGACGCGTGACCAGGTCCGCGAGATCGCCACGATCAAGATGCCCGACCTGAACGCCAACGACATCGACGCCGCCGAGAAGATCATCGCCGGCACCGCGCGTTCGATGGGCATCACGGTCGAGGGCTGATCAGCCCCGTTCAACCGGTGGCGGTATCCGCAGGAGGACACCGCCCCAGTGGTAGGGCCAGCGCCGGCCCGCACCACGACTCCACGCCTGAAGCACATACACAGGAGCAGAAGTGAAGCGCAGCAAGACTCTCCGCGCTGCGGACGCCAAGGTCGACCGGGACAAGCTGTACGCCCCGCTCGAGGCCGTCCGTCTCGCCAAGGAGACCTCGTCCACCAAGTTCGACGCGACCGTCGAGGTTGCCTTCCGCCTGGGTGTCGACCCGCGCAAGGCCGACCAGATGGTCCGTGGCACCGTGAACCTCCCGCACGGCACCGGCAAGACCGCCCGGGTCCTGGTCTTCGCGACCGGTGACCGTGCTGCGGCCGCGGAAGCCGCCGGCGCCGACATCGTCGGCTCCGACGAACTGATCGACGAGGTCGCCAAGGGCCGCCTGGACTTCGACTCCGTCGTCGCCACCCCGGACCTCATGGGCAAGGTCGGCCGCCTCGGCCGCGTGCTCGGTCCGCGTGGTCTGATGCCGAACCCGAAGACCGGCACGGTCACCATGGACGTGGCGAAGGCTGTCACGGACATCAAGGGCGGCAAGATCGAGTTCCGCGTCGACAAGCACTCGAACCTGCACTTCATCATCGGCAAGGTTTCCTTCGATGACACGAAGCTGGTCGAGAACTACGGCGCGGCCCTGGAGGAGATCCTCCGTCTGAAGCCGTCCGCCGCGAAGGGCCGCTACATCAAGAAGGCCGCCCTGAGCACCACGATGGGTCCCGGCATCCAGCTGGACTCGAACCGCACGCGCAACCTCCTCGTCGAGGAAGACCCCGCCGCCGTCTGACGGGGTCGGGCCTGACGGCCCGCCGAGTGGCTGAGGGCCCCCGCACCTTTCGAGGTGCGGGGGCCCTTTTTCGTTTCTCCCTGTCGGTACGCGCCGGTAATGTCGGAAGCCGTTTGCGATCAATGGGGGGAACCATGCACACGCACCTGAAGAAGACCACGGGCGCCCTGCTCGCCGCGGTCCTGCTCGCGGCCGGCGCCACGGCCTGTGAGGACGGCGAGGGCGGCAAGGCGGCCGCCGCGAAGGGCGAGAGTGCCTCGGACGGTGGCGGCGGCAAGGGCGCGATACGGGTCACGCCCGCGGCCGCGCTGGAGAAGGTGAGCAAGAAGGCCAAGCAGTTCACCTCCCTGCGCTACACCATCTCCGGGCAGTCCCCGGAGGGGAAGATGGAGGCGGAGGCAAGCCTGGCCCTCAAGCCCAAGCCCGCCATGGCCATGAAGATGGTGTCCCCGGAGAAGCCGGGGGAGAAGTTCGAGATGAGGCTCGTCGACAACGCCTTCTACATCGGCGGCGGCGCCGCGGTCGCCAAGGAGACCGGCGGCAAGAGCTGGATCAAGTTCGACATGAAGTCGCTCGACGCCAAGACCTCCAAGCAGCTGGACACCCTGGGCTCCCAGAGCGGCCAGAACCCCGCAGACCAGGCCGGCGAGCTCTCCGTGGCCAAGGACCTGAAGAACGCCGGCCAGGAGACGGTCGGCGGCCAGCGGACCACGCACTACACCGGCACCGTCACCCTCGACCAGATGCGGGCCTCGCTTTCCGGCGCCGACGCCGAGACCAAGAAGCGCCGCGAGAAGAGCCTCAAGCAGTACGACGACATGGGCATCAAGAACCTGACCATGGACATGTGGATCGGCGAGGACGACACGACCAAGCAGTTCCGGATGCGCGGCAAGGGCACCAAGGGCCCGCTGGACATGACGGTCAAGTTCCTGGACTACAACAAGCCGGTCAGCGTCACCGCCCCGCCGGCCGCGGAGGTCATGGACCTCGCCGCCATGATGAAGGAAGCCCGCGAGGGCTGACCCGTCCGGGCCGATTTGCCTCTGCGAGTCCCGTTCACGTACAGTTCCCCAGAAGCCAAAGACCGCTGGTCGTTGCCGTGCCCTTCATCGGGTGCGGTGGCCGAAGGATCCGCTGAATGCGGACGACCCGCGTAGGTGACCGTGGAAAGTTCCCGGATGTCGCTCTGCGAAGAGCACGACCGGTTGAGCTACGCCCCGTGCGCCTGCGCCGGGGCGTTTCGTATTGTTCAGCCCCTTCTGAGCGGTCCTCATCACCCGGAAGGAGGCCGACGCTCTATGGCAAGGCCCGACAAGGCTGCCGCGGTAGCCGAGCTTGAGGACCAGTTCCGCAGCTCGAACGCCGCTGTGCTGACCGAGTACCGGGGTCTCACCGTTGCGCAGCTCAAGACGCTGCGTCGTTCGCTCGGTGAGAACGCCCAGTACGCCGTGGTGAAGAACACGCTGACCAAGATTGCGGCCAACCAGGCCGGGATCACCGCGCTGGACGAGCACTTCGCTGGTCCGACCGCGGTCGCCTTCATCACCGGTGACCCGGTGGAGTCGGCGAAGAGCCTGCGTGACTTCGCCAAGGACAACCCGAATCTCATCATCAAGGCCGGTGTCCTTGATGGCAAGGCGCTCAGCGCCGACGAGATCAAGAAGCTTGCGGACCTCGAGTCCCGCGAGGTTCTGCTCAGCAAGCTGGCCGGCGCGTTCAAGGGCAAGCAGTCTCAGGCTGCCTCGCTCTTCCAGGCGCTGCCGTCGAAGTTCGTCCGCACTGCGGAAGCGCTTCGCGTCAAGCTCGCCGAGCAGGGCGGTGCCGAGTAATTCGGCTCGCGCACTGATCCACGCCGCCTAGTGCGTGGGTCGTAGCGGGCCGTTACGCCCGCCTCTATATACATCCGGCACCTGCCGAATTAGTGGAAGGATCGCCCATCATGGCGAAGCTCTCTCAGGACGACCTCCTCGCCCAGTTCGAGGAGATGACCCTCATCGAGCTCTCCGAGTTCGTGAAGGCCTTCGAGGAGAAGTTCGACGTCACCGCCGCCGCGGCCGTCGCCGTTGCCGGCCCCGCCGGCCCGGGCGCCGTTGCCGAGGCCGAGGAGGAGAAGGACGAGTTCGACGTCATCCTCACCGGTGCGGGCGACAAGAAGATCCAGGTCATCAAGGTCGTGCGTGAGCTGACCTCCCTGGGCCTGAAGGAGGCCAAGGACCTCGTCGACGGCACCCCGAAGCCGGTCCTCGAGAAGGTCAACAAGGAGACGGCCGAGAAGGCCGCCGAGTCCCTCAAGGCTGCCGGCGCGGCTGTCGAGGTCAAGTAACACCTCTGGGGCCTCCTGCAGGCTCCAACGAAGGGCGATCACCCGTACGGGTGGTCGCCCTTCGGCGTTCCGGGTATCCGCGATGCCTGGCTTGCCCTGGTCTCGTTGAGCGGTATGGTGATCTTCGTTGCCCTCGCGGCCGCCCCGCCGAACGGGCCCGGTGATGATCCGCACGGGGCAGGGGGCCTTGACGAACGGCACGCGGCGCGCAATTCTCAGGACCGTCGCTACGTCGATCCGGATTCCGAGGCATGGATCGACTACGAAGAGGGCAGTACTGATACGCGCTCTGTGTACGAGGGCCGCAGCGTTGAACAACAAGGGGAAGGCCTGTTGCCGGATTCCGGAAACCTGGTCTGGACATCAGTGAGCCGAGTGGCTACACTGACCCTTTGCGCTGCCTGTTAGCTGCCCCCTGCCCGTCGCCAGGGGCATGCCCACGCTCGAGCACATTTGATTGATCCTCTCTGACCTGGGGTTCTCGTCTTTTGTGTACGACTGGGACCGGTACGCGCGTAGTGAGTCCGAGCCCTCGGAAGGACCCCCTCTTGGCCGCCTCGCGCAACGCCTCGACCAATATGAACAACGGCGCCAGCACTGCCCCGCTGCGCATCTCCTTTGCAAAGATCAAGGAGCCCCTCGAGGTTCCGAACCTCCTGGCGCTGCAGACCGAGAGCTTTGACTGGCTGCTCGGCAACGCCGCCTGGAAGGCTCGCGTCGAGTCGGCTCTCGAGAGTGGACAGGACGTCCCCACCAAGTCCGGTCTTGAAGAGATCTTCGAGGAGATCTCGCCGATCGAGGACTTCTCCGGGTCGATGTCGCTGACCTTCCGCGACCACCGTTTCGAGCCCGCGAAGAACTCCGTCGACGAGTGCAAGGAGCGCGACTTCACGTACGCGGCTCCGCTTTTCGTCACGGCCGAGTTCACGAACAACGAGACCGGTGAGATCAAGTCTCAGACGGTCTTCATGGGCGACTTCCCGCTCATGACCAACAAGGGCACCTTCGTCATCAACGGCACCGAGCGCGTCGTCGTGTCGCAGCTCGTCCGTTCCCCCGGTGTCTACTTCGACTCCTCCATCGACAAGACGTCCGACAAGGACATCTTCTCCGCCAAGATCATCCCGTCCCGGGGTGCCTGGCTGGAGATGGAGGTCGACAAGCGCGACATGGTCGGTGTCCGCATCGACCGCAAGCGCAAGCAGTCCGTCACCGTCCTCCTGAAGGCTCTCGGCTGGACCACCGAGCAGATCCTCGAGGAGTTCGGCGAGTACGAGTCCATGCGCGCCACCCTGGAGAAGGACCACACCCAGGGCCAGGACGACGCGCTGCTCGACATCTACCGCAAGCTGCGTCCGGGCGAACCGCCGACCCGTGAGGCCGCGCAGACGCTGCTCGAGAACCTCTACTTCAACCCGAAGCGCTACGACCTCGCGAAGGTCGGCCGCTACAAGGTGAACAAGAAGCTCGGCGCGGACGAGCCGCTGGACGCCGGCGTCCTCACCACCGACGACGTCATCGCCACGATCAAGTACCTGGTCAAGCTCCACGCGGGCGAGACCGAGACGATCGGCGAGAGCGGCAACTCGATCGTCGTCGAGACCGACGACATCGACCACTTCGGCAACCGTCGTCTGCGCAACGTCGGCGAGCTCATCCAGAACCAGGTCCGCACGGGTCTGGCTCGTATGGAGCGCGTCGTCCGCGAGCGGATGACCACCCAGGACGTCGAGGCGATCACGCCGCAGACCCTGATCAACATCCGGCCGGTCGTCGCCTCCATCAAGGAGTTCTTCGGCACCAGCCAGCTGTCGCAGTTCATGGACCAGAACAACCCCCTGTCTGGTCTGACCCACAAGCGCCGTCTCTCCGCGCTCGGCCCCGGTGGTCTGAGCCGTGAGCGGGCCGGCTTCGAGGTCCGTGACGTTCACCCGTCGCACTACGGCCGCATGTGTCCGATCGAGACCCCCGAAGGCCCGAACATCGGTCTGATCGGCTCGCTCGCGTCCTACGGCCGCGTCAACGCGTTCGGCTTCATCGAGACGCCGTACCGCAAGGTCGTCGACGGCCAGGTCACCGACGAGGTCGACTACGTCACCGCCGACGAGGAAGACCGCTTCGTCATCGCCCAGGCCAACGCCGGCCTGGACGAGGCCCTGCGCCTGACCGAGAACCGCGTTCTCGTCCGCAAGCGTGGTGGCGAGGTCGACTACGTCGAGCCCGCCGACGTGGACTACATGGACGTCTCGCCGCGCCAGATGGTGTCGGTCGCGACCGCCATGATCCCGTTCCTCGAGCACGACGACGCCAACCGCGCCCTCATGGGCGCGAACATGATGCGCCAGGCCGTTCCGCTCATCAAGGCGGAGGCCCCGCTCGTCGGCACCGGCATGGAGTACCGCTGTGCGGTCGACGCCGGTGACTCGATCCGTGCGGAGAAGGACGGTGTCGTCCAGGAGGTCTCGGCCGACTACGTCACCGTGGCGAACGACGACGGCACGTACACCACGTACCGCGTCGCCAAGTTCTCCCGCTCCAACCAGGGCACCTCGGTCAACCAGAAGGTCATCGTCAACGAGGGCGACCGGGTCATCGAGTCCCAGGTCCTCGCCGACGGACCGGCGACCGAAGAGGGCGAGATGGCCCTTGGCAAGAACCTGCTCGTGGCGTTCATGCCGTGGGAGGGTCACAACTACGAGGACGCGATCATCCTGTCGCAGCGCCTCGTGCAGGACGACGTCCTCTCCTCGATCCACATCGAGGAGCACGAGGTCGACGCCCGTGACACCAAGCTCGGCCCCGAGGAGATCACCCGGGACATCCCGAACGTCTCCGAGGAGGTCCTCGCGGACCTCGACGAGCGCGGCATCATCCGCATCGGTGCGGACGTCGTCGCCGGCGACATCCTGGTCGGCAAGGTCACCCCGAAGGGTGAGACCGAGCTGACCCCGGAGGAGCGCCTGCTCCGCGCGATCTTCGGTGAGAAGGCCCGCGAGGTGCGTGACACCTCGCTCAAGGTGCCTCACGGTGAGATCGGCAAGGTCATCGGTGTCCGCGTCTTCGACCGCGAGGAGGGCGACGAGCTTCCTCCGGGCGTGAACCAGCTGGTCCGCGTCTACGTCGCCCAGAAGCGCAAGATCACCGACGGTGACAAGCTCGCCGGCCGCCACGGCAACAAGGGTGTCATCTCCAAGATCCTTCCGATCGAGGACATGCCCTTCCTCGAGGACGGCACCCCGGTCGACATCATCCTCAACCCGCTCGGTGTCCCGTCCCGAATGAACCCGGGACAGGTCCTGGAGATCCACCTCGGCTGGCTCGCCAGCCGCGGCTGGGACGTCTCCGGCCTCGCGGACGAGTGGGCCCAGCGCCTGCAGGTCATCGGTGCCGACCAGGTCGCCCCCGGCACCAACGTCGCCACCCCGGTGTTCGACGGCGCCCGCGAGGACGAGCTGGCCGGTCTGCTGCAGCACACCATCCCGAACCGCGACGGCGAGCGCATGGTGCTCCCGTCCGGCAAGGCGCGCCTGTTCGACGGCCGCTCCGGCGAGCCGTTCCCGGACCCGATCTCGGTCGGGTACATGTACATCCTCAAGCTCCACCACCTGGTCGACGACAAGCTCCACGCGCGTTCGACCGGTCCGTACTCGATGATCACGCAGCAGCCGCTGGGTGGTAAGGCGCAGTTCGGTGGCCAGCGCTTCGGTGAGATGGAGGTGTGGGCGCTCGAGGCTTATGGCGCCGCGTACGCCCTCCAGGAGCTCCTGACCATCAAGTCCGACGACGTGACCGGCCGCGTGAAGGTCTACGAGGCCATCGTCAAGGGCGAGAACATCCCCGAGCCGGGCATTCCCGAGTCCTTCAAGGTGCTCATCAAGGAAATGCAGTCGCTCTGCCTCAACGTGGAGGTGCTGTCCTCGGACGGCATGTCCATCGAGATGCGCGACACCGACGAGGACGTCTTCCGCGCGGCGGAGGAGCTCGGTATCGACCTGTCCCGGCGCGAGCCGAGCAGCGTCGAAGAGGTCTGACGGGCCTGACGGGGGGCTCGCTCAAGAGCCCCCCGTCATCCCCGGGACCGTTCAGACCATGATTGAGACTCGACCCCGAAAGAGGGATTGACGCACAGTGCTCGACGTCAACTTCTTCGACGAGCTGCGGATCGGCCTTGCCACCGCGGACGACATCCGAACCTGGTCGCACGGCGAGGTCAAGAAGCCGGAGACCATCAACTACCGCACCCTGAAGCCCGAGAAGGACGGACTCTTCTGCGAGAAGATCTTCGGTCCGACCCGGGACTGGGAGTGCTACTGCGGCAAGTACAAGCGTGTCCGCTTCAAGGGCATCATCTGTGAGCGCTGTGGCGTCGAGGTCACGCGCGCCAAGGTGCGCCGTGAGCGGATGGGCCACATCGAGCTTGCCGCTCCCGTCACCCACATCTGGTACTTCAAGGGCGTTCCATCGCGCCTGGGCTACCTGCTGGACCTCGCGCCGAAGGACCTCGAGAAGGTCATCTACTTCGCCGCGTACATGATCACGTTCGTGGACGACGAGCGCCGCACCCGCGACCTCCCGTCGCTGGAGGCCCACGTCTCCGTCGAGCGCCAGCAGATCGAGAACCGCCGTGACGCGGACCTCGAGGCCCGCGCCAAGAAGCTCGAGACCGACCTGGCCGAGCTCGAGGCCGAGGGTGCCAAGGCCGACGTGCGCCGCAAGGTGCGCGAGGGTGCCGAGCGCGAGATGAAGCAGCTGCGCGACCGTGCGCAGCGCGAGATCGACCGTCTCGACGAGGTGTGGAACCGCTTCAAGAACCTCAAGGTCCAGGACCTGGAGGGCGACGAGCTGCTCTACCGCGAGCTGCGTGACCGCTTCGGCACGTACTTCGACGGCTCGATGGGTGCCGCGGCGCTGCAGAAGCGCCTGGAGTCCTTCGACCTGGAGGAGGAGGCCGAGCGCCTCCGCGAGATCATCCGTACCGGCAAGGGCCAGAAGAAGACCCGTGCGCTCAAGCGCCTCAAGGTCGTCTCGGCGTTCCTGCAGACCAGCAACAGCCCCAAGGGCATGGTTCTGGACTGCGTCCCGGTCATCCCGCCGGACCTGCGTCCGATGGTGCAGCTGGACGGTGGCCGCTTCGCGACCTCCGACCTGAACGACCTGTACCGCCGCGTGATCAACCGCAACAACCGTCTGAAGCGTCTGCTCGACCTCGGTGCCCCCGAGATCATCGTGAACAACGAGAAGCGGATGCTCCAGGAGGCGGTCGACGCCCTCTTCGACAACGGCCGTCGCGGCCGCCCGGTCACGGGCCCCGGCAACCGTCCGCTGAAGTCCCTCAGCGACATGCTGAAGGGCAAGCAGGGTCGATTCCGTCAGAACCTTCTCGGCAAGCGCGTGGACTACTCCGCGCGTTCCGTGATCGTCGTCGGTCCGCAGCTGAAGCTGCACCAGTGTGGTCTGCCCAAGGCCATGGCGCTGGAGCTCTTCAAGCCGTTCGTGATGAAGCGCCTGGTCGACCTGAACCACGCGCAGAACATCAAGTCGGCCAAGCGCATGGTCGAGCGCGGCCGCACCGTCGTGTACGACGTCCTCGAAGAGGTCATCGCCGAGCACCCGGTGCTGCTGAACCGTGCGCCCACGCTGCACCGCCTCGGCATCCAGGCCTTCGAGCCCCAGCTGGTCGAAGGCAAGGCCATCCAGATCCACCCGCTCGTCTGCACCGCGTTCAACGCGGACTTCGACGGTGACCAGATGGCCGTGCACCTGCCGCTCTCCGCTGAGGCGCAGGCCGAGGCCCGCATCCTGATGCTGTCCTCGAACAACATCCTCAAGCCGGCCGACGGCCGTCCGGTCACGATGCCGACCCAGGACATGGTCCTCGGTCTGTTCTTCCTGACCACCGACGGTGAGCTGCGCGACACCAAGGGCGAGGGTCGGGCGTTCAACTCGACCGCCGAGGCGATCATGGCGTTCGACGCCGGTGAGCTCGCGCTGCAGTCGCAGGTCGACATCCGCTTCCCCGTCGGCACCATTCCGCCGCGCGGCTGGGTCCCCCCGGTCGCCGAGGAGGGTGAGGCCGAGTTCCAGCCGGGCGACAGCTTCCGTCTGCGGACCTCCCTGGGCCGTGCGCTCTTCAACGAGCTGCTGCCCGAGGACTACCCGTTCGTCGACTACTCGGTGGGCAAGAAGCAGCTCTCCGAGATCGTCAACGACCTGGCGGAGCGCTACCCCAAGGTCATCGTGGCGGCGACGCTCGACAACCTGAAGGCGGCCGGCTTCCACTGGGCGACCCGTTCGGGCGTCACCGTGGCCATCTCCGACGTCGTCGTGCCCGAGGCCAAGAAGGCCATCGTCGCGGGCTACGAGGCGATGGACGAGAAGGTCCAGAAGCAGTACGAGCGCGGTCTGATCACCAAGGACGAGCGCACGCAGGAGCTCATCGCGATCTGGACCAAGGCGACCAACGAGGTCGCCGAGGCGATGAACGCGAACTTCCCCAAGACGAACCCCATCTTCATGATGGTTGACTCGGGTGCCCGAGGAAACATGATGCAGATGCGACAGATCGCCGGTATGCGTGGTCTGGTGTCGAACGCGAAGAACGAGACCATCCCGCGTCCGATCAAGGCCTCGTTCCGTGAGGGCCTGTCCGTGCTGGAGTACTTCATCTCCACCCACGGTGCCCGTAAGGGTCTCGCGGACACCGCCCTGCGTACCGCCGACTCGGGTTACCTGACCCGTCGTCTCGTGGACGTCTCGCAGGACGTGATCATCCGCGAGGAGGACTGCGGCACCGAGCGCGGTCTGAAGCTGAAGATCGCGGTCAAGGGCGAGGACGGCGTTCTGCGGAAGGCCGACGACGTCGAGACCTCCGTGTACGCCCGCATGCTGGCCGAGGACGTCGTCATCGACGGCAAGGTCATCGCGCCGGCGAACGTCGACCTCGGCGACGTCCTGATCGACGCCCTCGTCGCCAACGGCGTCGAGGAGGTCAAGACCCGCTCGGTCCTGACCTGTGAGTCCGCGGTCGGCACCTGTGCCTTCTGCTACGGACGCTCGCTCGCCACCGGCAAGCTGGTCGACATCGGTGAGGCGGTCGGCATCATCGCCGCCCAGTCCATCGGTGAGCCCGGTACCCAGCTGACGATGCGTACCTTCCACACCGGTGGTGTGGCCGGTGACGACATCACCCAGGGTCTGCCGCGTGTCGTCGAGCTCTTCGAGGCCCGTACCCCGAAGGGTGTCGCCCCGATCTCCGAGGCCGCCGGCCGCGTGCGGATCGAGGAGACCGAGAAGACCAAGAAGATCGTCATCACGCCGGACGACGGTTCCGACGAGACGGCCTTCCCGATCTCGAAGCGTGCGCGCGTCGAGGTCTCCGAGGGCGACCACGTCGAGGTGGGCCAGAAGCTCACCGCGGGTGCCACCAACCCGCACGACGTGCTGCGCATCCTCGGTCAGCGTGCGGTCCAGGTCCACCTGGTCGGCGAAGTCCAGAAGGTCTACAACTCGCAGGGCGTGTCGATCCACGACAAGCACATCGAGATCATCATCCGGCAGATGCTCCGCCGCGTGACGATCATCGAGTCCGGCGACGCCGAGCTGCTCCCGGGCGAGCTCGTCGAGCGCTCGCGCTTCGAGACCGAGAACCGTCGTGTGGTCACCGAGGGCGGTCACCCCGCCTCCGGCCGTCCGCAGCTGATGGGTATCACCAAGGCCTCGCTGGCGACCGAGTCGTGGCTGTCGGCGGCGTCCTTCCAGGAGACGACCAGGGTCCTGACCGACGCGGCGATCAACGCCAAGTCGGACTCCCTGATCGGCCTCAAGGAGAACGTCATCATCGGTAAGCTCATCCCGGCCGGTACGGGTCTGTCCCGCTACCGCAACATCCGGGTCGAGCCCACCGAGGAGGCGAAGGCCGCGATGTACTCGGCCGTCGGCTACGACGACATCGACTACTCGCCCTTCGGCACCGGCTCCGGCCAGGCTGTCCCGCTGGAGGACTACGACTACGGCCCGTACAACGGCTAAGAGCTCGTCAGACGAAGCCCCCCGCCGCTCCGAGAGGAGTGGCGGGGGGCTTCGCCGTTTCCGGGCTGCGGTGCGGTGCGGTCAGCCGCGCGGGCGCCGGCGCCGGCCCGCCCAGGTCACGGCGGTCAGCACGGCCAGGGCGAGACCGCCGCCGGCCAGGCCCGGGGCCAGGCCCGGCGGGGTGAAGGCGCACGAGAGCGTCCGGGTGCCTGCGGGGAGGTCCACGGCCAGCAGGCCGTGGAAGCTGCGGGAGGGGACGGAGCAGTGCCAGCCGGGGACGGCCGTGGTCGCGAAGACCGCGGTGCCGGTGGCGCCCCGGGGGAGGACGGCCCCGACGGAGTGGCCGCCGACGCGGACCCGCGGGGCGCCGGTCGCGGTGAGGCGGCGTACGGCCGTGTCGAGCGCGGCCCGGTCGAGGCAGCCGACGGGGTGGCGCGGGGCGGCCCCGGGGCTGCGGGTGTGGACGGTGACCTCGACCAGGCCGGAGGGCGGTACGGCGCCGAGCCGCACCACGCCGCTGGCCTTGTCCCGCAGCGGGCGGCCGGTGCCGCCGTAGTCGAGCCGGCCGAGGAGGGCGGGGGAGTACCAGTAGGCCTCCGAGCCCGGGGCGCACCGGGCGGCGTAGCGCTGCTCGCCGGGGGCCTCGGCCGTGCGGGGGCCGCGGGTGGCGGGCGGGACCCGGTAGACGGTGCTGCCGAGGAGGTTCTCCTGGCGGGCGTACACGCTGTCCGCCGGGTTGGGGGAGACGTACGGGCGCTCGCGGACGGTCACCAGCGGGGGAGCGGGGAAGGTCTCGCCGGCCCAGGCGCCCGGCGTGCCGGGGACGGGCCGCACCCGGGCGCCGATGGAGAAGACCGCGTCCAGGACGGGGTTGTCGGCGCCGAAGAGGGTCCGGCCGTCGTTGGTGTAGCCGTAGCCCAGCGGTTCCAGGGCGCGGAAGGTGACCGCGGGCAGGTAGCTGCTGTAGTACTGCGGGCCCTCGGTGCGCAGGACCAGGGGGTCGTTGTACGTGAGCTCCGGCCCGCCGGAGTCCGTGCGGTACCGCGGCCATCCGTCGACCTCGCGGGCGGCGGCGAGCCGGGCGGCGAAGGCGGGCCCGGCGGTGGCCCGGGGCCGGGCCCAGTTCTCCCGGGCCCGGCGGCTGTCGGCGACGGTCGCCGACAGTGCGGACTCGGCGAGCACCACGCCCGTCAGCAGCAGGGCGCCGGCCGTCACGAGCCCCCGGCGCCGCTCCGGGCCGCCGCGCCGGACGAGCAGGAGCCCGGTGACGGACAGGGCCCCGCCGCCGAGGACCGCGATCCAGGTGGCCGGGCTGAAGTCGTCGGTGCCGCGGAGCAGGAAGGCGGCGCCGGCCAGGAGGCCCGCGGCGGTCGCCAGGTGGGCCGGGCGGGGGCGGGCGGCGAGCCCGAGCCAGGCCAGGACGACGAGCAGCCCGCTGAAGACGAAGGCCTCGCGGTACGGATTGCCGTTCGGCACCGCGAGGCCGTGCCACAGGTACTGGGTGGGCGGGAACTGGAAGGAAGCGGCGACCAGGACCGCCGCGGACCCCCAGACCAGCCGGGTCCGGCGGGCGACGGCCGGGTTGAGGAGGAACGCCAGGGCCAGGACCAGGCCGAGCGAGGCGACGTACAGCCGGGCGTGGCCGCCCCACTGGTACCCGGCGGGCAGCATGCCGGTGAGGAACGAGTCCAGCCCGGTCGGGGTGAAGCGGCCCGCCCGGGTCTGCTGGGACGCCCGGCTGGCGAGGAACGACGGCAGCAGCAGGGGGAGCGTGAGCAGGATGCCCGTGGCGGCCGCGGTGGCGGCGCGCCAGGCGGCCCGGACGCGCTGCCGGGTGGTCAGGCCGACCACGGTCAGCCGTACGGCGAGCAGCACGCAGGCCGCCGCCGTGGCCATCATCGCGGTGTAGAAGTTGCCCAGCCAGGCGAGCGCGACCAGCAGGGTCACGGCGGGCCAGCGGCGCTCCTGAAGGCACCACTCGACCGCGGTCCCGAGCAGGGGCAGGGCGACCAGGCCCCACAGCCACATCGGGATGTACGAGGCGTCGCTGACCGCCCAGCCGCACAGGCCGTAGCAGGCGCCGAGCAGGCCGCGCTGCCAGCCGGGCCCGGGTGCCAGCCGGCCGAGGTAGACCGTCATGGCCGCGGCGGCCAGGCCCATGGTCAGGGGGGCGAGCGCGAAGACCGCGAGGTCGACGTGGTGGCGGGGGACGGCCGTGGTCAGCCAGGAGAGCGGGTTGCCGAGATAGGTGTGGTGGTCGGAGAGGAACTGCTGTCCGAAGCCGCTGCGCCAGCCGAACAGCAGGTCGCCGGCGCCGCGGCCGTGCACCAGGTCCCACAGGCCCAGGTGGAAGGGGACGTACTGGTTCGCCTGGTCGTTCAGGGCCCGGGGGCGGCCGCCGAAGGGCTGGGCGCCCCGGAAGGCCCAGGACGCGCAGAAGGCGGTCGTGGTGACCAGGAAGGCGAGGGCGGGGCCGGCGAGGGACCGTGTGCGGCCGGGGGGCGGCCGGTCCGGTTCCGGGATCGGAGCGTCGAGCGCGAGCGGCTCCGGTGCCACGGTCCCCAATGCTGCTCCCCTTGCCTAGGCATGTTTGGAACGTTTTGGTGCTTACAGCCCTTTTCGCAGTTTAGGCGGCGGGTGCGGGCAGGGCGCGGAGGTCATCCGGGGGGTCGCCGGGCGTGGGCATTTGTTTTGACCGGAGTGGATGCGATAGGTACGCTCAGACCTTGTGCCTGGGGTGTGCCTGGGCTCCCGTGTGTGTCCATCACCGCACGCGAGCCGCATCGGCCACCGCAATCCGTACATTTCCGCCTTGCGCGGAAGCCCGGCGGATTCGACACACCCGACCGCGTGGGTCGGCGACGTTCCAGGTTAGTTTCACCGACGGCACACAGAAACCGGAGAAGTAGTGCCTACGATCCAGCAGCTGGTCCGGAAGGGCCGGCAGGACAAGGTCGAGAAGACGAAGACGCCCGCGCTTGAGGCTTCGCCCCAGCGCCGTGGCGTCTGCACGCGTGTGTTCACGACCACCCCGAAGAAGCCGAACTCGGCGCTCCGTAAGGTCGCGCGTGTGCGTCTGACCTCCGGCATCGAGGTCACCGCTTACATTCCGGGTGAGGGACACAACCTGCAGGAGCACTCGATCGTGCTCGTGCGTGGTGGCCGTGTGAAGGACCTGCCGGGTGTTCGTTACAAGATCATCCGCGGTGCGCTTGACACCCAGGCTGTCAAGAACCGCAAGCAGGCCCGCAGCCGCTACGGCGCCAAGAAGGAGAAGTAAGAATGCCTCGTAAGGGCCCCGCCCCGAAGCGCCCGGTCATCATCGACCCGGTCTACGCATCTCCTCTGGTGACCTCGCTCATCAACAAGATCCTCCTGGACGGCAAGCGCTCCACCGCCGAGCGCATCGTCTACGGCGCCATGGAAGGCCTCCGCGAGAAGACCGGCAACGACCCGGTCATCACGCTGAAGCGCGCGCTGGAGAACGTCAAGCCGTCGCTCGAGGTCAAGTCCCGCCGTGTCGGTGGCGCGACCTACCAGGTCCCGGTCGAGGTCAAGCCCGGCCGTCAGTCCACCCTCGCGCTGCGCTGGCTCGTGGGCTACTCCCGCGCCCGCCGCGAGAAGACCATGACCGAACGCCTCATGAACGAGCTGCTCGACGCCTCCAACGGCCTCGGCGCTGCCGTCAAGAAGCGTGAGGACACGCACAAGATGGCCGAGTCCAACAAGGCCTTCGCGCACTACCGCTGGTAGTCGCAACCCACATCGAGACCGAGAGAAGACTGAGCCGATATGGCTACCACTTCGCTTGACCTGGCCAAGGTGCGCAACATCGGCATCATGGCCCACATCGACGCGGGCAAGACGACCACCACCGAGCGCATCCTGTTCTACACCGGTGTGTCTTACAAGATCGGTGAGGTCCACGACGGCGCCGCCACGATGGACTGGATGGAGCAGGAGCAGGAGCGCGGCATCACGATCACGTCCGCCGCGACGACCTGCCACTGGCCGCTCGAGGACGTCGACCACACCATCAACATCATCGACACCCCGGGTCACGTTGACTTCACGGTCGAGGTGGAGCGTTCGCTCCGCGTCCTCGACGGTGCCGTCACCGTGTTCGACGGTGTCGCCGGTGTGGAGCCGCAGTCCGAGACGGTTTGGCGTCAGGCCGACCGTTACGGCGTTCCGCGTATCTGCTTCGTGAACAAGCTCGACCGCACCGGTGCCGAGTTCCACCGCTGCGTCGACATGATCAAGGACCGCCTTGGTGCGGTTCCGATCGTGATGCAGCTCCCCATCGGTGCCGAGGCCGACTTCCAGGGTGTCGTCGACCTCGTCACGATGAAGGCGTTCGTCTGGTCCGCCGAGGCGACCAAGGGCGAGATGTACGACATCGTCGACATCCCGGCCACGCACACCGAGGCTGCTGAAGAGTGGCGCGGCAAGCTGGTCGAGACCGTCGCCGAGAACGACGACGAGATCATGGAGCTCTTCCTGAACGGCGACGAGCCGTCCGTGGAGCAGCTGCACGCCGCCGTCCGTCGCATCATCATCGGCTCCGGCAAGGGCCAGGGCGCCACGATCACCGCGGTGTTCTGTGGCACGGCGTTCAAGAACAAGGGCGTTCAGCCCCTGCTCGACGCTGTCGTCCGCTACCTGCCGTCGCCCCTGGACATCGAGGCCATCGAGGGCCACGACGTCAAGGACGCCGAGGTCGTCGTGAAGCGCAAGCCGTCCGACGAGGAGCCCCTCGCGGCGCTGGCGTTCAAGATCATGAGCGACCCGCACCTCGGCAAGCTCACCTTCGTCCGGGTTTACTCGGGCCGCCTGGAGGCCGGCACCTCGGTGCAGAACTCCGTCAAGGGCAAGAAGGAGCGCATCGGCAAGATCTACCGCATGCACGCGAACAAGCGTGAGGAGATCGACGCGGTGGGCGCCGGCGACATCGTCGCCGTCATGGGCCTGAAGCAGACCACCACCGGTGAGACGCTTTGCGACGAGAAGAACCCGGTGATCCTGGAGTCCATGGACTTCCCGGCGCCGGTCATCCAGGTCGCGATCGAGCCCAAGTCCAAGGGTGACCAGGAGAAGCTGGGTGTCGCCATCCAGCGTCTCGCGGAGGAGGACCCCTCCTTCCACGTTCACTCGGACGAGGAGACGGGCCAGACCATCCTCGGCGGTATGGGCGAGCTGCACCTCGAGGTGCTGGTCGACCGTATGAAGCGCGAGTTCAAGGTCGAGGCCAACGTCGGCAAGCCGCAGGTCGCGTACCGCGAGACGATCCGCAAGGCCGTCGAGCGCATCGACTTCACCCACAAGAAGCAGACCGGTGGTACCGGTCAGTTTGCCAAGGTGCAGATCGCGATCGAGCCGATCACGGACGCCGATGGTCCGGCGTACGAGTTCGTGAACAAGGTCACCGGTGGCCGCATCCCGAAGGAGTACATCCCTTCGGTCGACGCCGGTGCGCAGGAAGCCATGCAGTTCGGCATCCTGGCCGGCTACGAGATGACTGGCGTCCGCGTCATCCTTCTCGACGGTGGCTACCACGAGGTCGACTCCTCCGAGCTCGCCTTCAAGATCGCCGGTTCGCAGGCCTTCAAGGAGGGTGCGCGCAAGGCTTCGCCCGTGCTCCTCGAGCCGATGATGGCCGTCGAGGTCACCACGCCCGAGGACTACATGGGCGATGTCATCGGCGACATCAACTCCCGCCGTGGCCAGATCCAGGCCATGGAGGAGCGTCACGGCGCTCGCGTCGTGAAGGGCCTCGTGCCGCTTTCGGAGATGTTCGGCTACGTCGGCGACCTCCGCAGCAAGACCTCGGGTCGCGCAAGCTACTCGATGCAGTTCGACTCCTACGCCGAGGTTCCCCGGAACGTCGCCGAGGAGATCATCGCGAAGGCCAAGGGCGAGTAACTCTTCCGAGTTCACGCTTTAGGCTTGTCACCGGCAGCCTCAGGGGCGACAGGAGCAACCCTCCCGTCGCCCCGGGGGAAGTCGGCATCCCAGCAAAGATCACCTGGCGCCGATGAGTAAGGCGTACAGAACCACTCTCCAGGAGGACCCCCGTGGCGAAGGCGAAGTTCGAGCGGACTAAGCCGCACGTCAACATCGGCACCATCGGTCACATTGACCACGGTAAGACGACCCTCACGGCCGCCATTACCAAGGTGCTGCACGACGCGTACCCGGACCTGAACGAGGCCTCGGCCTTCGACCAGATCGACAAGGCTCCTGAGGAGCGCCAGCGCGGTATCACCATCTCCATCGCGCACGTCGAGTACCAGACCGAGGCGCGTCACTACGCCCACGTCGACTGCCCGGGTCACGCGGACTACATCAAGAACATGATCACCGGTGCCGCGCAGATGGACGGCGCCATCCTCGTGGTCGCCGCCACCGACGGCCCGATGCCGCAGACCAAGGAGCACGTGCTCCTGGCCCGCCAGGTCGGCGTCCCCTCCATCGTCGTCGCCCTGAACAAGGCCGACATGGTGGACGACGAGGAGATCCTGGAGCTCGTCGAGCTCGAGGTTCGCGAGCTCCTGTCCGAGTACGACTTCCCGGGCGACGACGTCCCGGTCGTCCAGGTCTCGGCGCTCAAGGCCCTCGAGGGTGACAAGGAGTGGGGCGAGAAGCTCCTCGGCCTCATGACGGCCGTGGATGACTTCATCCCGACCCCGCCGCGTGACACCGAGAAGCCGTTCCTCATGCCCGTCGAGGACGTCTTCACGATCACCGGTCGTGGCACCGTCGTCACCGGTCGTATCGAGCGTGGTGTCCTGAAGGTCAACGAGACCGTCGACATCATCGGTATCCGCCCGGAGAAGACCACCACCACGGTCACCGGCATCGAGATGTTCCGCAAGCTGCTCGACGAGGGCCAGGCCGGTGAGAACGTCGGTCTGCTCCTCCGTGGCATCAAGCGCGAGGACGTCGAGCGCGGCCAGGTCATCATCAAGCCCGGTTCGGTCACCCCGCACACCGAGTTCGAGGCCCAGGCCTACATCCTGTCGAAGGACGAGGGTGGCCGTCACACCCCGTTCTTCAACAACTACCGCCCGCAGTTCTACTTCCGCACCACGGACGTGACCGGCGTCGTGACCCTCCCCGAGGGCACCGAGATGGTCATGCCGGGCGACAACACTGAGATGACCGTTGAGCTCATCCAGCCCGTCGCCATGGAAGAGGGCCTGAAGTTCGCCATCCGTGAGGGTGGCCGGACCGTCGGCGCCGGCCAGGTCACCAAGATCACGAAGTAATTCGTGCTCTGACCTGGTAGCTCTGCGGAGCACCATGTTCGAAGGAAGGGCCCCGCCCTGCCGTTCGCGCGGCGAGGCGGGGCCCTTCTGAATGTGAGATGGGGTACCCTCCCCGCTTGCGATTGGCGCCCTCTGCGTCATGTATGGCAAACTGTTCAAGTTGCTCGGTTGAGTACCGATGCTGCGCGCCTCCCGCCGGGAGGACCGGAAGCGAGTCCCACAGTACTCGTCGCCTTTATCTGCCCCTCGGGGCAGCAATGGGGCGGACGTACGGGAATCTTCCGGGAAGCGTCAGCGGGGTGCCGGCCAGGCACTCGGTGGGTGTTTCTCCCCCAGCACGCGGCCTAGGGCCGCACCCCCTTGGAGAGGGAATTTCCGTATGGAAATTTTCAAAGAGGGAGTGCGACACGCCCGACCGCGTGGGTCGGAGAGAGACAGTCTGCAGGCAGCCCAGCGAGTTCCAGAGCGTTCCACAGAGACAAAGGACTACGAAGTAGCCATGGCGGGACAGAAGATCCGCATCCGGCTCAAGGCCTACGACCACGAGGTCATCGACTCCTCGGCGAAGAAGATCGTCGAGACGGTGACGCGCACTGGTGCGTCGGTCGCGGGCCCGGTGCCGCTGCCCACTGAGAAGAACGTGTACTGCGTCATCAAGTCGCCGCACAAGTACAAGGACTCGCGCGAGCACTTCGAGATGCGCACGCACAAGCGCCTGATCGACATCCTCGACCCGACGCCCAAGACCGTTGACTCGCTGATGCGCCTGGACCTTCCGGCCGGCGTTGACATCGAGATCAAGCTCTGAGAGGCGCGGAGAAGATGGCTAAGCTGATCAAGGGCGTCCTGGGCGAGAAGCTCGGCATGACCCAGGTCTGGGACGAGAACAACCGGATCGTTCCGGTGACCGTCGTCAAGGCCGGGCCCTGTGTCGTGACCCAGGTCCGCTCCAACGACATCGACGGCTACGAGTCGGTCCAGATCGCCTTCGGCGAGATCGACCCGCGCAAGGTGAACAAGCCCCTCAAGGGCCACTTCGCCAAGGCCGACGTGACCCCGCGCCGCCACCTGGTGGAGCTCCGTACCTCCGACGCCAGCGAGTACACGCTCGGCCAGGAGATCACTGCCGAGGTGTTCGAGTCCGGCGTCAAGGTTGACGTCACGGGCACGAGCAAGGGCAAGGGCTTCGCCGGTGTCATGAAGCGCCACAACTTCCGTGGTGGCAAGGCCTCCCACGGTGCCCACCGCGTGCACCGCAAGCCGGGTTCGATCGGTGGCTGCGCCACCCCGGGCCGCGTCTTCAAGGGTATGAAGATGGCCGGCCGCATGGGCAACGACCGGGTCACCACCCAGAACCTGACCGTTCACGCCGTTGACGCGGAGAAGGGCCTGCTGCTCATCAAGGGCGCGGTTCCTGGTCCGAACGGCGGCCTCGTCCTGGTCCGCACTGCGGCCAAGGGGGCCTGAGGACTATGAGCACCATTGACATTCTGTCGCCCGCAGGCGACAAGACCGGGACCGTCGAGCTCCCGGCCGAGATCTTCGACGCCAAGGTCAGCGTTCCGCTGATCCACCAGGTCGTCGTCGCGCAGCTGGCCGCTGCCCGTCAGGGTACGCACAAGGTCAAGACGCGTGGCGAGGTCCGCGGTGGTGGCAAGAAGCCGTACCGCCAGAAGGGCACCGGCCGCGCCCGTCAGGGTTCGACCCGTGCGCCGCAGTTCGCCGGCGGTGGCGTCGTGCACGGCCCCGTGCCGCGTGACTACTCGCAGCGGACCCCGAAGAAGATGAAGGCTGCCGCTCTGCGTGGCGCCCTCACCGACCGGGCCCGTCACTCCCGCATCCACGTCGTTTCCGGCGTGGTCGAGGGTGCCGCTTCCACCAAGGCCGCCAAGACGCTGTTCGGCAAGATCTCGGAGCGCAAGAACCTGCTCCTGGTCGTCGACCGCGCCGACGAGGCCGCGTGGCTGTCCGCCCGCAACCTGCCCCAGGTGCACATCCTGGAGCCGGGCCAGCTGAACACGTACGACGTGCTCGTCTCGGACGACGTGGTCTTCACCCAGGCCGCTCTCGAGTCCTTCGTGTCTGGCCCCAAGGCCGCTGAGACCGAAGGGAACGAGGCCTGATGTCTGAGGCAACGATCACCAGCAAGACCTTCACGGACCCGCGCGACCTGCTGATCAAGCCGGTCGTCTCCGAGAAGAGCTACGCGCTGCTGGACGAGAACAAGTACACGTTCATCGTCGCGCCCGGCGCCAACAAGACCCAGATCAAGCAGGCCGTCGAGGCGGTCTTCTCGGTCAAGGTCACCGGGGTCAACACGATCAACCGTCAGGGTAAGCGCAAGCGCACCAAGACCGGTTTCGGCAAGCGCGCCAACACCAAGCGCGCCATCGTGACCCTCGCTGAGGGCGACCGTATCGACATCTTCGGCCAGGCCTCCTAACGGAGCGCCCTGGTCCGAATATCGGACGAGGACTGAGAAATGGGTATCCGCAAGTACAAGCCGACGACTCCGGGCCGTCGTGGCTCCAGCGTCGCCGACTTTGTCGAGATCACGCGGTCCACGCCGGAGAAGTCGCTGGTTCGCCCGCTGCACAGCAAGGGCGGCCGTAACAACGCCGGTCGGATCACCGTTCGCCACCAGGGTGGCGGACACAAGCGCGCCTACCGTGTGATCGACTTCCGTCGTCACGACAAGGACGGCGTGCCGGCCAAGGTCGCGCACATCGAGTACGACCCCAACCGCACCGCTCGCATCGCTCTGCTGCACTACGCAGACGGTGAGAAGCGCTACATCATCGCTCCGCGCGGCCTGAACCAGGGCGACCGGATCGAGAACGGCCCGACGGCCGACATCAAGCCCGGTAACAACCTGGCGCTCCGTAACATCCCGGTCGGTACCACGATCCACGCGATCGAGCTCCGTCCCGGTGGCGGTGCCAAGTTCGCCCGTTCCGCGGGTGCCTCCGTGCAGCTGCTGGCGAAGGAAGGTGCCATGGCGCACCTCCGTATGCCGTCCGGTGAGATCCGTCTGGTCGACGTGCGCTGCCGCGCCACGATCGGCGAGGTCGGCAACGCCGAGCAGTCGAACATCAACTGGGGCAAGGCCGGCCGTATGCGCTGGAAGGGCGTTCGCCCGACCGTTCGCGGTGTTGCCATGAACCCGGTTGACCACCCGCACGGTGGTGGTGAGGGCAAGACCTCCGGTGGTCGCCACCCGGTCTCCCCGTGGGGTCAGAAGGAGGGTCGTACTCGCTCGCCGAAGAAGGCTTCGAGCAAGTACATCGTCCGCCGCCGCAAGACGAACAAGAAGCGCTAGGAGCGGGTTTAGATGCCGCGCAGTCTCAAGAAGGGGCCCTTCGTCGACGACCACCTCGTAAAGAAGGTGGACGCCCAGAACGAAGCCGGCACCAAGAACGTCATCAAGACCTGGTCCCGTCGCTCGATGATCATCCCCAGCATGCTGGGTCACACCATCGCGGTGCACAACGGCAAGACCCATGTCCCGGTGTTCGTCACCGAGTCCATGGTCGGCCACAAGCTCGGCGAGTTCTCGCCGACTCGCACCTTCCGCGGCCACGTCAAGGACGACCGGAAGTCGAAGCGCCGCTAATCGCGGGGTGGAACGACTAATGACTTACATCGAAGGGACAACCATGGAAGCCAGGGCCCAGGCGCGGTACATCCGCGTCACGCCCATGAAGGCCCGCCGTGTGGTGGACCTCATCCGTGGCATGGACGCCACGGAGGCCCAGGCGGTCCTGCGTTTCGCCCCGCAGGCCGCGTCTGTGCCGGTCGGCAAGGTGCTTGACAGCGCCATTGCCAACGCCGCGCACAACTACAACCACACGGACGCCTCCTCGCTGATCATCAGTGAGGCGTTTGTTGACGAGGGCCCGACCCTGAAGCGGTTCCGTCCGCGTGCTCAGGGCCGTGCCTACCGGATCCGCAAGCGGACCTCCCACATCACCGTGGTCGTCAGCAGCAAGGAAGGAACCCGGTAATGGGCCAGAAGGTAAACCCGCACGGGTTCCGGCTCGGCATCACCACCGACTTCAAGTCGCGTTGGTACGCCGACAAGCTGTACAAGGACTACGTCAAGGAAGACGTCGCCATCCGTCGGATGATGACGTCCGGCATGGAGCGCGCCGGCATCTCGAAGGTTGAGATCGAGCGCACCCGTGACCGCGTGCGTGTGGACATCCACACCGCTCGTCCGGGCATCGTCATCGGCCGCCGTGGCGCCGAGGCCGACCGCATCCGCGGCGACCTCGAGAAGCTCACGGGCAAGCAGGTCCAGCTGAACATCCTCGAGGTCAAGAACCCCGAGATGGACGCTCAGCTGGTCGCCCAGGCCGTTGCCGAGCAGCTCTCCTCCCGCGTCTCCTTCCGTCGCGCCATGCGTAAGAGCATGCAGGGCACGATGAAGGCCGGCGCCAAGGGCATCAAGATCCAGTGTGGCGGTCGCCTCGGCGGCGCCGAGATGTCCCGCTCCGAGTTCTACCGCGAGGGTCGTGTGCCGCTGCACACGCTGCGCGCGAACGTGGACTACGGCTTCTTCGAGGCCAAGACCACCTTCGGCCGTATCGGTGTGAAGGTCTGGATCTACAAGGGCGACGTCAAGAACATCGCCGAGGTTCGCGCCGAGAACGCTGCGGCCCGTGCGGGTAACCGCCCGGCCCGTGGTGCCGGTGCCGACCGTCCGGCCGGCCGTGGTGGCCGTGGCGGCGAGCGTGGCGGCCGTGGCGGCCGCAAGCCGCAGCAGGCTGCTGCTGCCGAGGCCCCCAAGGCCGAGGCCGCTGCCGCCGCTCCGGCTGAGAGCACCGGAACGGAGGCCTGACCGACATGCTGATCCCTCGTAGGGTCAAGCACCGCAAGCAGCACCACCCCAAGCGCCGCGGTATGGCCAAGGGCGGTACTGAGGTCTCGTTCGGCGAGTACGGCATCCAGGCGCTGACCCCGGCGTACGTGACGAACCGCCAGATCGAGGCGGCTCGTATCGCGATGACCCGTCACATCAAGCGTGGCGGCAAGGTCTGGATCAACATCTACCCGGACCGTCCCCTCACGAAGAAGCCTGCCGAGACCCGCATGGGTTCCGGTAAGGGTTCTCCCGAGTGGTGGATCGCGAACGTGCACCCGGGCCGGGTCATGTTCGAGCTGTCCTACCCGAACGAGAAGATTGCTCGTGAGGCGCTCACCCGCGCTGCTCACAAGCTTCCGATGAAGTGCCGGATTGTTCGGCGCGAGGCAGGTGAGTCGTGATGGCGACGGGAACCAAGGCGTCCGAGCTGCGTGAGCTCGGCAACGAGGAGCTCGTTGGCAAGCTGCGCGAGGCCAAGGAGGAGCTGTTCAAGCTCCGCTTCCAGGCGGCCACGGGTCAGCTGGAGAACAACGGCCGGCTCAAGTCCGTCCGTAAGGACATCGCTCGCATCTACACCCTGATGCACGAGCGTGAGCTCGGTATCGAGACGGTGGAGAGCGCCTGATGAGCGAGAACAACGTGACTGAGAAGACCGAGCGCGGTTTCCGCAAGACCCGTGAGGGTCTGGTCGTCAGCGACAAGATGGACAAGACCGTCGTCGTCGCTGTCGAGGACCGCGTCAAGCACGCCCTGTACGGCAAGGTCATCCGCCGTACGAACAAGCTCAAGGCGCACGACGAGCAGAACGCTGCAGGCGTCGGCGACCGCGTCCTCATCATGGAGACGCGTCCGCTGTCGGCGACCAAGCGGTGGCGCATCGTCGAGATCCTCGAGAAGGCCAAGTAAGCACCTGAGGGGTTTCCCTTAGGTTCGTTCCGCCAGGCTCGGTGGGGGCGACGCTCTCCGGAGTGAAGCCCCCGCCGGGAACCGGCAGACAAACAGGAGATAGACGTGATCCAGCAGGAGTCGCGACTGCGTGTCGCCGACAACACTGGTGCCAAGGAGATCCTTTGCATCCGTGTTCTCGGTGGTTCCGGTCGCCGCTACGCGGGCATCGGTGACGTCATCGTCGCCACCGTCAAGGACGCGATCCCCGGTGGCAACGTGAAGAAGGGTGACGTCGTCAAGGCGGTCATCGTTCGCACCGTCAAGGAGCGCCGCCGCCAGGACGGCTCGTACATCCGCTTCGACGAGAACGCCGCCGTCATTCTGAAGAACGACGGCGACCCTCGCGGCACCCGTATCTTCGGCCCCGTCGGCCGTGAGCTGCGCGAGAAGAAGTTCATGAAGATCATCTCGCTCGCGCCGGAGGTGCTGTAAGCATGAAGATCAAGAAGGGCGACCTGGTCCAGGTCATCACCGGTAAGGACAAGGGCAAGCAGGGCAAGGTCATCGTTGCCTTCCCCGCTGAGAACCGTGTCCTCGTCGAGGGTGTCAACCGGGTCAAGAAGCACACCAAGGCTGCGCAGAACCAGGCCGGTGGCATTGTGATCACCGAGGCCCCGGTCCACGTCAGCAACGTTCAGCTGGTTGTGGAGAAGGACGGCAAGAAGGTCGTCACCCGCGTCGGCTACCGCTTCGACGACGAGGGCAACAAGATCCGCGTTGCCAAGCGGACGGGTGAGGACATCTGATGGCTACCACTCCGCGTCTCAAGACGAAGTACCGCGAGGACATCGCGGGCAAGCTGCGTGAGGAGTTCTCCTACGAGAACGTCATGCAGATCCCCGGCCTCGTGAAGATCGTGGTCAACATGGGTGTGGGCGACGCCGCCCGCGACTCCAAGCTGATCGACGGCGCCATCCGCGACCTGACGACGATCACCGGTCAGAAGCCGGCCGTCACGAAGGCCCGCAAGTCCATCGCGCAGTTCAAGCTGCGCGAGGGTCAGCCGATCGGCTGCCACGTCACCCTCCGTGGTGACCGCATGTGGGAGTTCCTGGACCGTACGCTGTCGCTCGCGCTGCCGCGTATCCGTGACTTCCGTGGTCTGTCGCCGAAGCAGTTCGACGGCCGTGGCAACTACACCTTCGGTCTCACGGAGCAGGTCATGTTCCACGAGATCGACCAGGACAAGATCGACCGTACCCGGGGTATGGACATCACCGTGGTCACCACGGCGACCAACGACGACGAGGGCCGCGCGCTCCTTCGTCACCTCGGCTTCCCCTTCAAGGAGGCGTAAGCGAGATGGCGAAGAAGGCTCTCATCGCGAAGGCTGCCCGCAAGCCCAAGTTCGGTGTGCGTGCGTACACCCGCTGCCAGCGCTGCGGTCGCCCCCACTCCGTGTACCGCAAGTTCGGCCTGTGCCGCGTGTGCCTTCGTGAGATGGCTCACCGTGGCGAGCTGCCGGGCGTGACCAAGAGCTCCTGGTAACTCCTTCCGTCCCTAGGACGCAAGGGTTTCAGGAACTCTCGGTAAGCATCTGGGTCGGCGGAGGCCCGATCCCCCATGCCGTAGGCTAGTGGGGTTGGGCGTCCGCCGCCCGTCGACTTACTACGCCGTAGGTCCCCGCACCGCACCCGTCCCGCCAAAGAGTGGGGAGAGGGATGGCGCATACAGGAAACCCCGGCGAGAGAGGCCGAAGGCCAATTCATGACCATGACTGACCCCATCGCAGACATGCTGACCCGTCTGCGTAACGCTAACTCGGCGTACCACGACTCTGTCGTGATGCCGCACAGCAAGATCAAGTCGCACATCGCGGAGATCCTCCAGCAGGAGGGCTTCATCACCGGCTGGAAGGTCGAGGACGCCGAGGTCGGCAAGAACCTCGTCCTCGAGCTGAAGTTCGGCCCGAACCGCGAGCGCTCGATCGCCGGCATCAAGCGCATCTCGAAGCCGGGTCTGCGCGTGTACGCGAAGTCCACCAACCTGCCGAAGGTCCTCGGCGGCCTGGGCGTGGCGATCATCTCCACGTCCCACGGTCTCCTGACCGGCCAGCAGGCGCAGAAGAAGGGCGTGGGTGGGGAAGTCCTCGCCTACGTCTGGTAGTCGGGAACGGAGGAATAGCTATGTCTCGTATCGGCAAGCTCCCCATCCCGGTTCCCGCCGGCGTGGACGTCACCATCGATGGCCGCACGGTCACCGTCAAGGGCTCCAAGGGCTCCCTGACGCACACCGTTGCCGCCCCCATCGAGATCGTTAAGGGCGAGGACGGCGTTCTGAACGTCACCCGTCCGAACGACGAGCGTCAGAACAAGGCCCTCCACGGCCTGTCCCGCACGCTGGTGGCCAACATGATCACCGGTGTGACCACGGGATACGTCAAGGCTCTCGAGATCAGCGGTGTCGGTTACCGTGTCGCCGCGAAGGGCTCCAACCTGGAGTTCCAGCTCGGCTACAGCCACCCGATCCTGGTGGAGGCGCCCGAGGGCATCTCCTTCAAGGTCGAGTCGCCGACCAAGTTCTCGGTCGAGGGCATCGACAAGCAGAAGGTCGGCGAGGTTGCGGCGAACATCCGCAAGCTGCGCAAGCCCGACCCGTACAAGGCCAAGGGCGTCAAGTACGCCGGCGAGGTCATCCGCCGCAAGGTCGGAAAGGCTGGTAAGTAAGCCATGGCATACGGTGTAAAGATCGCCAAGGGTGACGCTTACAAGCGCGCTGCGAAGGCCCGCCGTCACATCCGCATCCGCAAGAACGTGTCGGGTACGGCGGAGCGTCCGCGCCTCGTCGTGACGCGTTCCAACCGCAACATCGTTGCTCAGGTCATCGACGACCTCCAGGGTCACACCCTGGCGTCCGCGTCGACCCTGGACGCTTCGATCCGCGGTGGCGAGGGCGACAAGTCCGCGCAGGCCAAGCAGGTCGGCGCCCTGGTCGCCGAGCGCGCCAAGGCTGCCGGCGTCGAGACTGTCGTGTTCGACCGTGGTGGCAACAGGTACGCCGGGCGCATTGCCGCTCTGGCTGACGCCGCCCGCGAAGCCGGGCTGAAGTTCTAAGCCCCGGTTCCGGGACTAACGGACGTAACAGAGAGAGGTAATCCAATGGCTGGACCCCAGCGCCGCGGAAGCGGTGCCGGTGGCGGCGAGCGGCGGGACCGGAAGGGTCGCGACGGTGGCCCTGCCGCCGAGAAGACCGCTTACGTTGAGCGCGTTGTCGCGATCAACCGCGTTGCCAAGGTTGTCAAGGGTGGTCGCCGCTTCAGCTTCACCGCGCTGGTCGTGGTGGGCGACGGTGACGGCACCGTAGGTGTCGGTTACGGCAAGGCCAAGGAAGTTCCCGCGGCCATCGCCAAGGGCGTCGAGGAAGCCAAGAAGAACTTCTTCAAGGTTCCCCGCATCCAGGGCACCATCCCGCACCCGATCCAGGGCGAGAAGGCGGCCGGCGTTGTCCTGCTGAAGCCTGCTTCCCCCGGTACCGGTGTTATCGCCGGTGGCCCGGTGCGCGCCGTTCTGGAGTGCGCCGGCGTTCACGACATCCTGTCGAAGTCGCTCGGCTCCGACAACGCGATCAACATCGTGCACGCGACCGTGGAGGCCCTCAAGGGCCTGCAGCGTCCCGAGGAGATCGCGGCTCGCCGTGGTCTGCCCCTCGAGGACGTCGCCCCCGCGGCTCTGCTTCGTGCACGTGCTGGGGCGGGTGCGTAATGGCTCGCCTCAAGATCACGCAGACGAAGTCGTACATCGGCAGCAAGCAGAACCACCGCGACACCCTTCGTTCGCTCGGGCTCAAGCGCCTGAACGACGTGGTCGTCAAGGAGGACCGCCCCGAGTTCCGCGGAATGGTGCAGACCGTCCGCCACCTCGTGACGGTTGAGGAGGTCGACTGATCATGGCGGAGAACAACCCGCTCAAGATCCACAACCTCCGTCCCGCCCCCGGTGCCAAGACCGCGAAGACCCGTGTGGGTCGCGGTGAGGCGTCGAAGGGTAAGACGGCCGGTCGTGGTACCAAGGGCACCAAGGCGCGTTACCAGGTTCCGGAGCGCTTCGAGGGTGGGCAGATGCCCCTCCACATGCGTCTCCCGAAGCTCAAGGGCTTCAAGAACCCGTTCCGCACCGAGTACCAGGTCGTGAACCTGGCCAAGCTGGCCGAGCTCTACCCCGAGGGTGGAGAGGTCACTGTGGCCGGTCTCGTCGAGCGTGGCGCGGTGCGCAAGAACAGCCTCGTCAAGGTCCTGGGCCAGGGCGAGATCTCCGTGGCGCTGCAGGTTTCGGTTGACGCCGTTTCCGGCTCCGCCAAGGAGAAGATTGCCGCCGCCGGCGGCACCGTCACCGAGCTCGTCTAATTTCTGACGTCACCGGCTGACACGTACCAAGAAGCCTGGCCGGTACCCCTTTCGAGGGGTACCGGCCAGGCTTTTGGCGTTGACGGGGTCGTTCTTCAGGCTGTGATTCGTGTCGGTCGTACCCACCGAAAGCAGTACGGTCCGGGGCAAGGGCGGCGCCGATGGGTGCGATGGCCCAGACTGGATGTTTCACGGTTACGCAGGCGCCGGGTAAGGTGGCGTTGCTAATCTCCGGGCAGTCTGCACCCTCGACCAGTGTGCGGCTGCCTCGTCTGTAACCGCCGACTTACCAAACCGTCACCTCACGCGCGTAACGCGGGGGTCGCAGGAGGCACCGTGCTCACCGCGTTCGCCCGGGCGTTCAAGACGCCCGACCTGCGCAAGAAGCTGCTCTTCACGCTCGGCATCATCGTGCTGTTCCGGCTGGGGTCGCAGATCCCGATCCCCGGAGTCAGTTACAAGAACGTCCAGATCTGCCTCGACCAGGCGGGGTCCGGGCAGGGCCTCATGGGCCTCATGCAGATGTTCAGCGGTGGTGCGCTGCTCCAGATCACTATCTTTGCGCTCGGCATCATGCCGTACATCACGGCGAGCATCATCCTGCAGCTGCTGACCGTGGTCATTCCCCGGCTGGAGAACCTGAAGAAGGAAGGGCAGTCGGGTACCGCGAAGATCACGCAGTACACGCGTTATCTGACGGTCGCCCTCGCCGTGCTCCAGGGCACGGGTCTCGTCGCCACCGCGCGCAGCGGCGCCCTCTTCCAGGGTTGCCCCGTCGCCGGGCAGATCGTCCCCAACCAGTCGATCTTCACCACCGTCGTCATGGTCATCACCATGACCGCCGGTACCTGTGTCGTCATGTGGATGGGTGAGCTGATCACCGACCGCGGCATCGGCAACGGCATGTCGATCCTGATGTTCATCTCGATCGCCGCCGGCTTCATCGGCTCCCTGTGGGCCATCAAGGAGCAGGGCAAGATCGCCGACGGCTGGGTCGAGTTCGGCGTCGTCATGCTGGTCGGCCTCGCGATGGTGGGCCTCGTGGTCTTCGTCGAGCAGGCCCAGCGCCGCATCCCGGTCCAGTACGCGAAGCGCATGATCGGCCGCCGCGCCTACGGGGGTACGTCGACGTACATCCCGCTCAAGGTGAACCAGGCGGGCATCATCCCCGTCATCTTCGCCTCGTCGCTGCTCTACATCCCGGCGCTGATCGTCCAGTTCAGCGGTTCGACCGCCGGCTGGGCCGTCTGGATCCAGAAGCACTTCGTCAAGGGCGACCACCCCTACTACATCGCCGTGTACTTCCTCCTGATCGTGTTCTTCGCCTTCTTCTACGTGGCGATCTCGTTCAACCCGGAGGAAGTCTCGGACAACATGAAGAAGTATGGTGGGTTCATCCCGGGCATCCGGGCTGGTCGACCCACTGCCGAGTACCTGAGCTACGTGCTCAACCGGATCACCTGGCCGGGGTCGCTGTACCTGGGTCTGATCGCTCTTGTGCCGACGATGGCGTTGGCCGGCTTCGGTGCCAACCAGAACTTCCCCTTCGGCGGGACGAGCATCCTCATCATCGTGGGTGTGGGCCTGGAGACCGTGAAGCAGATCGAGAGCCAGCTCCAGCAGCGCAATTACGAAGGGTTCCTCCGCTGATGCGTATCGTCCTCGTCGGGCCGCCCGGTGCGGGCAAGGGAACGCAGGCTGCGTTCCTTGCCAAGAACCTGTCGATCCCGCACATCTCCACGGGCGACCTCTTCCGGGCCAACATCAGCCAGGGCACGGACCTGGGCAAGCGCGCCAAGGCCTTCATGGACGCCGGTGACCTCGTCCCCGACGAGATCACCATCGGCATGGCCAAGGACCGCATGGAGCAGGCGGATGCCGCAGGCGGCTTCCTGCTCGACGGCTTCCCGCGCAACGTCTCCCAGGCCGAGGCCCTGGACGTGATGCTGAAGGCCGCGGGCATGAAGCTGGACGCCGTCCTCGACCTGGAGGTCGAGGAGGACGAGGTGGTCAAGCGCATCGCCGGCCGCCGGACGTGCCGCAACGACTCCGCGCACGTCTTCCACGTCCTGTACGCCCCGCCGAAGGCCGAGGGCGTCTGCGACACCTGCGGCGGCGAGCTCTACCAGCGCGGTGACGACTCCGAGGCGACGGTCCGCAACCGCCTGGAGGTCTACCACACGCAGACCGAGCCGATCATCGACTACTACAAGGCCCAGGGCCTGCTGGTGACGATCTCCGCGCTCGGCAAGGTGGACGAGGTCACGCAGCGCGCGATGGACGCGCTGAAGAAGTAGTACGCAGTACCTTCCGTACGGCCGCGGTGTCCTCTGGACGCCGCGGCCGTACTGTTGAGCAGAGACATTCGCACGAGAGGCAAGAGGCAGCATGGTCCAGATCAAGACCCCGGAGCAGATCGCGAAGATGCGCGAGGCGGGGCTGGTCGTCGCCGCCATCCACGCGGCGACCCGCGAGGCGGCCGTGCCGGGCGCCACGACCCGGGATCTGGACATGGTGGCCCGCAAGGTCATCGCGGACCACGGTGCGAAGTCGAACTTCCTCGGGTACGGCGGCTTCCCCGCGACCATCTGCACCTCGGCCAACGAGGTCGTCGTCCACGGCATCCCGGACGACAAGACGGTCCTCAAGGACGGCGACATCATCTCGATCGACGCGGGCGCGATCGTGGACGGCTGGCACGGCGACGCGGCCTACACGGCCTTCGTGGGCACCGGGCACGCGCCGGAGCTCGTGGAGCTGTCCCGGGTGACCGAGGAGTCGATGTGGGCCGGCATCGCCGCCATGAAGCTCGGCAACCGCCTCGTTGACATCTCGAAGGCGATCGAGCAGTACATCAAGCGCCAGCCGCGCCCCGCCGCCGGTGACCACAGCATGGGCAAGTTCGGGATCATCGAGGACTACGGCGGCCACGGCATCGGTTCCGAAATGCACATGGACCCGCACCTGCTGAACTACGTCTCCCGCAAGCGCGGCAAGGGCATCAAGCTGGTGCCGGGCGTGTGCCTGGCCATCGAGCCGATGGTGAGCCTGGGCACGGCCCAGACCGAGGTGCTGGCCGACGACTGGACGGTCATCACCACGGACGGCACCTGGTCCTCCCACTGGGAGCACTCGATCGCCCTCACGGAGGCCGGCCCGATCGTCCTGACGTCCCCGGACTGCGGCAAGGCGAAGCTCGCCGAGTATGGGATCACGACGGCGCCCGACCCGCTCGGTTAATGATCTAGTCTGTGGGGCAAACTTTCCGGATTCGTCTTTCTGGGTGCCCTGACGTAGACTGACTCGTCGGCTCCTTTGCATCCGCATGTCTTCATGCGCGCGGGGAGCTGATCAAGGTAGCCGATTCGAAAGGCGAAGCGTGGCCAAGAAGCAAGGTGCCATCGAGATCGAGGGCACCGTGATCGAGTCCCTCCCGAACGCGATGTTCAAGGTGGAGCTCCAGAACGGTCACAAGGTCCTCGCGCACATCAGCGGAAAGATGCGGATGCACTACATCCGTATCCTCCCGGATGACCGGGTCGTCGTGGAGCTGTCTCCGTACGACCTGACGCGTGGCCGGATCGTCTACCGATACAAGTAGATCTTGCCCCCGCACCCCGCTCCGGCGTGGGTGGTGGCACTGACCCGGAGAACCTCACCCACATGAAGGTCAAGCCGAGCGTCAAGAAGATCTGCGACAAGTGCAAGGTGATCCGCCGTCACGGTCGGGTCATGGTCATCTGCGACAACCTGCGCCACAAGCAGCGCCAGGGCTGACGCACGCCGACCGACCTGCATCTTTCGCAGTTCTTCGCGCGACGTAAGTACGTACATATGCAGAGCCCGCCCAGCCCGCAAGGGCCGGCGGCACCTCCGGCGGGGGCCGGGGACCCGAGCTGTACCTCATACGGCGGATCGGGAGTGGCTTTGCTGAAGACCCCCGAACACACAGGAGCCATTGAATGGCACGCGTTTCCGGTGTTGACATCCCGCGCGAAAAGCGCGTGGAGATCGCACTCACCTACGTCTTCGGTATCGGGCGCACCCGGTCCAAGGAGATCCTCGCCTCCACCGGCGTGAACCCGAACACCCGCGTTCGTGATCTGGCCGAAGAGGACCTGATCAAGATCCGCGAGTACGTGGACGCCAACCTCCGTACCGAGGGTGACCTCCGCCGCGAGATCCAGGGCGACATCCGCCGCAAGATCGAGATCCAGTGCTACCAGGGCATCCGCCACCGTCGTGGCCTGCCCGTGCACGGTCAGCGCACCAGCACGAACGCCCGTACCCGCAAGGGCCCGCGTCGCGCGATCGCCGGCAAGAAGAAGCCGGGCAAGAAGTAGTCCTCAGCGGACACGCTTTCCAGCGGTCTTGCGCTGTAGGACCGACCACCTCCCTGTAGGAGTAAGAGATGCCCCCCAAGGGTCGTCAGGGCGCTGCCAAGAAGGTGCGCCGCAAGGAAAAGAAGAACGTCGCTCACGGGCACGCCCACATCAAGAGCACGTTCAACAACACCATCGTTTCGATCACGGACCCGTCCGGCAACGTGATCTCCTGGGCCTCCGCCGGCCACGTCGGCTTCAAGGGCTCGCGCAAGTCCACCCCCTTCGCCGCGCAGATGGCTGCCGAGTCGGCCGCCCGCCGCGCGCAGGAGCACGGCATGCGCAAGGTTGACGTCTTCGTCAAGGGTCCCGGCTCCGGCCGCGAGACCGCGATCCGCTCCCTCCAGGCCACCGGCCTCGAGGTCGGTTCGATCCAGGACGTCACCCCCACCCCGCACAACGGCTGCCGCCCGCCGAAGCGCCGCCGCGTCTGACGCAGCGGACGCACCTGTGCGTCTTTGAGAGTCCGGGCGGTACGTCCCCTCATCGGGTCGTGCCGCCCGTACCCTTGTCACTAGTCGGACGTCAAATAGTGGGCGTCCACGACTGAAGGAATACAGACATGCTTATCGCTCAGCGTCCCTCGCTGACCGAAGAGGTCGTCGACGAGTACCGCTCGCGGTTCGTGATCGAGCCCCTCGAGCCGGGCTTCGGTTACACCCTCGGCAACTCGCTCCGCCGTACGCTCCTGTCCTCCATCCCGGGTGCCGCCGTCACGAGCATCCGCGTGGACGGCGTCCTGCACGAGTTCACCACCGTGCCGGGCGTCAAGGAAGACGTCACCGACATCATCCTCAACATCAAGCAGCTGGTCGTCTCCTCGGAGCACGACGAGCCGGTCGTGATGTACCTGCGCAAGCAGGGTCCCGGCCTGGTCACCGCTGCCGACATCGCGCCCCCGGCCGGTGTCGAGGTGCACAACCCGGACCTGGTCCTCGCCACGCTCAACGGCAAGGGCAAGCTGGAGATGGAGCTGACCGTCGAGCGCGGTCGCGGCTACGTCTCCGCCGTCCAGAACAAGCAGCTGGGCCAGGAGATCGGCCGCATCCCGGTCGACTCCATCTACAGCCCGGTCCTCAAGGTCACCTACAAGGTCGAGGCGACCCGAGTCGAGCAGCGCACCGACTTCGACAAGCTCATCGTCGACGTCGAGACCAAGCAGGCCATGCGCCCGCGCGACGCCATGGCGTCCGCCGGCAAGACCCTGGTCGAGCTGTTCGGTCTGGCGCGCGAGCTCAACATCGACGCCGAGGGCATCGACATGGGCCCGTCCCCGACGGACGCCGCCCTGGCCGCCGACCTGGCGCTGCCGATCGAGGAGCTCGAGCTCACCGTTCGGTCGTACAACTGCCTCAAGCGCGAGGGCATCCACTCCGTGGGTGAGCTCGTCGCCCGCTCCGAGGCCGACCTGCTCGACATCCGCAACTTCGGTGCGAAGTCGATCGACGAGGTCAAGGCGAAGCTCGCCGGCATGGGCCTGGCCCTGAAGGACAGCCCGCCCGGATTCGACCCGACCGCCGCCGCCGACGCCTTCGGCGCCGACGACGACGCGGACGCCGGTTTCGTCGAGACCGAGCAGTACTAAGCACCACCCGTAAGACTTGCGGAGGGCGCAAGCCCCCCGTACACCCCTCCCGCGCCCGCGGGAGGGGTACTGACACCGGTACCTCGCACGGCCGGTGCAGCACACAAGGAGAAACACCATGCCGCGTCCCGCCAAGGGTGCCCGTCTGGGCGGCAGCGCCGCGCACGAGAAGCTGCTCCTCGCGAACCTCGCGAAGTCCCTCTTCGAGCACGGCCGCATCACCACGACCGAGGCCAAGGCCCGCCGCCTGCGTCCGGTCGCCGAGCGTCTGATCACCAAGGCGAAGAAGGGCGACATCCACAACCGTCGCCTGGTGCTGCAGTCGATCACGGACAAGGGCGTCGTCCACACGCTCTTCACCGAGATCGCCCCGCGCTACGAGAACCGCCCCGGTGGCTACACCCGCATCACCAAGATCGGCAACCGTCGTGGCGACAACGCCCCGATGGCTGTCATCGAGCTGGTCGAGGCCCTGACCGTGGCCCAGCAGGCCACCGGTGAGGCCGAGGCCGCCACCAAGCGTGCGGTGAAGGAGGCCGAGGCCAAGTCCGAGGCCACCGAGGCTCCGGCCGAGGAGACCAAGGAGGCCTGATCCGGTAACGGATCGCCTGCTTGATCGGCTCTGAACGGGCCCGCCCCTTTCCCGGGGCGGGCCCGTTCTGTCGTTCTGAGAGGATTTACGGGTGAGTGACGAGGTGGAGCCCGGGTTCGTCCGGGTGCGGCTGGACCTGTCGTACGACGGCAAGGACTTCTCCGGCTGGGCGAAGCAGGCCACGCGGCGGACCGTGCAGGGCGAGCTGGAGTCCGCGCTGCAGACCGTGATGCGGCTGCCGGACCCGGTCGATCTGACCGTTGCCGGGCGGACGGACGCGGGGGTGCACGCGCGCGGCCAGGTGGCGCACGTCGACCTGCCCGAGGGCGTGTGGGCGGAGCACCACGACAAGCTGCTGCGGCGGCTCGCGGGGCGGCTGCCGCACGACGTGCGGGTGTGGAAGGTGGCCGAGGCGCCCGCGGGCTTCAACGCGCGCTTCGCCGCGGTCTGGCGCCGCTACGCCTACCGGGTCGGCGACCACAAGGGCGGGGTGGACCCGCTGCGCCGCGGGCACGTGCTGTGGCACGACTGGCCGCTGGACGTGGAGGCCATGAACGAGGCCTCGCAGGCGCTGCTGGGCGAGCACGACTTCGCCGCGTACTGCAAGAAGCGCGAGGGCGCGACGACCATCCGCACGCTCCAGCAGCTGGGCTGGGAGCGGGGTGAGGACGGCATCATCACCGCGACCGTGCGGGCGGACGCCTTCTGCCACAACATGGTCCGCTCGCTGGTGGGCGCGCTGCTGCACGTCGGCGACGGGCACCGGCCCGTCGACTGGCCGGGCAAGGTGCTGGCCGCGGGCGTACGGGACTCCTCGGTGCACGTCGTACGGCCGCACGGGCTGACGCTCGAAGAGGTCGGCTACCCGGCGGACGAGCTGCTGGCCGAGCGCAGCAAGCAGGCGCGCAACATGCGGACGCTGCCGGGCGGGGCCACGGGGGCGGGCTGCTGCTGACCGGGGTCAGTGGCCGTTGGAGGCCTCGGCGAGGGCGCGTCCGCGCTTGATGAGCCGCTGGAAGGTGTACTCGGCGAGGTCGTTGCCGGCCACCAGGACGGCCCGGTCCTTCTTGGTGACGTTCCTGCCGCTCTGGAAGCCGGTCAGGGTGACGTACAGGAAGCGGCCGTAGCTGTTGGCGGTGCGCCGGCAGACCGTGCCGGAAGGGCAGAACTTCTTGCCCTTGCGGGGCGGCAGCGCGGCGACCGGGCCGGGCAGCTGCTCCTTGGCGCGGGCGGCGTGCGCGGAGTCCTCGAAGGCGGCGACGCCGACGGTGGTGGCGATGCCGCCGAGCTGGTAGCTGGCGCGGATCAGCTTCAGGCAGCCGTTCTTCTTGAGGACCGCGGCGACCGCGGCCGGGGCGGCCTTGGCGCAGTCGCTGTTCGTGTCGCCGGCGATCTTCGTGTACGTACGGCCGCTGAGCTCGGCCTTCAAGGTGGGGAAGAAGCTGCTGGAGTTGAAGCGGGCGCGGTCGGTCTTCGCGCTGCCGAGGTAGTCCAGGGGGTGCGGCGAGGCCGGGGCGGAGGCCGCGAACTCCGGGGCGGCCGTCCGGCCCTGTCCGGTCCCGTCGGCCTTGTCGGGGGGAGAGTCGTCCCCGGTGACGGCCAGTGTCGTGGCCACGACGGCGGCCACGGTGGCCGCGGCGACTATCCCGCCGCCGGTCCACAGCCGCTTCCGGCGGCGCCGTTCCGCGGCCGCGGCCTCGGCCATCGCCTCCCAGTCCGGCGTCTGCGGACGCGGTCGGACGGGTCCCTCCCCAAAGCTCATGCCGCGCATCCTAGGCGGTGCTGCGGGAAACCCGCTTGGGGGTCTGCTCCGGAGACCGTCACAATGCGTGGCATGGGACATCTTGAAGCCGGACACCTGGACTATTTCCTGCCGGACGGGCGCGTGTTGCTGTCGGACGCGTCCTTCCGGGTGGGAGAGGGGTCCGTCGTCGCCCTGGTCGGAGCGAACGGCGCGGGCAAGACCACGCTGCTGAAGCTGATCTCGGGCGAGCTGCAGCCGCACGGCGGTGCCGTGACGGTGGGCGGCGGGCTGGGCGTGATGTCGCAGTTCGTGGGTTCGGTCCGGGACGACCGCACGGTCCGGGACCTGCTGGTGTCGGTGGCGCAGCCGCGGATCCGGGAGGCCGCGAAGGCCGTGGACCGCGCCGAGCACCTGATCATGACGGTCGACGACGAGGCCGCGCAGATGGCGTACGCGCAGGCGCTCAGCGACTGGGCGGACGTGCAGGGGTACGAGGCCGAGACCCTGTGGGACGTGTGCACGATGGCCGCGCTGGGGGTGCCGTACGACAAGGCGCAGTTCCGCGAGGTGCGCACGCTCTCCGGCGGTGAGCAGAAGCGGCTGGTGCTGGAGGCGCTGCTGCGCGGTCCGGACGAGGTGCTGCTGCTGGACGAGCCGGACAACTACCTCGACGTGCCGGGCAAGCGGTGGCTGGAGGGCCAGCTGAAGGCCACGCGCAAGACGGTGCTCTTCGTCTCCCACGACCGGGAGCTGCTGGCGCGGGCCGCGGAGAAGATCGTGAGCGTGGAGCCGGGCGTCGACGGCTCGGACGTGTGGGTGCACGGCGCCGGCTTCGACACGTTCCACGAGGCGCGCAAGGAGCGCTTCGCCCGCTTCGAGGAGCTGAAGCGGCGCTGGGACGAGAAGCACGCGCAGCTGAAGAAGCTGGTGATCACGCTGCGGCAGGCGGCCGCGGTCAGCCACGAGCTGGCGTCCCGCTATTCGGCCGCGCAGACCCGGCTGAGGAAGTTCGAGGAGGCGGGTCCGCCGCCGGAGCCGCCGCGGGAGCAGGAGATCACCATGCGGCTGCGGGGCGGCCGTACCGGCGTGCGGGCGGTGACCGCGAAGAACCTGGAGCTCACCGGCCTGATGAAGCCGTTCGACCTGGAGGTCTACTACGGCGAGCGGGTCGCGGTCCTGGGGTCGAACGGCTCGGGGAAGTCGCACTTCCTGCGGCTGCTCGCAGGCGAGGACGTGCGGCACACCGGCGAGTGGAAGCTCGGCGCGCGGGTCGTCCCCGGCCACTTCGCGCAGACGCACGCGCACCCGGAGCTCTTCGGGCGCACGCTCGTCGACATCCTGTGGACGGAGCACGCCAAGGACCGGGGCGGCGCCATGTCGGTGCTGCGCCGCTACGAGCTGGAGCGGCAGGGCGACCAGCCGTTCGAGAAGCTGTCCGGCGGGCAGCAGGCGCGCTTCCAGATCCTGCTGCTGGAGCTGGCGGGCACCACGGCGCTGCTGCTGGACGAGCCGACGGACAACCTGGACCTGGAGTCGGCGGAGGCCCTCCAGGAGGGCCTGGAGGCCTACGAGGGCACGGTGCTGTGCGTGACGCACGACCGCTGGTTCGCGCGTTCCTTCGACCGGTACCTGGTCTTCGGCACGGACGGGGTCGTGCGGGAGAGCACCGAGCCGGTGTGGGACGAGCGGCGGGTCGAGCGGGAGCGGTGAGCGGGCGGGGCCCGGCCCCCTAACATCCGGGGGATGGGTCGCAAGGAGCGGGGGACGGGCGCGCCCGCGGGGGAGTGGCTGCTGCGGCCCGCGCCCCGGCCGTGGCGGGTCGCATCGCTCGGCGTGCTGCTGACGGTGGCCGTCTGCGCGGGCGTACGGGCTCCGGGCGGCGGTATGGACAACGCCTTCGTGGTGAAGGCCGCCGACACGCTGCTGGCCGGCGGGTCGCCGTACGCCGACAAGCGGTTCCTGTACCTGCCGAGCGCCGTGCTCGCGGCGGTGCCGGAGGCGCTGCTGCCGGTGCCGGTGCTGCGGTGGGCCGCCCCGCTGGTGACCACCGGGCTGCTCGCGGCCGGCTGGTGGTGCGCGCTGCGGATCTTCGCCGTGCCGGTCCGCTCGCGGCTCGCGGTGGGCGGCTGCGGGGTCCTGGCGCTGCTGTTCAAGCCGTACGCGAACCTCGTGCTGCTGGGGAACTGGACCTGTGTCTCCGCGGCGGCCCTGCCGTGCGCGCTGCTGCTGGCGTCGCGGGGGCGCTGGCCCGCGGCCGGCCTGCTGGTCGGGCTCGCGATCGCCTTCAAGCCGATGCTGGTGCCCCTCGCCGTGCTGTTCCTGCTCGCCCGGCAGTGGCGGGGGCTGGCGGCCGTCGTGCTGGTGCCGGCCGCGGCCTCGCTGGCCGGCGCGCTCCTGATGCCCGGCCCGACGCTCTTCTTCACGAAGACGCTGCCGTTCCTGCTCCGGGGGCAGGACTCCTTCGCCCTTCCGTGGGACGCCTCGCCGGTCGCGGTGCTGCCGCGGCTCGGGGTGCCGCAGCCGGCGGCCGTCGCGGTGGCCGCCGTGGGTGCGCTGGCGGGGCTGTGGTGCGCCTGGCGGCGGTGGCGCCGCCCTTCCGCGGACGCGCCCGGGGACGGGCCGTACGAGGGCCGGAGGCTGGTGGAGACGGCCGCGATGGTGATGCTCGCCGCTTTTCTGGTCTCGCGGCCGTCGTTCGACCACTACCTGCTGGTGGTGCTCCCGGTGCTGCTCGCGTCGGCGGCGCGGCCGGACTCCGTGACCCGTTCGCCCTGGTTCTGGGTGGCTCTGGTGCCGCAGGCGGGGGGCCTGCCGTGGCCCTTCCGGGGCGGTGGGCACAGCCGTGCCTTCCTGGACTGCTTCACGCTCTGTGTGCTCGCCGTGGCGCTCATGCGGAGGTGTGCGGGTCGCGCGCGGGTTAGTCTGGTGAGCGTACGAACTGCAGGAGCTGTGCGCGCCGACGAGCCGGCCGAGGCCGGAAGTCGACCGGCGTTTTGACCCGTCCGGGGCAGCACAGGTATCCTGCTGGTTCGTTATGCGTATTGGCTTGTTCATTCTCACGTGAAAGGGCCCTTACGCCGGTCCACCGGGCCGATGACCAGCGGTACACACGGGTTGCGTCCCCGGCGTGCACCAGGGCTGTCGTGATCGTCCGTGGTGACCCTTGTCAGGACCCATCACTGAAGAAGCGAAGGCATACGACCGTGCGTACGTACAGCCCCAAGCCCGGCGACATTTCGCGCCAGTGGCACGTGATTGACGCCCAGGACGTTGTCCTCGGCCGTCTGGCCACCCAGGCCGCTACCCTCCTGCGGGGCAAGCACAAGCCGACCTACGCCCCCCACATGGACATGGGCGACTTCGTCATCATCGTCAACGCCGACAAGGTCCACCTGTCCGGCAACAAGGCGTCGCAGAAGATGGCGTACCGCCACTCCGGCTTCCCGGGCGGCCTCCGTAGCGTCCGCTACGAGGACCTGCTCCGTGACAACCCGGAGAAGGCCGTGGAGAAGGCCATCAAGGGCATGCTCCCCAAGAACACCCTGGGCCGTCAGATGCTCTCGAAGCTGAAGGTCTACTCGGGCGACCAGCACCCCCACGCTGCCCAGCAGCCGGTGCCGTTCGAGATCACCCAGGTCGCGCAGTAGTTCCGGCCACCCCCTAAGACGTAGAAAATTCTGAGGAGCATCGTGGCCGAGACCACCGCCGAGACGACCCCCGTCGACGAGTTCGAGGGCAACGTCGAGGAGTACACCAGCGAGTCTGAGGTCGTCGTCGAGGGCGACTACACCTCCGAGTCCCTTGCCGGCCGCTTCGGCGACCCGCAGCCGGCCGCCGGCCTGGGCCGTCGCAAGAACGCCATCGCCCGCGTCCGGATCGTTCCGGGCACCGGCAAGTGGAAGATCAACGGTCGCACCCTCGAGGACTACTTCCCGAACAAGGTGCACCAGCAGGAAGTCAACGAGCCCTTCAAGGTGCTCGAGCTCGACAACCGCTACGACGTCATCGCCCGCATCGCGGGTGGCGGCGTCTCCGGCCAGGCCGGCGCCCTGCGCCTCGGCGTGGCCCGCGCCCTCAACGAGGCGGACGTGGACAACAACCGCGCCGCCCTGAAGAAGGCCGGCTTCCTCTCCCGCGACGACCGTGCGGTCGAGCGCAAGAAGGCCGGTCTCAAGAAGGCCCGCAAGGCCCCGCAGTACAGCAAGCGCTAATCTCCGCCCGCTGTTCTGCACGAATCCGCCCCGGCGGCACACTCTGTGCTGCCGGGGCGGTTCGTTTATCGCCAAAAGCGACGTATATCTGTCTCAACGCGCTCGATCTCGGTAACTCGGAGGACAACAGTGGGACGACTCTTCGGCACGGACGGTGTACGCGGTGTCGCCAACGCGGATCTGACGGCTGAGCTCGCGCTCGGCCTCTCCGTGGCTGCGGCGCACGTGCTCGCAGAGGCGGGCACCTTCGAAGGGCACCGGCCGACCGCCGTGGTCGGGCGTGACCCCCGGGCCTCCGGCGAGTTCCTGGAGGCGGCTGTCGTCGCGGGTCTCGCGAGCGCCGGCGTGGACGTCCTGCGCGTCGGTGTGCTGCCCACTCCCGCGGTGGCGTATCTCACCGGTGCGCTGGGCGCCGACCTCGGCGTGATGCTGTCGGCCAGCCACAACGCCATGCCCGACAACGGCATCAAGTTCTTCGCGCGCGGCGGCCACAAGCTCGCCGACGACCTCGAGGACAAGATCGAGTCCGTGTACGAGGAGCACCGCACCGGTGCCCCGTGGGAGCGCCCGACCGGTTCCGGCGTCGGACGCGTCCGCTCGTACGACGAGGGCTTCGACCGCTACGTCGCCCACCTGATCGGCGTACTGCCCAACCGTCTCGACGGCCTGAAGATCGTCCTCGACGAGGCGCACGGCGCGGCCGCCCACGTCTCGCCCGAGGCCTTCACGCGCGCCGGTGCCGAGGTCGTCACGATCGGCGCCGAGCCGGACGGCCTCAACATCAACGACGGCTGCGGCTCCACCCACCTGGGCCTGCTGAAGGCGGCCGTGATCGAGCACGGCGCCGACTTCGGCATCGCGCACGACGGCGACGCGGACCGCTGCCTGGCCGTCGACGGCCAGGGCAACGAGATCGACGGCGACCAGATCCTCGCCGTGCTGGCGCTCGCCATGCGCGAGGCCGGCCAGCTGCGCGAGAACACCGTGGTCGCGACCGTCATGTCGAACCTCGGCTTCAAGCTGGCCATGGAGGCCGAGGGCATCGACCTCGTCCAGACCGCGGTCGGCGACCGGTACGTGCTCGAGTCGATGAAGGAGCACGGCTACGCGCTCGGCGGCGAGCAGTCCGGCCACGTGATCATCCTCGACCACGCCACCACCGGTGACGGCACCCTGACCGGCCTGATGCTGGCCGCGCGGGTGGCCGCGACCGGCCGCTCGCTGGGCGACCTGGCGGGCGTCATGAACCGCCTGCCGCAGATCCTGATCAACGTCCCCGACGTCGACAAGTCCCGGGTCGGCACCTCCGGCGAGCTGGCGGCTGCCGTGGCGGACGCCGAGCGAGAGCTGGGCTCCACGGGCCGCGTCCTGCTGCGCCCCTCGGGCACCGAGCCGCTCGTCCGCGTGATGGTCGAGGCCGCCGACATCGAGCAGGCCCGCTCGGTGGCGGGCCGGCTGGCCGACGCGGTCAAGTCCGCCCTCGGTTAGCCCTCACCCTTCCGGGTGATCCGGAAGGTCACTTCCTCCCGGTGCCGCGTCGCGCACCCGGCGGTCGGGTCCAGCGCCCCCGCTGGGTGCGCCACAGCAGTTTCTGGCCGTACAGGGTCAGCACGCCCGCGAGGACGATGCCGCCGAGGTTGATCGCCAGCTGCTCGCCCGATCCCCACATCTGGCCCAGGTCGCCGTAGCCGAGGGCGACGGCGGCGTTGGCCGCGGCGGGGACGGTCGTCACCGAGATGGCCACGCCGACCAGCGCGCCCGACTTGGCCGAGGTCAGGGAGAGGACTCCGGCCGCGCCCGCGAGCAGGGCGACGACGAAGGAGAACGGGTCCGGCTGCCAGATGAAGCTGGTGTTCGGGCGCGCGTTGTCCAGCATCTCCTCCTCGAACATCCCGAGGGAGTCCATCACCAGGGTGAACACCGTGGTGGCCGCGATCGCCGCGGTGAACCCGACGACCAGGGCGACGAGGGAGCGGGCGGCCGGCTTCGGAGCGCGCTGCACGAGGGCCGTGCAGATGCCGGCGAGCGGCCCGAACTCGGGACCGACCGCCATCGCGCCCACGATCAGGACGGCGTTGTCGAGGACCACGCCGCAGGCCGCGATCATCGTCGCCAGGATCATGAAGGCGCTGTAGGTGATGGTGAGGGTCGACTCCTCGTGGGTCGCCTCGCTCAGCTGCTCCCACAGGACGGCGTCGGCGCCCTCTCCGGGGGCCTCCTCCTCGGCACGCTCGGCGCGGGTCGACAGCGACAGGTCGATGTTCTCCACGGCGATCGAGCCGTTCTCGTCGATGCCCAGCTTCCGCAGGCCGTGCAGCAGCTCGTCACCCGCCTCGCGGGCGATGTCGCAGAGCACGAGGTCCCCGGCCGGCTCGCGTGCCGCTCCCGGGAGCACGACCAGATGGGTGGTGCCGACGGTGCTCTCGACGAGCTCGACCACGGCCTCCGTGCGGTCGGGCGGGGTGATCATCCGTAGATGCAGCATGGCCGCACCCTAGCCGCGCCCCTACAGCTTGCGCAGGCTGAGCCGCTGTACCTTGTGGTCGGGTCCCTTGCGGACGACGAGGGTGGCGCGGCCGCGGGTGGGGGCGACGTTCTCCAGCAGGTTGGGCCGGTTGATGGTCCGCCACATCGTCCGGGCGTAGTCCATGGCCTCCTCCTCGGAGACCTGGGTGTACTTGCGGAAGTAGGAGAACGGGTTCTGGAACGCCGTCTCGCGCAGCTTCCTGAACCGGTTGAGGTACCAGCGCTCGATGTCCTCCGGCCGGGCGTCGACGTACACGCTGAAGTCGAAGTAGTCGGCGAGGCCGACCCGGGTGCGGCCGTCCTTGCCGGGCAGCGCGGGCTGGAGCACGTTCAGGCCCTCGACGATCAGGATGTCCGGGCGGCGTACGGTCAGCCGCTCGCCGGGCACGATGTCGTAGATGAGGTGGGAGTAGACCGGGGCGGTGACCTCGTCCTTGCCGGCCTTGATGTCGGCGACGAAGCGGGTCAGGGCGCGGCGGTCGTACGACTCGGGGAAGCCCTTGCGGGAGGTGAGCCCGCGCTCACGCAGCTCCTCCATGGGGTAGAGGAAGCCGTCCGTGGTGACCAGTTCGACGCGCGGGTGCTCGGGCCAGCGGGCGAGCAGGGCCTGGAGGAGGCGGGCGACGGTGGATTTGCCGACGGCGACGCTGCCGGCGACGCCTATGACGAACGGGGTGCCGGTCTGGGCGCCGTGGCCGTTGCCGGCGTCGCCGAGGAAGGTGTTGACGGCGCCGCGGAGGTTGCTGGTGGCGCCGACGTACAGGTTCAGCAGTCGGGACAGCGGGAGGTACACGTCGCGTACCTCGTCCAGGTCGATGACGTCACCGAGGCCGCGCAGCCGCTCGACCTCGTCGGCGGTGAGCGGGAGGGGGGTGCGCTCGCGCAGGGCGCTCCACTCGGCGCGGGTGAGGTCGACGTACGGCGACGCCTCGGTCCGGCGCCGGTCGGTTCCGCTTCGTGGCGGCGAAGTGATCACAGGGCCATTGTCGGCGCTGGGCGGCGGTTGTGGACCGTGGGCTCGGTCACGTGGCGTGCACGTGGCGGCGCGGTGACGGGCATGTGTGCAGGCTGTGGGGTTGTACGGGACTGTATTGCGATTGGGGCGCCCTCGTGTCTCACCGCTGTCACGATCACCGGGAGGGGGTCGAATTCGTGCGGCGCGGGGGGACGGCGACCGTAGATTGCAGGTCGTCGCGGCTTTCCGTGAGCGCCGCCGTCCTGTCGACGTGCGCCCGGCCTGCCGGTCTTGTGAGTCCTAGGGGAGATTCAGCCATGCGTAGCACCCTCGTCCGCCGTTCCGTCATGATCGCGTCCGCCGCGTCCCTGGCCCTGCTGGCCACCGCCTGCACCTCGGAGTCCTCCTCGAAGGAGGAGTCCAAGGACGGCGGGAAGGAGTCCTCGTCGGCGCCCGCGGTCAAGGCGCTGACGGCGCCCGAGCTGGAGAAGCTCGCGCTGGCGCAGGGCGACGTCCCGAAGCACCAGATCAAGAAGGCCGGGGCCGAGGAGCTGGTCAAGGCCGCGGAGACCAACCCCGACAAGTCCGAGTGCAAGGCCATCAACGAGGCCTCGTCGCTGATCTCGGTCGGCAAGCCCGCCGCGAGCGCCTCGGTCATGGCGACCGGTGAGCCCGCCCAGGCCAAGGACCTGATGAGCATCACCGCCACCGGCATCACCCTCGGCTCGTACGAGGGCAAGGGCGCCGAGGAGGCCATCGCCACGCTGAAGGCCGCCGGCGAGTCGTGCAAGGGCGGTTACACGAGCACCACGAAGGACGAGAAGACCAAGGTCTACGGTCTGGCGCCGGAGACCCTGACGGCCGGCGACGAGGCCGTGGCCTGGACGCAGACTGCGGACATGGACGGCGAGAAGGCGCAGACCAAGCTGGTCGTCGTCCGCAAGGGCAACACGCTGGTGACCCTGCACTCGATCAGCTTCACGGGCAAGACCGCGATGCCGACCGCGCTCATCGAGGCGCAGCTGAAGAAGCTGGGCTGAGCCTGCGTGCGGATGCCCCCGGAGCCCCTGCGGGCACCGGGGGCATCCGCATGTCAGTAGCGGTCGACGCGCTCGCCCTCGGGGACCTCGTAGCAGCCGGAGACCACGCTGACGGTGAGCTGCGGAGGCCTGCCGCCGTCCCGCTTGTCCATCAGGACGACGTTCACGCCGAAGTGCCGGGTGCCGTGGTCCGCGGTCAGCTCCAGGTTCCCGGCCTTGCTGGTGTTGGGGCCGTACGCGACGATCTTCCACCCGCGCCCGGGGAGCCCGTCCCTGAGCCGGACCATCGCGGTGCGGAGCTCCTCGGAGCCGTGCCCGGCCAGCCCCCACGGGTGGAAGGTCGTGTAGTACTTCTCGGAGTCGCGGTCGCCGCACGCGCTGATGCGCACGCCCCCGCCCGTGGTCTCGCCCTTGAGGCCGATGACGTCGAAGATCTCGCTGGAGACCTGCTTGGTGGCAGCCGTCGCCTCGTCGAGGCTTCGGACGCCGCGGACCTCGGGGTCCTTCGAGCCGGAGTCGGTCATGCTGCACCCGTTCAGTGAGAGGGTCGTCACGGCGGCGAGGACCACCGCCGCGTAGTGCCTAGTCTTCACGCTCGACCGCCTGGTAGTCGCCGGTCACCACGGCGGCCTGGTTGAGCAGGCTCTGTTTGCCCGGCAGCCAGTAGTCGCTGTGGCCCTCCGTGTCGGTGCTCATCTGGTTGGCACCGAAGAGGTCGTCGCTGGGGATGATGAAGACGCCGCCGCCGAGCCGCCACTGCTCGCCGCCGTGGCCCCACCGGCCGATGTCGGGCACCGCGTCGCCGTCGGCTTCCTCGTTCCAGACGTGGCCCTCGGGGACGTCCATCTCGGAGGCCGCTCCGACCTGGACGCCCGGGCTGCCGGCGAAGACGACGTCGTCGGCGTTCAGCTCGCCCTGCCGGGCGGCGGATCCGATGAGCGTGGTGCCGTACGAGTGGCCGACGGCGGTGTGGTGGCCGTCCGGGTTGGTGTGGTCGAGGCCCTCCATGAACCGGTTGAACGCGGGGGCGCCGTCGTTCGCGTAGTGGCTGAACGGGGAGTCTTTGACGATGTCCTGCGGTGCGTCGTAGCCCAGCCAGGTGATGGTGGAGACGCTGGTGCCGGGCGCGGCCATGGTGGTGGAGGCTTCCCAGAGATCGGCCATGCGCTTGATGTCGCCGCCCACCGAGCCGAGGTGCGAGGTGGTGCCGGGGACGAAGACGGCGGTGTGGTCGGCCGTGTCGGGGTTGCCGTTGGCGATGACGGCGCGGCCGTTGCCCTCGGGGGAGAAGCCGAGCAGGTAGGCCTCGGGCAGGCCCTCCTTGCCGGTGGCCCCGAAACGGTCGTCGATCGCCCGCATGCCCTTGAGGGCTTCGTTCAGGTGGGCCTGGCGTTCGCCGTGCTGCTTGTTCCAGCCGATCCACGCGTCGCTGTAGACCATGCCGACGCGCGGGCCGCCGTTGACCCACTTGGGGGAGGGCTCGGCCGGGATGGCGTTCAGCTCCAGCTGGTACGCCGCCTTCGACTCGGCGAGGACCATGCGGTTGGCGTCGTCGCGGACGGTGGCCGGGAGGCCGTCGAGGGCGCCGACGGCGGCCGGGTGGAGGGTGGCGTACTCGTCGCGCTGCTCGGGGGTCAGGCCGTTCCACCACTGCGCGTTCTCTGCGGGGGACTTGTCCTGGGGGATCTCCGAGCCGGCGGCGTACTTCGCGGCGGCCGTCCGTACGTCGGCGGTGTCGGAACCGGCGTCGGCGAGCATCGCGTCGGTGACGTCGAGCTGGTCGTTCGTGGACAGCTTGGCGAGCACGCCCGCGTACCGGCCGTCGATCTCGTTGGCCTCGCGGACGGCGGCGCCGATGCGCTCGGCTATCTCCTCGGCGACGGCCTTGTTGGGGTTGGGGCCGGTCTCCCCGGTGCCGGGCTGGAGCGGGGCGGGCGCGCCCGGGGTGGCGGTGCCGCCGGGGCCGGGCTCGAGCAGAGGGGTCTCGGCCTCGGCCGCCGGGTATTCGACGGACCCGTCCGGGTGGACGGTGAAGTTGCGGCTCTCGGCCTCCTCCAGGGCGTGCTTCAGCTTCTGCTGGGGGTGGGACAGTTCGCTCGCGAGCGCGTTCAGGGTGGTGCGGATCAGGCCGCACTCGGTGTGTACGTACTGGTAGTTGCGGCTGAGCCGCTCCATGTCGGCGACCGCGGCGTCGGCGGCGGCGCCCTTCTGGGACTCCCGGATCCGGGCGAGCATCTCGCTGTCGACGCGGTCCTTGGAGGCGCTCGCCTGACTGGAGACCCTGCCCCAGCCGTCGGCCGCGGCCTCGTACTCGCCCAGCTGCACGTCCCGCAGCTGCTGCCAGGTCGTCACGGTCGGTTCGCCTCTCGCATCTGGCGCGCGTTCTCGTCCTCGCGCTCGCCGAAGTCCCGGCCGGTGGAGACGCAGGCCTCCTCCAGCCGCCCGCATTCGTCGCGGACCGCGCCCAGGCGGGCCTGCCACGAGCCGCGGACGCCCTCCAGGGCGCTCGTGGAGCTGAAACCGGCGGTGCCCGCGGCCACGCCCTCGTGGGCGGTGCCCAGTTCGGTGAGGGACGTTCCGGTGGTCCCCTGCAGGGACTTGGCGACCGCGCCCGCGGCGGACCACGGTGCCGGGTCGGCCTGCAGGTCGGAACCGCCGGAGCCGCCGCCTCCGGGTGTGGCGGCGGAGGCGAGTGCCATACCGTCCCCGGACCCTCCCGGGCCGAACAAGTCCTGCCACTTGGCGTCGAGTGCCACGCCCCACCCCTCCGAGATCGCAAGTTTGTTCCTGTGAAGCTAGCAAAGGCGAGCCGGGGTTTTCCTCCCGTCCGGGTCCCGGGCGGGAGCCGAAGAGCGGCGTAGGCTGCCGCACATGTGCGGAATCGTGGGATACGTGGGAGCGCAGTCCGCGCTCGATGTCGTCATCGCAGGACTCAAGCGGCTCGAATACCGGGGCTACGACTCGGCGGGCGTGGCCGTGCTGGCGGACGGCGGTCTCGCCGCCGCGAAGAAGGCCGGAAAGCTCGTCAATCTGGAGAAGGAGCTGGTGGGGCGGCCGCTGCCGGCCGGCTCCACCGGGATCGGGCACACCCGCTGGGCCACCCACGGCGCGCCCACGGACGCCAACGCCCATCCCCACCTGGACAATTCCGGGCGGGTGGCCGTCGTCCACAACGGCATCATCGAGAACTTCGCGCGGCTGCGCGACGAGTTGGCGGAGCGCGGGCACCGGCTGGAGTCGGAGACCGACACCGAGGTCGTCTCCCACCTGCTCGCCGAGGCGTTCTCCGCGGTCGGCGACCTGGCGGAGGCCATGCGGCAGGTGTGCCGGCGGCTCGAAGGAGCCTTCACGCTCGTCGCCGTACACGCCGACCAGCCCGACGTGGTGGTCGGCGCGCGCCGCAACTCCCCGCTGGTGGTGGGCGTGGGGGAGGGCGAGTCCTTCCTCGCCTCGGACGTCGCGGCGTTCATCGCCCACACGCGGTCCGCCATCGAGCTGGGCCAGGACCAGGTCGTGGAACTGCGCCGCGACGGCGTCACGGTGACGGACTTCGCCGGAGCGCCCGCGGACGTGCGGGCGTACCACGTCGACTGGGACGCGTCCGCGGCGGAGAAGGGCGGCTACGACTACTTCATGCTCAAGGAGATCGCCGAGCAGCCGAAGGCCGTCGCCGACACGCTGCTGGGCCGGATCGACGCGAACGGCTCGCTGACCCTCGACGAGGTGCGGATCCCCGACTCCGTGCTCCGGGAGGTCGACAAGGTCGTCATCGTCGCCTGCGGCACCGCCTACCACGCGGGGATGATCGCGAAGCTGGCCATCGAGCACTGGACCCGGATCCCGTGCGAGACCGAGCTCGCGAGCGAGTTCCGCTACCGCGACCCGATCCTCGGCCAGCGCACGCTGGTCATCGCGATCTCGCAGTCCGGCGAGACGATGGACACCCTGATGGCGCTGCGGCACGCGCGCGAGCAGGGGGCGAAGGTGCTCGCCGTCTGCAACACGAACGGCTCCACGATCCCCCGGGAGTCGGACGCGGTGCTGTACACGCACGCCGGCCCGGAGGTCGCGGTCGCCTCGACGAAGGCGTTCCTGACCCAGCTGGTGGCGTGCTACCTGGTGGCGCTGTACCTGGGGCAGGTGCGCGGCACCAAGTGGGGCGACGAGATCCAGGCCGTGATCCGGGAGCTGTCGGACATCGCGGGCGCCGTGGACGCGGTGCTGGAGACGATGGAGCCGGTGCGCGAGCTGGCTCGGTCGCTGGCGGACAAGAACACCGTGCTGTTCCTGGGGCGGCACGTGGGCTACCCGGTGGCGCTGGAGGGCGCGCTCAAGCTGAAGGAGCTCGCGTACATGCACGCCGAGGGCTTCGCGGCGGGCGAGCTCAAGCACGGGCCGATCGCGCTGATCGAGGAGGACCTGCCGGTGGTGGTCGTCGTGCCGTCGCCGCGCGGGCGCTCGGTGCTGCACGACAAGATCGTGTCGAACATCCAGGAGATCCGGGCCCGGGGCGCACGCACCATCGTGATCGCGGAGGCGGGGGACGAGGCGGTCGCCCCCTACGCCGACCACCTGATCCGCATCCCGGCCACGCCGACGCTGCTCCAGCCGCTGGTGGCGGCGGTGCCGCTGCAGGTGTTCGCGTGCGAGCTGGCCACCGCCCGGGGCAACGAGGTCGACCAGCCGCGTAACCTCGCGAAGTCGGTGACGGTGGAGTGAGTTCGCCGAGGTTCGTGAGGATGGTGGAGTGATCATCGGGGTGGGCATCGACGTCGCGGAGATCGACCGGTTCGAAGCCGCGCTGGAGCGTACGCCCGGCATGGCCACGCGCCTGTTCGTCGACGCCGAGCTGACGCTGCCGAGCGGCGAGCGGCGCGGCATCGCGTCGCTCGCGGCGCGGTTCGCGGCGAAGGAGGCGCTGGCCAAGGCGCTGGGCGCCCCGGCCGGGCTGCTGTGGACGGACGCCGAGGTGTTCGTGGAGGACAGCGGGCAGCCGCGGCTGCGGGTGTCCGGATCGGTCGCCGCGCGGGCCGAGGCGCTGGGCGTACGGTCCTGGCACGTCTCGCTCAGCCACGACGCCGGGGTGGCCTCGGCGGTGGTGATCGCGGAAGGCTGACCCCATGCGTACTGCTTACAGCGTGGAGACCGTACGGGCCGCCGAGCGCGAGCTGATGGCACGGCTGCCCGCGGGCACCCTGATGCAGCGGGCCGCGGCCGGTCTGGCCGCCGCCTGCGCCGGGCTGCTGCCGCGGGTGTACGGGGCCCGGGTGGTGCTCCTGGCCGGGCCCGGGGACAACGGCGGCGACGCGCTGTACGCGGGGGCGCGGCTGGCCCGCCGGGGCGCCGGGGTGTGCGCGGTCCCGATGGATCCGCAGCGGATGCACGAAGGCGGACTGCGCGCGCTGCTGGCGGCCGGCGGCCGGGTCGCGGACCGCTTTCCGGACGGCCGGGTGGACCTGGTGCTCGACGGGCTGCTGGGCATCGGCGGGCGCGGCGGGCTGCGGCCGGCCGCGGCGGAGCTCGCCGCCCGGGCGGCGGCGGCCCGGGCCGGGGGCGCGCTGGTGGTCGCGGTGGACCTGCCGAGCGGGGTGGACGCGGACACGGGCGAGGTGGCGGGGCCGGTGGTCTCGGCCGACGCGACGGTGACTTTCGGGGCGTACAAGCCCGGGTTGCTGGTCGATCCGGGCGCCGGGCACGCGGGCGCGCTGCGGCTGGTGGACATCGGGCTGTCGTTCGGCACGCGGCCCGCGCTGGAGGCGCTGCAGTACCCGGACGTGGCCGCGCGGCTGCCGGAGCCGTCCGCGGCCAGCGACAAGTACCGGCGCGGTGTCGTCGGGGTGGTCGCGGGCTCGGCCCGCTACCCGGGCGCCGCGGTGCTCGCGGTCGCGGGCGCGCTGCGCGGCGGGGCCGGGGCCGTGCGGTACGTCGGACCCGCCGGCGCCGAGGTGCTGGCCCGCTACCCCGAGTCCCTGGTCGACGACGGCCCGCCCGGCCGCGCGGGCCGGGTCCAGGCGTGGGTGGTCGGACCCGGCCTGGGCGAGGGCCGGGGCGAGGTCGCCGAGCTCCTCGGCTCGGACGTCCCGCTGCTGATCGACGCGGACGGCCTGCGCGGGCTGGACCCGGAGGCCGTGCGGCGCCGTGCGGCCCCCACCCTGCTGACCCCGCACGCGGGCGAGGCGGCGGCGCTGCTGGGCGCGGCGCGCGACGAGGTCGAGTCCGCGCGGCTGGCGTCCGTCCGTACGCTGGCCGACCGGTACGGCGCGACGGTGCTGCTCAAGGGGTCCACGACGCTGGTGGCCGGTCCCGGCGGCGGGCCGGTACGCGTCAATCCGACGGGCACGCCCTGGCTCGCCACGGCGGGCAGCGGCGACGTCCTGTCCGGTCTCGGGGGCGCACTGCTGGCCGCGGGCCTGTCCGCGCCGGACGCCGGCTCGGTCGCCGCCCACCTCCACGGCCTGGCCGGCCGGCACGCCGCCGCGGGCGCCCCGGCCACCGCCCACGAGGTCGCGCTCGCCCTGCCCGCCGCCTGGCGGGACGCCAAGGCCCCCTGACCCGCCCGGCACCGGCTCGGTCCGCCGTCCGCCGCCCTGCCCGGCGGTCCTTCCGCGACCGCCGCGAGAGCCGGGCTCCGGCGGGCTGCGAGGGGCGGGGGCGCGGGCTCTGAGAGACTGGGCGCGATGAACGAGACATCGCATCCGCCCCGCGTACGCGCCGAGATCGATCTGGCCGCCGTGCGTCACAACGTGCGCGCGCTGCGCGACCGGGCGCCGCGGGCCCAGCTGATGGCCGTGGTGAAGGCCGACGGGTACGGGCACGGAGCCGTGCCCTGTGCGCGGGCCGCACTCCAGGCCGGAGCGACCTGGCTCGGCACCGCCACGCCGGACGAGGCGCTCGCCCTGCGCGCCGCCGGCATCGACGCGCGGGTGATGTGCTGGCTCTGGACGCCCGGCGGGCCGTGGCGGCAGGCCGTGGACGAGGGCATCGACATGGGTGTCAGCGGGATGTGGGCGCTCGACGAGGCGAAGGCGGCGGCGAAGGCCGCCGGCCGCACCGCCCGGGTGCAGCTCAAGGCGGACACCGGACTGGGCCGCAACGGCTGCCAGCCGCACGACTGGGCCGAGCTCGTCGGCGCCGCGCTCGCCGCGCAGGCCGAGGGGACCGTCGAGGTCACCGGCCTCTGGTCGCACTTCGCCTGCGCCGACGAGCCGGGCCACCCCTCGATCCGGCTGCAGCTCGACGTGTTCCGGGAGATGGTCGGCTACGCCGAGAAGGAGGGGCTCGACCCCGAGGTCCGGCACATCGCGAACTCCCCGGCGACCCTGACCCTGCCCGAGAGCCACTTCGACCTCGTCCGCCCCGGCCTGGGCGTGTACGGCGTGTCGCCCGCGCCCGAGCTGGGGACCTCCGAGCAGCTCGGACTGCGTCCCGCCATGTCCCTGAAGGCGGCCGTCGCCCTCGTCAAGGACGTGCCCGCCGGTCACGGCGTCAGCTACGGGCACCACTACGTCACGGAGGGCGAGACCTCCCTCGCGCTGATCCCGGCGGGCTACGCCGACGGCGTCCCGCGGCACGCCTCGGGCCGCGGCCCGGTGCTGGTCGGCGGCAAGGTGCGCACGGTGGCCGGCCGGGTGGCCATGGACCAGTTCGTGGTCGACGTCGGCAGCGACGACGTCCGTACCGGCGACGAGGCCGTGCTCTTCGGGCCGGGCGACGCCGGGGAGCCCACGGCCGAGGACTGGGCGCAGGCGTCCGGCACCATCGCCTACGAGATCGTGACGCGGATCGGCGGACGCGTCCCCCGCGTCTACCTCAACGGGTGACGTCCGCTGCCGGTGTACCGATGTGCAGGCGTGCGGACGGCCTGACCGAGGGGGAGTGAGGGTGCCGTGAGCGAGAACTGGCGCAGGGCCGGACTGGCCGGCGCCGCGATCGGCGTCATAGCCGCCGGCGCGGCCGCGGGCGTGGCCGTCGAGCGGCTCACCGTCGGCCGCGGCATCCGGATGAAGGCCCGCCTGGCCCTCGACGCCGCCGGGCCGTACGGGTCCCTGCGCGGCACGCCCGGCCGGGTGCGGGCCGAGGACGGCACCGCGCTCTACTACGAAACCGACGAGCCCGACGAGACCCCCGCGCAGGCGGAGCCCGCGCCGGCCAGGCGGAGGTTCCGGCGCAAGCCCGGCGCCCCCGCGGCCCCCCTCACCGTGGTCTTCTGCCACGGCTACTGCCTGAGCCAGGACGCCTGGCACTTCCAGCGGGCCGCGCTGCGCGGAGCCGTCCGCGCCGTCTACTGGGACCAGCGCAGCCACGGCCGCTCCGAGCGCGGGCTCGGGCAGGCCGACGGCGAGCCGGTCACGATCGACCTGCTGGGCCGCGACCTGAAGGCCGTGATCGACGCGGCGGCGCCCGAAGGCCCGCTGATCCTCGTCGGGCACTCCATGGGCGGTATGACGATCATGGCGCTGGGCGCGCAGTTCCCGGAACTGATCCGCGACCGGGTCGCCGCGGTGGCGTTCATCGGTACGTCGAGCGGCCGGCTCGGCGAGGTGACGTACGGGCTGCCGGCCGCCGGGATGGGCCTGGTGCGCCGGGTGCTGCCGGGCGTGCTGAAGGTGCTCGGCTCCGAGGTGGACCTCGTGGAGCGGGGACGGCGGGCGACGGCGGACCTCTTCGCGGGCACCATCAAGCGGTACTCCTTCGCCTCGAAGGACGTGGACCCCGCGGTCGCCAGGTTCGCCGAGCGGCTCATCGAGGCCACCCCGATCGACGTGGTCGCGGAGTTCTACCCGGCCTTCGAGCCGCACGACAAGACCGCCGACCTGTCGGTGTTCACGCAGGTGCCGGGCCTGGTGCTGGCCGGCGACAAGGACCTCATCACGCCCAGCGCGCACAGCGAGACCATCGCGGAGCAGCTCCCGGACGCCGAACTGACCGTCCTGCCGGACGCCGGGCACCTGGTGATGCTGGAGCACCCGGAGACCGTCACCGGGCGGCTGGCGGACCTGCTGGCCCGCGCCGGAGCCGGATCCGCAGCGGCTAACGTTGGCGCGTATGGAAGCACCGCACATCCGGCCCCCTGAGGCCGTCGCGCAGCCCGCCGCGCAGACCGCGCGGACCAGTACGCAGATCACCGTCGACTCCCCGCAGCGGATGCAGGACCTCGGGCGCCGGATCGCCGGGCTGCTGCGCCCGGGTGACCTGGTCCTGCTGACCGGCGAGCTGGGTGCCGGCAAGACCACCCTGACCCGCGGGCTCGGCGAGGGCCTGGGCGTCCGGGGCGCCGTGACCTCGCCGACCTTCGTGATCGCCCGGGTGCACCCGTCGCTGACCGGCGGTCCCGCGCTGGTGCACGTGGACGCGTACCGGCTCGGCGGCGGCCTCGACGAGATGGAGGACCTGGACCTCGACGTCTCGCTGCCGGAGTCCGTCATCGTCGTGGAGTGGGGCGACGGCAAGGTCGAGGAGCTGTCGGACGACCGCCTGCACGTGGTGATCGCGCGCGCCGTCGGGCACGAGGAGGTCCTCGACGACGTCCGTACGGTCTCGGTGACCGGCATCGGCGGCCGCTGGGCGGACGAGAAGCTCGCGGAGCTGGACGTTCCGTAACCGGCCGGGTGCGCAGGGATTCCGCTGCCGACAACTTGTCGGCAACATGTTGCGCCGGTGGTGACGGCCGTGGTGACATGGTAGCGAGACCTGGTTAGGTCTACCTAACTACGGCTTCCCGGGCCCAGGAGGCAGCCATGCCGGCACCAGAGCGCGAAGAAGTCCCCCGTACGACGCGGCCGCAGGCGCCGGGTGCGGCATCCGGCCGTTCCGGCGGCAGCGGCCTGCCGGGTCTGTCGGGCATGGCAGGGATGTCCGTCGGGGACCTGCTGGCGACCTGCGCGGCCGCGACGGCGGTGTCCACCCCGCCCGTGACGGCACGGCACCGGCCGCGGACGGACAACCCGAACAGCCCGAACAAGCCGCAATACCCGAAGAACCCGAAGACCGCGAAGAGCGCCGCCCCGGAGTCCGAGGCGGCGTGAGGGCGGGACGCGGGTGTCGTCCGTTCGGATGAGCCGCCGGGGCGCGGCCGCGCAGCCGCCGGGCGCGCCCTACGGAACGACGACGATCTTCGAGTTGATCGTCGCGAAGGTCCACATCGCGTCGCCGTCGGCGCGCGTCATGCGGATGCCGCCCGTCTTCTTGCGCGGATCGGGCTCCGGCAGCGAGCCGTCCACCCGTGCGCTGAAGCCGATGGTCACGCCGCCCACGCTCGCGAAGCGCACCACGTGCTCGATCGGCACGCCGTCCGAGCCGGTGATCTTGCCGGAGCGCGAGCCGACGATGTACGTGCCGGGGGTCGGGCTCACCGTGCTCGGCATGACGTCGAAGGTGCGCGGCTTGCCCTTGTCGCCGACGAGCCAGACCTGCCGGGCGCCGACGGAGTAGACGACCCGTACACCCGTGCCCGAGGCCGCGGGGACGGCCGTCGACTTCTGCCGGGCCTGCGGGGCGGCGGGGGCGCTGGGGGAGACCTTGCCGGGGGTGCGGCCGGCCGCCGGGTGCTCCGGTGCGCTCGCGGACGCCTGGTAGGCGAGGAAGCACACCGCGGCGACGGCCGCGGCGGTGAGCCCGGCCACGATTCCCGAGCTGCTGCGTGCCACCTTGTTCCGCCTCTCACGTCGCCCTGCGGGGTCCCCTGAAACCCCTGTGGTGACGGTAGCAGCCGGGGTGCGGCCCCACGGTCCCGCCATTGCGCGCCTGCCCGGAGTCGTAGGCTGTTCGCGTGCTCTTGCTCGCTGTAGATACCGCCACGCCCGCCGTCACCGTCGCCCTCCACGACGGCGAGTCCGTCCTCGCCGAGGCGAACCAGGTCGACGCCCGCCGCCACGGGGAGCTGCTGCTGCCCTCCGTCGACCGCGTGCTCGCCGAGGCCGGGGTGAAGCTCGACGCGGTGACCGGCATCGTCGTCGGGGTAGGACCCGGCCCGTACACCGGACTGCGGGTCGGCCTGGTCACGGCCGCCGCCTTCGCCTCCGCGCTCGGCGTACCCGTCCACGGCCTGTGCACGCTCGACGGCCTCGCGTACGCCGCCGGGGCCGCGGGCGTCGAGGGGCCGTTCGTCGTCGCCACCGACGCCCGCCGCAAGGAGGTGTACTGGGCCCGGTACGCCGACCCGCTCACCCGGGTCACCGACGCCGCGGTGGACCGGCCGGCCGACATCGCCGAGCAGGTGGCCGGGCTCCCGGCCGTCGGCGCGGGCGCGCTGCTCTACCCCGAGGTGTTCCCGGACGCGCGCGGCCCCGAGCACCAGTCGGCCGCCGCACTCGCCTCGATCGCCGCCGGGAAGCTCGCCCGCGGCGAGGCGTTCGTGAACGCCGGGGGCGTGCCGCCGCAGCCGATGTACCTGCGCCGCCCCGACGCGCAGGTGCCCAAGAACTACAAGGTGGTCACTCCCCAGTGACTTCCCACCCGTCGTCCGACCACCGCCCCGGGACGGCACCGTCACGCGGCGGCCCCCCTCGGTTGCGTGAGATGCGCTGGTGGGACATCGACCCGGTGCTGGAACTGGAACACGAGCTGTTCCCCGAGGACGCCTGGTCCGCGGGCATGTTCTGGTCCGAACTGGCCCATGCGCGCGGCCCGCACGCCACCCGCCGCTACGTGGTGGCGGAGGAGCTCCTAGCGGACGGCGGCGCCCGGCTGGTCGGGTACGCCGGGCTCGCCGCCGCCGGCGACCTGGGCGACGTACAGACCATCGCGGCGGCCCGCGACCAGTGGGGCACCGGGCTCGGCGCCCGGCTGCTCACCGACCTGCTGCGGGCGGCCACGGCCTTCGAATGCGCCGAGGTGCTGCTGGAGGTACGGGTGGACAACACCCGTGCGCAGCGGCTCTACGAGCGCTTCGGCTTCGAGCCGATCGGCTTCCGCCGCGGGTACTACCAGCCCGGCAACGTCGACGCCCTCGTGATGAGACTCTCCGATCCCGCACGTTCCGTAAGAAGTGAGAACCATGGCTGACGAACCCCTCGTCCTCGGCATCGAGACCTCCTGCGACGAGACCGGCGTCGGCATCGTCCGCGGACACACCCTGCTCGCGGACGCGGTCGCCTCCAGCGTCGACGAGCACGCCCGCTTCGGCGGTGTCGTGCCCGAGGTCGCCTCGCGCGCCCACCTGGAGGCGATGGTCCCGACCATCGAGCGGGCCCTGAAGGAAGCCGGAGTCAGCGCCAGGGACCTCGACGGCATCGCCGTCACCGCCGGTCCCGGGCTCGCGGGCGCCCTGCTGGTCGGCACCTCCGCCGCGAAGGCGTACGCGTACGCCCTCGGCAAGCCCCTGTACGGCGTCAACCACCTGGCCTCGCACATCTGCGTGGACCAGCTCGAGCACGGGGCGCTGCCCGAGCCGACGATGGCGCTGCTGGTGTCCGGCGGGCACTCCTCGCTGCTGCTGGCCCCGGACATCACCAGTGACGTACGGCCGCTCGGCGCGACCATCGACGACGCGGCGGGCGAGGCCTTCGACAAGATCGCCCGCGTGCTGAACCTCGGCTTCCCCGGCGGCCCGGTCATCGACCGGCTCGCGAAGGAGGGCGACCCGGCGGCGATCAACTTCCCGCGCGGGCTGACCGGGCCGCGCGACGCCGCGTACGACTTCTCCTTCTCGGGGCTCAAGACGGCGGTGGCCCGCTGGATCGAGGCGAAGCGCAATGCCGGCGAGGAGGTCCCGGTGCGCGACGTGGCCGCGTCCTTCCAGGAAGCGGTGGTGGACGTGCTCACCCGCAAGGCGATCCGCGCCTGCAAGGACGAGGGCGTCGACCACCTGATGATCGGCGGCGGGGTGGCGGCCAACTCCCGGCTGCGCTCGCTGGCGCAGGAGCGCTGCGACGACGCGGGGATCGTCCTGCGGGTGCCCCGGCCGAAGCTGTGCACCGACAACGGCGCGATGGTCGCGGCCCTCGGCGCCGAGATGGTGGCGCGCAACCGGCCGGCCTCGGACTGGGACCTGTCGGCGGACTCCTCGCTGCCGGTGACCGATCCGCACGTGCCGGGCACGGGGCACTCGCACGGCCACGGGCGCTCGCACGGGCACGACCACGACCACGTGCACGAGCTCAGCAAGGACAACCTGTACTCATGAGCACCACGGTCGCCCTGATGTGGGAGGCCCGGGCCGCGGCCGGCCGGGGCAACGAGCTCCTGGAGTGGGCCCGCGCCCAGGTGCTGGCCGCGGACCCGGTCCGGCGCGAGATCTTCAGCGCGCCCGGCGACCGGGTCCTGGTGATCACCTGGTGGGAGGCGGCGAGCCTCACCGCGGACCTGCCCGAACTCCCCGAGCCCGCAGCCGATCTGATCACCCGTCCGGTGCACCGCTGGCGCTTCGAGTCGGCCGGTGTGAGCTAGTCCGCCGGGGAGCTGCAGCAGGTCGCGTACCGGCCATGCGGAGTGCCGGTCCGGGGGCGGCGGGGGCCGCTATGGTCATGCGCATGCCGTGCCGCCCCCTGCTGCATCTGCCGCCGCCCCCGCCTCCCGCGCACCTGCGCGGCTGGCCGGATCCGGCCGCGTGGCGGGCCGAGCGGGCCGCCGCGCTGGCGGAGTTGGTGCGGCACGGCCTCGGCGCCGGACGGCTCTTACTGCTGTGGCTGGTCGCGGCGGTCTTCGCACTCGGCTGGTCGTTCCTGGGGATGGCCCTGCTGGCCTTCGAGCAGGGCGACCGCGGCGAGCGCCTCGTCGGCCTGGTGTTCCTCGCGCTCGGCGTCGGCGTGCTGGTGCCCGCCGGCTGCTGGGCGGCCGCCTCGGCGCGCCGCGACCGGGAGGTGCGCCGGCTGCTCGGCGCGTGGGCCGTGGCGGACCGGGACCCGGCCGCCGACGCCGGGCTGCGCGCCCCCGGCCGCAGCCTGGGCTGGCTGCTGTCGTCGTTAGGGCTGTGCGCGCTCGGACTCTGGGTGACCTTCGACGTATCGGTCTCGGCCCGGCCGGGCGAGGACACGTACGGCACGGTCGCCTTCTGCATGGGCCTCGGGATGATCCTGTGGGTCACCGGCCTGCTCGGCGTCGCGCGGGCCGCGGCGCACTACCGCTGGGCGCTGCGGGTCTGCGCCCCCGGGGTGCCGGTCACCCGGCGGCTGCCTCCGCCGGCCCGCCGATCAGCATCGAAGGAGCACCCGCCACCCGGGTGAGGAAGACCGTCGCGGAGTTGCGGCCCTGCGGCTTGACCTTCTTGCGCAGTTCCTCGGGCTCGATGGCCGAACCCCGCTTCTTGACCGTGAGGATGCCGACCTCGCGCTCGCGCAGCAGCGCCTTGAGCTTCTTCAGGTTGAACGGCAGCACGTCGGTGATCTCGTACGCCGTGGCGTACGGCGTCGGGCGCAGGGTGTCGGCGGTGATGTACGCGATCGTCGGGTCGATCAGGCGGCCGTCCAGCGCGGCGGCGGCCTCGGCGACCAGGTGCGCGCGGATCACGGCGCCGTCCGGTTCGTAGAGGTAGCGGCCGACCGGTCCGGGCTCGGGGTCGGGCAGCGGGTCGGCGGTCGCGAGCGAGTCGCCCTGCGGGAGCAGGGTCGCGCGGACGGTGCCGGGCGCGGTGCCGAACCAGAGCACGGCCTCCTTCACGTCTCCGTGGTCGGAGATCCACTCGGCCTCCGCCTCGGCGGGCACGGCCTCGTGCGGGATGCCCGGGGCGATCTTGATGGCGGCGTGCCGCGCCGTGCGGGCGGCCTCGACGGCCCAGGACAGCGGCGGGGAGTACGCCTCGGGGTCGAAGGTGCGGCCGCGGCCGCCGCGGCGGGCCGGGTCCAGGAACACGGCGTCGTACGCGCCGGTTCCGACCTCGGTCACATCGGCCTCGCGCACCTCGACCAGGTCGGCCAGCCCGAGCGCGCCGACGTTGGCGCGGGCCACGGCGACGGTCAGCGGGTCGCGGTCCACGGCGAGGACGCGGATGCCCGCGCGGGCCAGCGCGAGGGCGTCGCCGCCGATGCCGCAGCACAGGTCGGCCACGCTGCGCACCCCGAGGCCGGCCAGCCGCCGGGCGCGGTACGCGGCCACGGAGGCGCGGGTGGCCATCTCGACGCCCCCCGGCGTGAAGTACATCCGGTACGCGTCCTCGGCGCCGAACTTGACCGCCGCGCGCTGGCGCAGCCGGGCCTGGCCCAGGGCGGCGGAGACCAGTTCGGCGGGGTGGTCGCGGCGCAGCCGGGTGGCGGTCGCGAGTTCCTTCGCCGGGTCGTGGTCCCGCAGTTCGGCGAGGAGGGACTGGCCCTCGTCGGACAGCAGGGCGGCGAAGGCATCGAGGTCGTTCACCGGATCATTGTCGGCCAGTCGGAGGAAGGAACGCGCCGGGCCGCGTCTTCTTCAGGGTGTCGCGCCGCTCCGGGGATCTTTCTGGTGACAGGATGCGGCGCCATGCAGCTAGTACGACAAAACGAACAAACGGGACCCATTGGTGGCGTGCGCGGCCGGTTCGGGGTGGCGCTGGCCGCGCTCCTGGTGGCCGCCCTCGGCACGGCCTGCGGGTCGGGCGACCAGGCGGCGGAAGAGAAGGCGGCCCGCGAGAAGGCGGCGAAGGCGAAGGCCCTCGGCGGCCCCGTCGGCGCCCCCGGCTCCGCGGCCCGGCTCAAGCAGGCCGAGGCGGCACGCGTGGCCGCCGCCAAGCGCTGGGGTCTGGCCAGGACGCCGCTCCTCGCGCCCCCGGCACCCAAGGAGAAGCCCGAGATCACCACGCGGGACGGCTTCGAGGTCGAGGACGGCGAGGACCTCCCGCCGGTCTTCACCACCGTGCCGACCGAGGAGAAGATCGTCTTCCTGACGATCGACGACGGCGCCGAGAAGGACCCGGAGTTCCTGCGCATGATGCAGGAGCTGAGGATCCCGTACAGCGCCTTCCTCAGCGACTACCTCGTCCGCGACGACTACGCCTACTTCAAGAAGATGCAGGGCCACGGCGTCACGCTGAACAACCACACGCTCAACCACCGCTACATGCCGGCGCTGCCGTACGAGAAGCAGCGCCAGGAGATCTGCGGCCAGCAGGACACCATCCAGAAGCAGTTCGGCAAGCGCCCGGCGCTCTTCCGGCCGCCGTACGGCAACTACAACCAGGACACCCTGCGCGCGGCGAAGTCCTGCGGGGTCAAGGCCGTGCCGCTGTGGAACGCCGAGGTGTTCCCCGACCGGATGGACTGGCGGGAGTGGGACCGCGACCTGCACCCCGGAGACATCATCCTCACGCACTTCCGGGGGCGGGAGGACTGGAAGGGCACCATGCCTGACATGATCCGTCAGGTCATGAAGACCGTCACGGCGAAGGGGTACGCCGTGGCCCGCCTGGAGGACTACTTGTGAACCACGCGCGCCGGTTGACGGCCGGAACGCTGGCGGCCGGCGCGCTCGCGCTCTCGCTCGGCATGACCGGGTGTGCGCAGAGCGTCGATCCGATCGAGCGGCTCGGCCGCAAGGCGACGGCCGAGGTCACGGGGGGACGGGGCCCGGGGCCGACGTCCCCGGCGCCGTCCGCGTCCACGGCGCCGCCGCCGGCCGCGCCGGACGCCCACCGGCGATGGGGGCTGTCCGAGCCGCTGGAGTTCGCGCCGAAACCGGACCGCAGGCCGGTGCTGCCCGCGGCGGGAGCGGGGCGGGTGCCGGTCGTGGACCGCATACCCGTCCCGGCGGGGGAGAAGACCGTCTTCCTCACCTTCGACGACGGCGCCGAGCGCGACCCGCAGTTCCTCAAGATGGCGGCCGACCTGAAGCTGCCGATCAGCATGTTCCTGACGGACAGCGTGGCCGCGCCCGGGTACGGGCACTTCCGGAAGCTGCGGGACCTGGGCACGGGCAGCGCGGTACAGAACCACTCGCTGACGCACCCGAACATGCGGACCCTGTCGTTCGGGGAGCAGAAGGCCCAGATATGCGGCCAGCAGCAGCGCTTGAAGGAACGATTCGGCGAGCAGCCGCGGCTGTTCCGCCCACCGTTCGGCAACTACAACGACGACACGCTGCGCGCGGCGGCCGAGTGCGGGGTCTCCTCCGTCGTCCTGTGGCGGGCGTCGATGCAGATACACAACCTGCGCTACGCCGAGGGCGACGGCCTGAAGCCGGGGGACATCGTGCTGGCGCACTTCCGCGGGCCCGGCGAGCTCAAGGGCTCGACGATCACCGAGATGACCACCCGGATGCTCAGGAAGATCCAGGAGCAGGGGTACCGGATAGGGCGCCTGGAGGACTACCTGTAGGGCACGGGCCGCCCGGCAGTACCCTCAGGCCACCAGGGCCGGGTCCGGTGAGCGTTCCGGCGACGGGTCCGGGGGGTCCGGCATGTCGGCGTCGGCCTCGCGCTGCCGCTCCGCGCTGTCGCTGATGCGCAGCAGCAGGGCGATCATGATCCAGTTGGCCACCAGTGAGGACCCCCCCTTCGCGAGGAACGGGAGCGCCTTGCCGGTGAGCGGGATCAGGCCCGTGACGCCGCCGGCCACCACGAACACCTGGAGCGCGAGGGCGGAGGCCAGGCCGACCGCGAGCAGCTTGCCGAACGGGTCGCGTGCGCCGAGCGCCATCCGCAGGCCCCGCTGGACCAGCAGCCCGTAGATCAGCAGCACCGCCATGACGCCCGCGAGGCCCAGCTCCTCGCCCACGGTGGTGAGGATGAAGTCCGAGCGCGCCGCGAAGCCGATCTGCTCCGGGTGCCCGAGCCCCAGGCCGGTGCCGGTGATCCCGCCGGTGCCGAAGCTGAACAGCGCCTGCGCCGACTGGTCCGAGACGATGCCCGGCGGCCGCTGCTCCGGCGGCAGGAAGATCGCCATGGGCTCCAGCCAGGCCGCGATGCGCCCCTTGACGTGCGGCTCGGTGGACCCGACCACGAAGGCGCCGGCCGAGGCCATCAGCAGACCGCAGACGATCCAGCTGGTGCGCTCGGTGGCGACGTACAGCATCACCACGAAGACGCCGAAGAAGATCAGCGACGTGCCGAGGTCGCGCTCGAAGACCAGCACCAGCAGCGACACGATCCAGACCGTGACGAGCGGCGCCAGCTGGCGGCCGGGCGGCAGCCGCATCCCGAGGAACCGGCGGCCCGTCAGGGCCAGCGCGTCCCGGTGGATGACCAGGTAGCCCGCGAAGAACACCGAGATCATGATCTTCACGAACTCGCCGGGCTGGAGGGACTGCCCGGCGATGGTGATCCACCGCTTGGCGCCGTACTGGTCGGCGCCGAAGAACGCGGGCGCGATCAGCAGCAGCAGCGCGACGGCCATCGTGAGGTAGATGTACCGCTGGAGGAGCCGGTGGTCCCGCAGGAGCGCCACCACCCCGATGCAGATCGCGACGCCGATGACCGTCCAGAGAAGCTGGCCGGGGGCGTTCGCGGCCGCGCTCTCGAACTTCTCGACGTACGTCTGGTCGAGCCGAGCCAGCAGCACCAGTCCGACGCCGGACAGCAGCAGCGCCAGCGGCAGGATCAGCGGGTCGGCGTACGCCGCGAACCGGCGCACGCCCAGGTGCCCCACCAGTGCGAGCAGCGTCATGCTGATCGTGAAGCCGGTGAGGTTCGACGGGAGTGCGTCGTTCATCGCCAGGCCCACGCTCGCGTGGCCGAACACCGTGATCGCTACGACGAAGGCCAGCAGCAGGGCCTCGGTACGGCGGCGCGCCCCTGCCGGCGTCCGGGGCGTCAGGGTCAGTCCGCGCACGGTTCGCCGCCGTCGGTGGGCCCTGTCTGTTCGGCCGTGAGGCGCTTTGGATTCATATCGGTTAGGACGTTTATGTCCTTGTGGTGGTTCCGGGTTTCGGGCCGGGGAGTGCTGGGCAGGGCCCCGGGGGTGCCGGGCGGGGGAGGGTCCCGCAGTGGCCGATCTCCCGCGGATCGCGCAACGCCAAGCGCACTGAATTGGCACTCCGCTTGACCGAGTGCTAATCGCCGGAATAGTCTCGGGCCTGGCACTCGCCACTGGTGAGTGCCAACACAGCGACGGGCAGGTCCGGCACCCGCGACGACGGATCCACCTGGTCGCCACCTCAGACAGTTAACCCCGTGAGATCTCCGAAGGGGGAGGTCGGATCGTGACGACCGCCAGCTCCAAGGTTGCCATCAAGCCGCTCGAGGACCGCATTGTGGTCCAGCCGCTCGACGCCGAGCAGACCACGGCCTCTGGCCTGGTTATCCCGGACACCGCGAAGGAGAAGCCCCAGGAGGGCGTCGTCCTCGCCGTGGGCCCGGGTCGCTTCGAGGACGGTCAGCGCCTGCCGCTCGACGTCTCCGTCGGCGACATCGTGCTGTACAGCAAGTACGGCGGCACCGAGGTGAAGTACAGCGGCGAGGAGTACCTCGTCCTCTCGGCTCGCGACGTGCTCGCGATCGTCGAGAAGTAAGTCACCCGAGTAATACCGAGCAAGAGTTTTTGCTTTGAGCTGCGCCCCTGGTCACCCCGCTGATTGCCGGGCGGCGAGGGGCGCAGTTCGTTAAGACGAGTTTTCGAGAGGGCTGAACCGCTCCCATGGCGAAGATCCTGAAGTTCGACGAGGACGCCCGTCGCGCCCTCGAGCGCGGCGTCAACAAGCTTGCCGACACGGTCAAGGTGACGATCGGCCCCAAGGGCCGCAACGTCGTCATCGACAAGAAGTTCGGCGCCCCCACCATCACCAACGACGGTGTCACCATCGCCCGCGAGGTCGAGCTGGACGACCCGTACGAGAACCTGGGCGCGCAGCTGGTGAAGGAGGTGGCGACCAAGACCAACGACATCGCGGGTGACGGCACCACCACCGCCACCGTGCTGGCGCAGGCGCTGGTCCGCGAGGGTCTGCGCAACGTCGCCGCCGGCGCGTCCCCGGCCGCCCTGAAGAAGGGCATCGACGCCGCGGTCAAGGCCGTCTCCGACGAGCTCCTCGCGACCGCCCGTCCGATCGAGGACAAGTCCGACATCGCCGCCGTGGCCGCGCTCTCCGCGCAGGACCAGCAGGTCGGCGAGCTCATCGCCGAGGCGATGGACAAGGTCGGCAAGGACGGTGTCATCACCGTCGAGGAGTCCAACACCTTCGGCCTGGAGCTGGAGTTCACCGAGGGCATGGCCTTCGACAAGGGCTACCTCTCGCCGTACATGGTCTCCGACCAGGAGCGTATGGAGGCCGTCCTCGACGACCCGTACATCCTGATCAACCAGGGCAAGATCTCCTCCATCCAGGACCTCCTGCCGCTGCTGGAGAAGGTCATCCAGGCGGGTGGCTCCAAGCCGCTGCTGATCATCGCCGAAGACGTCGAGGGCGAGGCGCTCTCCACCCTCGTCGTCAACAAGATCCGTGGCACCTTCAACGCCGTCGCCGTCAAGGCGCCCGGCTTCGGTGACCGCCGCAAGGCGATGCTGCAGGACATGGCCACCCTCACCGGTGCCACCGTCATCGCCGAGGAGGTCGGCCTCAAGCTCGACCAGGCCGGTCTGGACGTGCTGGGCTCCGCCCGCCGCGTGACCGTCTCCAAGGACGACACGACCATCGTCGACGGTGGCGGCAGCCACGACGAGGTCGTCGGCCGCGTCAACCAGATCAAGGCCGAGATCGAGTCCACGGACTCCGACTGGGACCGCGAGAAGCTGCAGGAGCGCCTGGCGAAGCTCGCCGGCGGCGTCTGCGTCATCAAGGTCGGCGCCGCCACCGAGGTGGAGCTGAAGGAGAAGAAGCACCGTCTGGAGGACGCCATCTCCGCGACCCGCGCCGCGGTCGAGGAGGGCATCGTCTCCGGTGGTGGCTCCGCTCTGGTCCACGCCGTCAAGGTCCTCGAGGGCAACCTCGGCAAGACCGGCGACGAGGCCACCGGTGTGGCGGTCGTCCGCCGCGCCGCCGTCGAGCCGCTGCGCTGGATCGCCGAGAACGCCGGCCTCGAGGGCTACGTCATCACCTCGAAGGTCGCCGAGCTCGACAAGGGCCAGGGCTTCAACGCCGCCACCGGCGAGTACGGCGACCTGGTGAAGGCCGGCGTCATCGACCCGGTCAAGGTCACCCGCTCCGCCCTGGAGAACGCCGCCTCCATCGCCTCCCTGCTGCTCACGACCGAGACCCTGGTCGTCGAGAAGCCGGCCGAGGAAGAGGGCGACGGCCACGGTCACGGCCACGGCCACGGCCACAGCCACTGACCTCCGGTCGGGCTGACACACGCGAAAGGCCCCCGTCCCGTCCGCTTCGCGCGGAGGGGCGGGGGCCTTCCCGCGTTACATGGCGCCCAGCTGGCGCATGAGGCCCATGGCGTCGAAGTGCCACCAGCCCTCGGCGATCATGCCGTCCTCGCAGCGGAAGGTCGTGCTGCCGGTCATCGTGCACGTCTTGCCCGTCGGGGCCATGCCCTGGAACTCGCCCTTGTGCATGCCGGTCCAGGTCCACAGCGTGGTGACGTAGTCGCCTTCGGCGACCTGCGCGTCCTTGGTGAAGCTGAAGTCGAAGGCGTCCCGCCAGCCCTTCACGTCCTCCTTGATGACGTCCCGGCCGGTGACGCTCTCCGCTTCCTTCATGATGTCGTGGTCGATGTACCCGGGCGCGAAGACCTCGTCGATGACGTCGTACTTCCCCTGGGTGGCGACCTCGTCGAACATCCTGTCCACCATGAGCTTGTTGAGGTGCTCGTCGCGGACGACGTCCAGGTTGGTGAAGGTGGGCATTCCCTCGCAGAGCGCCACCATCTCCTGGAACATCGTGTCCGTCTCCGGGAGATGAGAGTTCTTCATGGCGTCTTCGTACGACGGGAATTCGACCACGTCCACGTAGTGGTCCTCGGCCTCGCGGTCCCTGCCGACGATGCTGTGGGTCACCGTGCGCTTGCCCTGGCTCTGGCTGACGTACCGGTCCAGCAACTGGTTGAGGTCGTCGGCCCGCCGGGTTCGGTAATCGATTATTTGTACGAATGTCATGGCGTCTCCCGGGCTCGAAAGGACACGTCCATTCTAGTGATTTCGGGTGATACCGGCTGGTTCTAGGACGGTCCGTACTTGCGGCCCGTGCGCGAGGACACCCCGCCCAGCAGCCCGCGCGGAGTCAGCTTCACGACACCCATCAGCGCCTTGTACCGCGGGTCCGGGATCGAGACCGTCTTGCCGCGCGCCAGGTCGGCCAGGGCGGCGGCGACCAGCTTGTCCGCGTCCAGCCACATCCAGTTGGGGATGTTGTCGGTCCCCATGCCGGCCCGCTCGTGGAATTCCGTACGCACGAACCCGGGGCACAGCGCCATCAGCCGGACCCCGGAGCCGGCGAGGTCCCTCGCCGCGCCCTGGGTGAACTGCACGACCCACGCCTTGCTCGCGCCGTACGTACCGCGCGGTACGAAGGCCGCCACCGAGGCGACGTTGACGATGCCGCCGCGCCCGCGTACCCGCATGCTCTCCGAGGCGGCCGAGGTCAGCCGCAGCACCGCCTCCACGTGCACCTTCAACATGGTCAGCTCGTCGGCCATGGAGACTTCGAGGTACCGGCCCTTGTTGCCGAAGCCGGCGTTGTTGACCAGCAGGTCCACCGGGTCCCGGCGGTCCGCGAGCCGGGTCTCGACCGCCGCGATGCCCTCTTCCGCGGACAGGTCCGCGGCGAGCACCTCGGCCTCGACCCCGTGGCGGTCGTGGAGCTCGGTCGCCTGCTCGCGCAGCCGCTTGGTGTCGCGGGCCACGAGGACGAGGTTGTTCCCCTGGGCGGCCAGCAGCCGTGCGAAGGCGGCGCCGATGCCCGCCGTGGAACCCGTAATCAGAGCAGTCGTCATACGGGCAACCTAGCCGTACCCGGTGTCAGTTCCGCGCGCCGCGGTGGTTCCCGGCGCTCCCGGCCTTCTCGGCCTTCGCCCGCGCTTCCGGTTCCAGCGCCGCGCCCGCCGCCAGGATGCGCGGCAGCAGCTCCCGCTCCGTGGTGTACGCGCGGAACAGGAAGGCCACCGTCACCTCGTGGTCGGGGCGGTGCAGGACCTCGACCGGATCGCCCGGGGAGACCTCCCCCTCCTCGATCACCCGCAGGTACGCACCCGGCCGAGCCTCGCGCGTGAACCGCTTGACCCAGCCCGCCTCGCCCAGGACGCCCTGGAAGGTGCGGCAGGGGATCCGCGCGGAGGCCACCTCCAGGACCAGGCCCCGGCCGACCCGCCAGCGCTCCCCGATCCGGGCGGCGTTGACGTCGATCCCGGAGGTGGTGAAGTTCTCGCCGAAGATCCCGCCGGGCAGTTCGCGGCCCAGCTCCCGCTCCCACCAGTCGAGGTCCTCGCGCGCGTAGGCGTATACCGCCTGGTGGTCGCCGCCGTGGTGGCGGCGGTCGCAGATCGCGTCCCCCTCCAGCCCGCTGCCGCCGGTCCCCTTCGGGCCGGGGGCGCTGACCCGGACGGGGCCGGGGACCGGCCGCTTGCCGATTCCGGTCGCTCCGACGGCCGCGTCGGTGTAGTCGGCGGCGGTCGCCCGGCCCAGGTTCACGGAGATGAGGTGCATGGCGGCACGGTAACCCGTCACGCCTCAAAGGCGCCAGATGACATTGGCGCGCTCATCAAAGGTGGGCTTATGCTCGAAGGGTGATCGAAGCACGCCACCTCCGAGTACTGCGCGCCGTGGCCGCCACCGGGTCCTTCTCCGCCGCCGCCCGCGAGCTCGGCTGCACCCAGCCCGCCGTCAGCCAGCAGATGAAGGCGCTGGAGCAGTCGGCCGGCACGCCGCTGCTGATCCGGACCGGCCGCGAGATGCGGCTGACCCAGGCCGGCGAGGCCCTGGTCCGGCACGCCGCCGGCATCCTGGCCGGGCTGACCGCCGCGGAGGAGGAGGTCGCCGCGATCGCCGGCCTGCGCGCCGGGCGGGTCCGGCTCGTCTCCTTCCCCAGCGGCAGCTCCACCCTCGTGCCGACCGCGCTGGCCGCGATGCGCGAGCAGCACCCCGGTACGCGCATCTCGCTGGTGGAGGCGGAGCCCCCGCGCTCGGTGGAGATGCTGCGCGAGGGCGACTGCGACGTGACCCTGGCCTTCCGCTACACCGGCGCGGCGGATCCGGCGGAGTGGGCGGACCTGGTGGTCCGGCCGCTGCTGACCGACAAGCTGGTGGGCCTGGTGCCCGACGGGCACCGGCTCGCCGGGGCGGACCGGGTCGGGATCGCCGAACTGGCCGGCGAGCCCTGGATCGCGGGCTGCCCCCGCTGCCGCCGCCACCTGGTGGACGTGTGCGAGGAGGCGGGCTTCACGCCGCGCATCGACTTCGCCACCGACGACTACCCGGCCGTGGTCGGCCTGGTCGGCGCCGGACTCGGCGTGGCCGTCCTGCCCGAGCTGGCCGTCGAGTCCGTGCGGACCAAGGGGGCGCGGACCGTGGCGGTCGAACCCGCCGTGCAGCGCGAGGTCGTCGCACTGACCCTGCCCGACCTGGCCCGCGTCCCCGCGGTCGCCGCGACGCTCGACCAGCTGGAGAAGGCCGCCGCCCGCTAGCGGGCGGCGGCCCGGCGCGACACGCGCGGGCGTGCCGCGGACCCTCCCGGTCGCGCAGTGGTTCGTCGAGAGCGGTTCGAGAGCGGTTCGTCGAGAGCGGCTCGTCTTTGAAGAAACGTTCCTTCAGTGCCTTTCGAACACTGGTTCAGTGAGTGGCGGTTCCGCTGGCGCCGGAGGCGGAGATCAGGCGGTGGCGGGCGCGGCCCATCAGTTCCTCGCGCTCGTCCTCGGTCAGGCCTCCCCAGACCCCGTAGGGCTCGCGTACGGCGAGAGCGTGCGCGGCGCACTCGGCGCGCACCGGGCATCGCATGCAGACCTCTTTAGCCGAGGCCTCGCGCGCGCTCCGGGCCGCACCCCGCTCGCCTTCCGGGTGGAAGAAGAGGGAGCTGTCGACGCCCCGGCAGGCGGCCAGCAGCTGCCAGTCCCAGAGGTCGGCGTTCGGTCCGGGGAGGCGGGAGAAATCTGCCATGGGTAGTCCTCTTGAAGCCGGTACTGAGGCGGATACGGTCCAAGTCTCAACATCTACTATCTGAGTAGATGTAAATATGACTCATTGGGAATCTAGCCTCAGACACACACCAAACGGAAGGAAAGCCGCCAAATAGGGCATACCTCCAGACGGAGGACAGTTGGCTTGTGGTGCCCGTGTCGTGTCGGCTTCCTCACGTAGAGTGCCGAAGGTGTCCGTCCGACCCGTAACTCTTTCGAGTGACCATCGTTGAGAGTGCGAAGGCGGTTGAAGGAAGAAGTTCCCGGACAGGTGTCCGAGGGCATCGACCGCTCAGGTGACGATACGTACCAGCCTGGAGGCTCAAGGTGACGCGCATCAGCAGCTGCGGAGGGCGGCCATGACATCCGTCCTCGTCTGCGACGACTCCCCGCTTGCCCGAGAGGCGCTCCGCCGCGCGGTTGCGACCGTGCCCGGCGTCGAGCGTGTGACGACGGCCGCCAACGGCGAGGAAGTCCTCCGCCGCTGGGGTGCCGACCGCTCCGACCTGATTCTGATGGACGTGCGGATGCCCGGACTCGGGGGTGTCGAGACCGTGCGCCGGCTGCTCTCGGCCGATCCGGGCGCCCGCATCATCATGCTGACCGTGGCCGAGGACCTCGACGGGGTCGCGCTCGCGGTCGCCGCCGGTGCCCGCGGCTACCTGCACAAGGACGCCTCGCGCGCCGAGCTGCGGGCGACCGTGACCCAGGCGCTGGCCGACCCGACCTGGCGGCTCGCCCCGCGGCGGCTGCGCTCGGCCGAGATGGGTGCCGCTCCCACGCTCACCGCGCGCGAGATCCAGGTGCTGGAGGGCATGAGCCACGGCCGCTCGAACGCCGAGATCGGGCGTGAGCTCTTCCTCTCCGAGGACACCGTCAAGACGCACGCCCGCAGGCTCTTCAAGAAGCTGGGCGCGTCCGACCGGGCGCACGCCGTGGCGCTGGGGTTCCGCTGGGGCCTGGTCCGCTGATCGCGTGGCGGTCCCCGTCCGCCGCCGGGCGGACGGGGCGGCGTACCGTGCGCATGCCCGCGACTTCGGGCAGTCGCACCAGTCTTGTCCTACCCGGTGTGCGCGAGGGGGTTGGCGGGGCAGAATCCAGGGGACGTGTCGCTTCGTGCGCGATGCCGCATCCTTGAGAGTGGAAACCCTCGGGGAGCGGTCCGGATTTCAGGATTCAGGCGCCGCTGCTTCGGGGACCATTCGACCGAGCGGGAGGGGAGGGCGTTGACGATGAGTTCCGGCGCGCCCGCTCATAACGCTTCGGTGCACAACCCGGACCACGGTGCCACGGAACCTCCCGCGTCAAGGCACCATGGATTGATGCGCGACGACGAGGCCCTGGGGTCACCCACGGCCACGGGCCCCTCGGGGTCCCCCCAGAACACCGGCGCGGTCGGGGCCCTGGTCCGCCGCGCGGTCGAGGGGGACGAGCAGGCCACGCACGATCTGCTCGCCCACGTCCACCCGCTGGCCCTGCGCTACTGCCGCACGCGGCTCTCCCGGCTCCCCGGGGACGCCCGCCACTTCGTCGAGGACCTCGCGCAGGAAGTCTGCGTCGCCGTCCTGATGGCCCTGCCCCGGTACCGCGACACGGGCCGGCCGTTCGAGGCCTTCGTCTTCGCCATCGCCGCCCACAAGGTCGCCGACCTGCAGCGGGCGGCCATGCGCCACCCCGGCAGCACGGCCGTCCCGTCGGACGAGATGCCGGAGCGGCCGGACGACTCGCTGGGGCCCGAGGAGCGGGCGCTGCTGAGCAGCGACGCCGCCTGGGCCAAGAAGCTCCTGGCGAACCTCCCCGAGAACCAGCGCGAGCTGCTCGTGCTGCGCGTGGCCGTCGGGCTGACGGCGGAGGAGACCGGGCAGATGCTGGGGATGTCGCCGGGTGCCGTGCGGGTCGCGCAGCACCGTGCGCTGAGTCGCCTCCGCGCTCTGGCAGAGCAGTAGCACCGCCCCGTAAACTCGTAGGAAACGACGAAAATCCCGGTCGATCTTCGTCGTGGAATGAGACGCGGTGGGATCCCGTTAGCATGGACACCTGCGCTGAGCAAGACCATCTGGGAAGGTGTCATGACTGTCAACGCTGACGGAGTGCCCGACAAATTCGCCACTCTCGGGCTGACCTACGACGACGTCCTGCTGCTGCCGGGCTCGTCCGACATGGCACCGGACGAGATCGACACCTCCTCCCTCATCTCGAGGAACGTCCGGGTCAACATCCCGCTGCTGTCCGCCGCGATGGACAAGGTCACCGAGGCCCGCATGGCCATCGCGATGGCCCGCCAGGGCGGCGTGGGCGTGCTGCACCGCAACCTCTCCATCGCCGACCAGGCCAACCAGGTGGACCTGGTCAAGCGCTCCGAGTCCGGCATGGTCACCGACCCCATCACGGTGCACCCGGACGCGACGCTGCGCGAGGCCGACGAGCTGTGCGCCAAGTTCCGCATCTCCGGCGTCCCGGTCACCGACCCGGCCGGCAAGCTGCTCGGCATCGTCACCAACCGCGACATGGCCTTCGAGTCGGACCGCAGCCGCCAGGTGCGCGAGGTCATGACCCCGATGCCGCTGGTCACCGGCAAGGTCGGCATCTCCGGCGTGGACGCCATGGAGCTGCTGCGCCGCCACAAGATCGAGAAGCTGCCGCTGGTCGACGACGCGGGCACCCTCAAGGGCCTCATCACGGTCAAGGACTTCGTCAAGGCCGAGAAGTACCCGAACGCCGCCAAGGACAAGGACGGCCGCCTGCTGGTCGGCGCCGCGGTCGGCGTCGCCGGCGATGCGTACGAGCGCGCCCAGGCGCTCATCGAGGTCGGCGTCGACTTCATCGTCGTCGACACCGCGCACGGCCACTCCCGCCTGGTCGGCGACATGGTCGCCAAGATCAAGTCGAACTCCTCCGTCGACGTCATCGGCGGGAACGTCGCCACCCGCGACGGTGCCCAGGCGCTGATCGACGCCGGCTGCGACGGCATCAAGGTCGGCGTCGGCCCCGGCTCCATCTGCACCACCCGCGTGGTCGCCGGCATCGGCGTCCCGCAGGTCACCGCGATCTACGAGGCCTCCCTCGCGGCGAAGGCCGCGGGCGTCCCCGTCATCGGCGACGGCGGCCTCCAGTACTCCGGTGACATCGCCAAGGCGCTCGTCGCCGGCGCCGACACCGTGATGCTCGGCTCCCTGCTCGCGGGCTGCGAGGAGTCCCCGGGCGAGCTGCTCTTCATCAACGGCAAGCAGTTCAAGTCGTACCGCGGCATGGGCTCGCTGGGCGCGATGCAGTCCCGCGGCGACCGCAAGTCCTTCTCCAAGGACCGCTACTTCCAGGAGGGCGTGGGCGGCGACGACAAGCTCATCCCCGAGGGCATCGAGGGCCAGGTGCCCTACCGCGGCCCGCTCTCCGCGGTGGTCCACCAGCTGGTCGGCGGTCTGCGCCAGTCGATGTTCTACGTCGGCGGCCGCACCGTCCCCGAGCTCCAGGACCGCGGCCGGTTCGTCCGGATCACCTCGGCGGGCCTCAAGGAGAGCCACCCGCACGACATCCAGATGACCGTCGAGGCGCCGAACTACAGCCGCAACAAGTAAGCCGCGGCCGTTCGCGGCGCGTACGTACGAAACCACGTGTGAGGGGGCCGGCCCGGCGGGTCGGCCCCCTCACACGTGCGTCCGTACAGCGGTCACCGAAACGCGGGGCCCCGGCGGTCGGGGATACTGGACGGGCAGACCAAGAGGGAAAGGCCACCACACGTGACTGAGATCGAGATCGGGCGCGGCAAGCGCGGCCGCAGGGCGTACGCGTTCGACGACATCGCCATCGTCCCGAGCCGGCGCACCCGAGACCCCAAGGAGGTCTCGATCGCCTGGCAGATCGACGCCTACCGCTTCGAGCTCCCGTTCCTGGCCGCCCCCATGGACTCGGTCGTCTCCCCGCAGACCGCGATCCGCATCGGCGAGCTGGGCGGCCTCGGCGTCCTCAACCTCGAAGGCCTGTGGACCCGCTACGAGGACCCGCAGCCGCTGCTCGACGAGATCGCGGAGCTGCCCGAGGAGGCCGCCACCCGCCGCCTCCAGGAGATCTACTCCGCCCCGATCCAGGCGGACCTGATCCGCCGGCGCATCAAGGAGGTGCGCGACTCGGGCGTCGTCACCGCCGCCGCGCTCTCCCCGCAGCGCACGGCCGAGTTCTCCAAGGCCGTCGTGGACGCGGGCGTCGACATCTTCGTCATCCGCGGCACCACCGTCTCCGCCGAGCACGTCTCCGGCGCCGCCGAGCCGCTGAACCTGAAGCAGTTCATCTACGAACTCGACGTGCCGGTCATCGTCGGCGGCTGCGCCACGTACACCGCCGCGCTGCACCTGATGCGCACCGGCGCGGCCGGCGTGCTGGTGGGCTTCGGCGGCGGCGCCGCGCACACCACCCGCAACGTCCTCGGCATCCAGGTCCCGATGGCGACCGCCGTCGCGGACGTGGCCGCGGCCCGCCGCGACTACATGGACGAGTCCGGCGGCCGGTACGTCCACGTCATCGCCGACGGCGGTGTGGGCTGGTCGGGCGACCTCCCCAAGGCCGTCGCCTGCGGCGCCGACGCCGTGATGATCGGCTCCCCGCTGGCGCGCGCCACCGACGCGCCCGGCAAGGGCAACCACTGGGGCATGGAGGCCGTCCACGAGGACGTGCCGCGCGGCAAGAAGGTCGACCTGGGCACGGTCGGCACCACCGAGGAGATCCTCACCGGCCCGTCGCACACGCCCGACGGCTCGATGAACCTCTTCGGCGCGCTGCGCCGCTCGATGGCCACCACCGGCTACAGCGAGCTCAAGGAGTTCCAGCGGGTCGAGGTCACGGTCGCGGACTCGCAGCACCGCCGCTGACCCGGCGCCGTACGCACAGGAGGGCCGGCATCCCCGCGGGGGGGTGCCGGCCCTCCGGCGTTGTTCACAGCCTGTGGGCGGCGCCCGCGGGGCTGGCGCCGCGCGTGTCCAGCAGCAGCTGGGCCTTCACGGCCAGGCCCTGGAGGTCGTACGTGCGGTGGTGCTGGAGCAGGATGGTGAGGTCGGCGTTGGCGGCGGCCTCGTACAGGGAGTCGGCGCGCGGGACAGGCTGTTCGCGCACCCGCCATCCCGCGATGTAGGGGTCGTGGTAGCTGATCTGCGCGCCCAGGTCGAGCAGGCGGCTGGCGATCTCGCGGGCGGGGGAGCCCTCCTGGTCGGCGAGGTCCGGCTTGTACGTGACGCCCAGCAGCAGGACGCGGGCGCCGCGGGCGGATTTGCCGTGCTCGTTCAGCAGGGTGGCGCAGCGCTGGATGACGTACTGCGGCATGCGGTTGTTGACCTCCTGGGCGAGGCCCATCATGCGCAGCGGGTGGCCGGGGGTCCGGGGGGCGTGGGGGAGGTAGTTGGGGTCCAGGGGGACGCCGTGGCCGCCGACGCCGGGGCCGGGGCGGAAGGCCTGGAAGCCGTACGGCTTGGTCTCCGCGCAGCGGATGACGTCCCACAGGTCCACGCCGAGGTCGTGACAGAGCACGGCCATCTCGTTGACCAGGGCGATGTTGACGTGCCGGTAGGTGGTCTCGAGCAGCTGGACCGTCTCCGCCTCGCGCAGGCCGCGGGCGCGCACCACCTTCTCGGTGAGGCGGGCGTAGAAGGCGGCCGCGGACTCCGTGCAGGCGGGCGTGAGGCCCCCGATCACCTTGGGCGTGTTGGCGAAGCCGTGGGTGCGGTTGCCCGGGTCGAGGCGGCTGGGGGAGTAGGCCAGGTGGAAGTCCTGACCGGCGCGCAGCCGGGAGCCGGATTCGAGGATCGGGCGGAGGTAGTCCTCGGTGACGCCGGGGTGAGCGGCCGATTCCAGGATGACCGTGGTGTGCGGGCGCAGCCGGGCGGCGAGGGCGCGGGCGGCCTCCCCGACGGCGGACAGGTCCAGGGCGCGGTCGGCGCCGAGTGCGGTGGGGGCGCAGATGACGGCGGTCCGTACCCGGCCCAGTTCGGCGGGGTTGGTGGTGACGCGGAAGCCCGCCGCCGACATGCGGCGGATCTCGGCGGCGGTGAGCGGGCTGTCGGTCGCCGGGCCGGCGTCGTATCCGACGGTCTCGACGCCGGCGGCGACCGCGGCCTGCGCGAGGGGGAGGCCGAGATGGCCGAGGCCGATGACGGCGAGGTCTGCGGGCACGGGGTGGCCGTCCTTCCCTAACCGGAGAGGGCTGGGCGCGCAAGTCCGGGGCAAACAGAACCTGGCGCTATGTCAGACTAGGCGTATATATGACCGATCTGCGGCATTGTGGGACGGCGGCCACCGTTGTGTTGTCCACAGGCGGTGGCTGAACCGGGTGCATCCCGTCAGAATCGTGACGAGGGGGATGCGAGCGGGACCACCCGTACCAACCGGAACACCCGCATCAACGGGAGGCAGCGGTGAGGACAGCGACACTGGGACCCGCGCAGCGCAGCGAGGCGCTCGCCCGGATGGCCGAGCGCGAGCTGGACGTGCTGGTGGTGGGCGCGGGGGTGGTGGGCGCGGGCACGGCGCTCGACGCGGTCACCCGGGGCCTGTCGACCGGCCTGGTGGAGGCGCGGGACTGGGCCTCGGGCACGTCGAGCCGGTCGAGCAAGCTGATCCACGGCGGGCTGCGCTATCTGGAGATGCTCGACTTCGCGCTCGTGCGCGAGGCGCTCAAGGAGCGCGGGCTGCTGCTGGGGCGGCTGGCCCCGCACCTGGTCAAGCCCGTGCCCTTCCTGTATCCGCTGCAGCACAAGGGCTGGGAGCGGTTCTACGCCGGATCGGGCGTCGCGCTGTACGACGCCATGTCCGTGTCGAGCGGCCACGGGCGCGGACTGCCCGTGCACCGGCACCTCTCCCGCAAGCGCGCCCTGCGCGTCGCCCCCTGCCTGCGCAAGGACGCACTGGTGGGGGCGCTCCAGTACTACGACGCCCAGATGGACGACGCCCGGTACGTCGCCACGCTCGTGCGCACGGCCGCGGCGTACGGCGCGCTCGCCGCGAACCGCGCCCGGGTGGTCGGATTCCTGCGCGAGGGCGAGCGGGTGGTCGGCGCCACGGTCCAGGACGTCGAGGGCGGCGGCGAGTACCGCATCCGGGCCAAGCAGGTCGTGAACGCCACCGGCGTGTGGACGGACGACACCCAGGCGCTGATCGGGGAGCGCGGCCAGTTCCACGTACGGGCGTCGAAAGGCATCCACCTGGTCGTACCGAAGGACCGGATCCATTCGTCCAGTGGGCTGATCCTGCGCACCGAGAAGTCCGTGCTGTTCGTGATCCCGTGGGGCCGGCACTGGATCGTCGGGACCACAGACACGGAGTGGGACCTCGACAAGGCCCACCCGGCGGCGTCGAGCGCGGACATCGACTACCTGCTCGAGCACGTGAACTCCGTCCTGGCGGTGCCGTTGACCCGGGAGGACGTCCAGGGCGTGTACGCGGGCCTGCGGCCGCTGCTGGCCGGCGAGTCCGACGCGACGAGCAAGCTGTCCCGGGAGCACACGGTCGCCCACCCGGCCCCGGGCCTGGTCGTCGTGGCGGGCGGCAAGTACACGACGTACCGCGTGATGGCGAAGGACGCCGTGGACGAGGCCGTGCACGGCCTGGACCAGCGGGTGGCCGCGTGTGTCACCGAGGACGTGCCGCTGCTGGGCGCCGAGGGCTACCGCGCGCTGTGGAACGCCCGGGCGCGGACCGCGGCGCGCACCGGACTGCACGTGGCGCGGGTCGAGCATCTGCTCAACCGCTACGGCTCCCTGACGGAGGAACTGCTCGAACTCATCGCGCGGGACGCGGGGCTGGGGGAGCCGCTGGGCGGGGCCGACGACTACCTGCGCGCCGAGGTGGTGTACGCCGCCTCGCACGAGGGCGCCCGCCATCTGGACGACGTACTGACCCGCCGGACCCGGATCTCGATCGAGACCTTCGACCGCGGGACGCGCTGCGCACGGGAGTGCGCCGAACTGATGGCGCCGGTGCTGGGCTGGGACAAGGAGCAGATCGAGAAGGAGATCGAGCACTACGAGAAGCGGGTGCAGGCGGAAAGGGAATCCCAGCGTCAGCCGGACGACCAGACGGCGGACGCGGCCCGGCTGGGAGCACCGGACATCGTGCCGCTCTGAGGATTTTGTGATCTTGAGGACCTTCTGAGGTTCCGTGGAACCGCGGACCCCGGGCATCCGTCCGTGCCGGAGTGAGGAACAATGAGGTTCCTGCCGGGGCGGGTTGCCGCGCTCCCCACTGACGTGGGGTGTGGTCCGGTGAGTGACCGCAGGCGGCACGAACGCAAGAGGGGACGCATGTCGAAGCCGGAGCACACGCGCAAGCCGGATGCCCTCGCGGGCGGCAGCCGTACCCCCTCGGACGCCGAGCCCGCTGTCGGGGCTGCTCCCGGGACGGCTGCCGAGACCGCGGTGGAGGCCGGCGCCGACCCTGCCGACGCGCCCGCGGCCGCGCCCGTTCCCGAGCCCGCCGACAAGCCAGTTGACACGCCTGCCGCCAAGGCCGTTGGCGGACCTGCTGCACAGGCCGTGTCCGAGCCCGCTGCCGAGCCCGAGGCCAAGCCCGCTGCCGAGCCCGCTGCCGAGCCCGGCGCCAAGCCCGTCGCCGAGACGGCGAAGGCGGCGGCCGGCAAGGCGGTTCCGGCGGTCAAGGCCGGCGGCAAGCCGGTCGCGCTCGCCAAGAAGAACACTGACGGACCGTCGGCGACCGGCGACCACGAGGGCCAGCTGCTCGCCGGCCGCTACCGGCTCGGACGCGTCCTCGGCAAGGGCGGCATGGGCACGGTCTGGCGGGCGGTCGACGAAACCCTCGGCCGCACCGTCGCCGTCAAGGAACTCCGCTTCCCGTCCGCCATCGACGAGGACGAGAAGCGCCGCCTGATCACCCGGACCCTGCGCGAGGCCAAGGCCATCGCCCGGATCCGCAGCGGCGGCGCGGTCACCGTCTTCGACGTCGTGCACGAGGACGACCGCCCCTGGATCGTGATGGAGCTCGTCGAGGGCTCCTCCCTCGCGGAGTTCATCCGCGAGAAGGGCACGCTGACCCCGCGCCGGGCGGCCGAGGTCGGCCTCGCGGTGCTCGACGTGCTGCGCGCCGCACACCGCGAGGGCATCCTGCACCGCGACGTGAAGCCGTCCAACGTCCTCATCTCCGACAGCGGCCGCGTCGTCCTCACCGACTTCGGCATCGCCCAGGTCGAGGGCGACCCCTCGGTCACCTCCACCGGCATGCTCGTCGGCGCGCCCTCGTACATCTCGCCCGAGCGGGCCCGCGGTTACAAGCCCGGCCCGCCCGCCGACATGTGGTCGCTGGGCGGCCTCATCTACGCGTGCGTCGAGGGCGTTCCGCCGTACGACAAGGGCTCCGCCCTCGCGACGCTGACGGCCGTGATGACCGAACAGGTGGACCCGCCGAAGAACGCCGGCCCGCTGACCGACGTCATCTACGGCCTGCTGGCCAAGGACCCCGAGCAGCGGCTCGACGACGCGGGTGCGCGCGCCCTGCTGAACGCCGTCGTCAACGCGCCGGAGCCCGAGCCCGAGCCGCCCGCCGACCAGACCCGCGTGATCGCCCTGCCGCCCGTACCGGAGGCGGACCCGGCGAAGGACAAGGAAGCGGCCCGCGAGGCGGCCAGGGAGGCCGCGAAGGAAGCGGCGAAGGCCAAGGAGGCCGCCAAGGCGGCTCGGGCCGCCCGGATCGCCCAGGACAAGGAGCGGGCCAAGGCCGCGCTCTCCGCCGTACGCGCCGCCGCCGCCTCGGCGGTGAAGAGCGAGGGCAAGCCCGCGCCGGAGCCGGCGTCCGGGCGGCGGGTGGCCCCGGCCGCCTCGCTGACGGACGTGGTGCCGCGCCGCACGATCGCGCTGACGATCGTCGCGCTGGTCGCCGTGCTGGCCGCCATCGGCGGGGTCATCGCGTACGCCTTCAGCGATGACGAGTCGCCCGGCAAGAAGGGCAAGGACGGCCGTACGTCCGCCGCCTCGTCGGGCTCGCCCGCGACCGGATCCTCCGGCGCCGCGTCCGGCGGCGCCGCCACCGCCGGCTCCGGCCAGACCCAGGAGCAGGGTCAGGGCGACGGCAAGGGGACGGGCCAGGGCGACGGCAGGGGCGCGGCCCAGGGCCAGGGGCAGAGCCAGGGCAAGGGCGACGGCAAGGGGACGGGCACCGGCACCGGCACCGGCCAGGGCGCGCTGCCCGCCGGATACGTGCAGGTCACCGACAGCCGCTTCCACTTCACGATGGCCATGCCCAAGGACTTCAAGAGGAACGACATAGCGGGCCGCAACTCCGGCGGGATCTACAACCGCGACGGCGGATTCCCCCGGGTGCAGGTCGACTTCAACGACAGCCCCCTCGACGACGCCCGGCTCGCCTGGCTCCAGCTCGCCACGGCCGTCAAGTACAGCAGCAGCGGCTACAAGCTCATCGGGATCGCGGAGAAGGACTACCGCGGCTACCCGACCGTTGCGGACTGGCAGTTCGAGCGCGACCAGGGCGGGATCCGGGTGCGGATACTCAACCGCGGCTTCAAGGTCGACGCCTCGCACGGCTACGCCATCATGATCAGCTGCAAGGCTGACGAGTGGGACGGCCCGGAGTGCAAGACGCTGCGGGACACGGCCTTCGCGACGTTCCAGCCCAAGGACTGACCCGGCCGGTCCGACCCGCCTGACCTCGCCGGACCCGCGACGCGGGTGGCCCCTGCGACGTATCGTGAGAGACCGCGGACCGTACGCAGCCGCAATGGGCCGGTATGCGACCGGAATTGGCCCGTTTCGCCGCGTACGAGCCGTGGCTGCTCGTGACGGGGGAACGCTCTGGGGAGGCGGGTCGTGGAGGAGTACGCGGGAAGGGTCCTTGCCGACCGCTACCGTCTGCCGCTGCCGCCGTCCGACGAGTTCGAACTGGTGGAGACCCGTGCGTTCGACACCCGCAGCGGCCAGGAGGTACTGGTCCGGCAGGTGCCGCTGCCGGAGATCGTGGACGCCGAACTGCTCGACGCCGAGGGCCGGGGCGCAGCGGGCGCACCCGGCCGCCCCGGCTACGGCGGCCGCAGGCCCTGGGAGCCCGGCGCCACCCGGCGGCCCGCCGACCCCGACGTGCGGCGCGCGATCGAGGCGGCCCAGGCGGCCGCCGGGATCCCCGACCACCCGCGGCTGGACCAGGTCTTCGACGTGTTCGCCGAGGGCGGCTCGCTGTGGATAGTCAGTGAACTGGTACGAGCCCGCCCGCTCGCGGCCCTGCTCGCCGAACGGCCCCTGAGCCCCTACCGGGCGGCCGAGGTCGCCTCCGACGTGCTCACGGCCCTGCGGGTGCTGCACGCGCACGGCTGGACCCACCGGAACATCACCACGCGCACGGTCCTGGTCTGCGAGGACGGCCGGGTGGTCCTCACCGGCCTGGCGGCTGGTGCGGCCGAAGAGGCCCTGTGCGGTTACGACGTGGTGCCGCCGTCCGAGGACGCGGCACCGGAACCGGCCGTGCCGCCGTCTTCTTTGCCGCCCTCGCCCCTGCCTCCGCCCGTGCCGGCGGCCCCGTCCGCCCCCGCCCCCGGAGCCGTACCTCCGCAGTCCGCGGCCGTGCCCCGGCCCCCCGAGCCCCGGCAGCCCTTCGAGGCGGGCCACGGCGGCAGCGCCGCGGACCTCAAGGCCGCAGCGCGGGCCGGGGCCATCGCCGCCTACCGGGCCGGCGCCCAGGCCGCCGCGCGCGCCGCCGAGGAGCGCCGGGCCGCCGAGCCGGAGACCCGGCCGCAGGGCTCCAACCTCCCGCAGGGCTACTCGTATCCGTACGGCGGACCGGACGCCACCTGGCACGGGGCCACCCCGCGGACCCCGGCCCTGCCCGCCGGGTACACGCCCGCGCCCGAGCTCGCGCCGGCTCCCGCGCCCGAGCCGCCCGCCCCCGCCCCCGTACCGGCGCCCCTGCCCGTGGCCGTGCCCGTGCAGCCGTCCGGCGGCCGGTCCGGCTGGGACGAGCCGGACGCCGTTCCGGCAGCCGGGCGCGGACCCGGTACGCCGCTGGCCGCCGAGCGGGCCCGGCAGACCCGGATCACGGTCGTCGGGGCCGTCACCGAGCGCTGGGCCCCGGAGCAGGCCCATCCCGTCCACGAGTACTGGCAGCTCGCCGCACCGGTCGGGCCCGCCACCGACCTGTGGGCGCTCGGCGCCCTGCTCTACCGCGTCGTCCAGGGCCACGCGCCCTACCCGGAGGACAGCGCCGCCGAGCTGGTCGAGATGGTGTGCTCCGAACCGCCGGCGTTCGCCGAGGAGTGCGGCCCGCTGCGCCCCGTCGTCGAGTCGCTGCTGCGCCAGGACCCCACGGAGCGGCCGGACTTCGAGGAGCTGCGCGGCTGGCTGCGCTCGCTCGTGCGCTCGGCGCCGGAGCCGGACGCCGGGACGCAGGTGGTCCCGGCGCCCGCACCCGACGCGGCCCGGCTGCCGATCGTGCGGCGGCGCGGCGAACTGGTCCGCAGGCGGTGGCAGTCGGGCGGAGGGAGAGATTCCGCCGGGCACGGCCGCCACCGGCAGGCCGGGCGCCCCAAGTCCGCGCCGAAGCCCGGGAGGCGGGCGGCTTCGGAACGCACCCCGAAGTCCGTGGAGACGGAGGAGTTCCACAGCGCCGCCGAGGCGCCGGGCGCGCAGTCGGCACCGTCCAGGCCGGCCCGGCCCGCACCCTCCCGGCCCCGGCCCCGGCCGCAGGCCCGCCCGAAGGCCGCGCGCTCCCTGGGGCGGAACCTCCTGCTCGGCGTGCTCGTCGCGCTGACGGGCGCCGTGCTCTACGCGATGGTCTTCCTGCCGAAGACGGAGCCCGCGGGCAAGGACGTCGGGCAGCGCCCGCCGGCCGCCACCGGCCCCGGCCCCGGCCCCGCGAAGAGTTCGGGGCCGGACTCCGGCGGCACTCCGGACGACAGCCCCGCCCCGACCCCGACGGCGAAGCCGAAGCCGGATCCGCAGACCACCCGCCCCGGCTCGCCGCCCGCCACCGTCCCCAAGGGCTACACCCTGGTCAAGGACAGCGAGGGCTTCCAGGTCGCGGTCCCCGAAGGCTGGGACCGGCGCTCCCTCAACGACGCCGGGCAGGTCCGCTATGCGGACGGCGACCACGAACTGATCGTCGTACCGGGCCGGGACGCCGTCCAGGGCACCCCCGACCCGCTCGGCTACCAGCGCGACAAGGAACGCGAACTGGAACCCTTCCGCGCCTCCAGCTGGGCCCAGCAGATCGAGGCGCGGCAGGTCACCGTCGGTCAGAAGGTCATGGCCGAGGGCCAGTACACCTGGAACGACGCGAGCGGCCGGTCCGTCTACGTCCGCAACCGCGTCGTCGCGCTCGGCGGCCGGTACCACGTCCTCATGGTCGTCGGCCCCGAGGACAGCCGCGAGAAGGTCACCGAGATCTACGAACGGGCCACGGCCAGTTACCAGTCGGGCGCCTGAGGCAACCGGGTCGGGGGCCGAAACCGACAGTTGCGTCACAGTGCGGTCTCGCAGCCCCTCCGCGGTACCGAGGATCCTTCCGCGCTCCGTAATCTGGCCATCCGAAAGCGGAGAAGCGGCAGGATTTCGTGAATCACAGGACAGGTGCGGGCGCGGTGCTCGCGGGCCGTTACCGGCTCGGCGAGTCCATCGGCACCGGTGGCATGGGCAAGGTCTGGCGTGCGCACGACGAGGTGCTGCACAGGACGGTCGCCGTCAAGGAACTGACGGCGGGTCTGTACGTCGCCGAAGCCGACCGGGCCGTCCTGCACGCCCGTACGCAGAAGGAGGCCCGCGCGGCCGCACGGATCGCGCACCCGGCCGTGGTCACCGTCCACGACGTGCTCGAACACGACAACCGCCCGTGGATCGTCATGGAGTACATCGACGGCCCCTCGCTCGCCGAAGCGGCCAAGGCCGCCGGCCGCATCGAGCCCCGCGAGGCGGCCCGCATCGGCCTCCACGTCCTCGGCGCCCTGCGTGCCGCGCACGCCGTCGGCGTCCTGCACCGCGACGTGAAGCCCGGCAACGTGCTCCTGGCGAAGGACGGCCGGGTACTGCTCACCGACTTCGGCATCGCGGCCATCGAGGGGGACTCCTCCATCACGCGGACCGGCGAACTGATCGGCTCCATCGACTACCTGGCCCCCGAGCGGGTCACCGGCGGCGCCCCCGACCCGGCTTCCGACCTGTGGTCGCTGGGCGCCACCCTGTACACCGCGGTCGAGGCCCGCTCGCCGTTCCGCCGCACCTCGCCCATCTCCAGCCTTGCGGCCGTCGTCCACGACGAACCCCCGCCGCCGTCGCAGGCGGGCGCGCTCGGCCCGGTCATCACGGCCCTGCTGCGCAAGGACCCCGCCGAGCGCCCCTCGGCGGCCGAGGCCGAGCAGATGCTCATCGAGGCGATGGAGGGCCGCGAGCCCCGCTCCGCCCACGCGTACGTACCGACCCAGCGGCTCACCGCCGAGGAGCCGCCCGCGCCCGCGACGGGGCCCGCGGCGCCCCTGCGCGAGCAGCGGCCGCCGCTCCACGTGGCCCCGCAGCCTCCGCAGGGCGCCGGACTGCTCAAGCGGGCGGCCGTCGTGGCCGTCGTGGCCGCGCTGCTCGGCGGCGGGCTGGCCTTCGGCGTGCTCAAGTACTACGAAGGCGAGGAGGGCGGCGGGAAGGGCACGGGCACCACCGCCGGATCCACCGCCGGGTCCACGGGCAGCCGTACGGCCGAAGGAAAGACGGGCACCGGGGCCGGGGCGCTGCCGGAGGGCTGGCGGCAGGTCACGGACCCGGAGGGGTTCACGCTGTGGGTGCCGCAGGGCTGGCGCCGCCAGGCGGACGGGGACCAGATCGACTACACGCCCGACAACGGCCGGCACCGCATCCGGATCGGCATCGACAAGTCCCCGGCGTTCCCGAACCCGTACGCGCACATGCTCGACCTGGAGAAGCAGGTCCGCAAGCGGCTGGACTACAAGCGCCAGACCCTGCACCCGAACACCTTCCGGGACACGACCCAGGCGGCCATCTGGGAGTTCACCTGGACCGAGCGCAAGGACTTCCCGGGCGAGCGCCGCGCCATCGACCAGATGTACGTGGCGCCGAGCGGCACGGAGTACGCGATCTTCATGGCCGGGCCGCAGGAGGACTGGGCGCAGACCCGCGAGCAGTTCGACACCGCGCTGCGCGGCTGGCAGGCCCCGTAAGCAGTCGTTGGCCCCGTAGGCCGCCGCAGCCTCCGTCAGGCCGCCGGCGGCCCGATCCACGCAGTTCAGGCCAGTTCTGCCAGTGATCACTGGCGCGATGCCAAAAAATGGTTACCGATGGGTACCCAAGGGTGCCCGGAACGTCATACGCTCACCGCCATGACGGACTCGCAGGCCCCGGCCCCCCTCCGCAGCGTCCCTGTCGCGACCAATCCGGTGGCCCCCGCCCCGGCCGGTGCGCGTACCGCCGCCGACGTGGTCACCCCCGGGCTGGTCTCCCGCCTGACCCGCGGGGTCACCGGCTCGGGCCGGACCGCCAACCACACCCCCTTCACCGGGGAGAAGCTGGCCGACCTGCCCGAGTCCTCGCCCGAGGAGGTCGCGGCCGCCTTCGCCGCCGCCCGCACCGCCCAGGCCGCCTGGGCCGCCCTGCCCGTCCGCAGGCGCGCCGCCGTCCTGCTGCGCTTCCACGACCTGCTCCTCGACCGCCAGGCCGAGATCCTCGACCTGATCCAGCTGGAGACCGGCAAGGCCCGTCTCCACGCCCACGAAGAGGTCCAGGCCGTCGCCGTGGCCGCCCGCCACTACGGCCGCAAGGCCCCCGCGTACCTGCGCCCGCGCGGCCACGCCGGGGCCATGCCCACCCTCACCAAGGTCACCGAGCTGCGCCAGCCGCGCGGGGTCGTCGGGCAGATCGCCCCCTGGAACTACCCCCTCGAACTCTCCGTCGGCGACGCGCTGCCCGCCTTCGTCGCGGGCAACGCCGTCGTCATGAAGCCCGACACCGAGACCGCGCTGACCGCCCTGTGGGCCCGCGAGCTGCTGATCGAGGCGGGCCTGCCCGGCGAGGTCTTCCAGGTCGTGCTGGGCGAGGGCCCCGTCGTAGGCCCCGAGGTCGTCCGGCACGCCGACTACGTCTCCTTCACCGGCTCCACCCGCACCGGCCGCGAGGTCGCCCAGGGCGCGGCCGCCCGGCTCGTCGGCGTCACCCTCGAACTCGGCGGCAAGAACGCCATGCTGGTGCTGCACGACGCCGACGTGGAGAAGGCCGCCGCCGGCGCCGTCCGCGCCTGCTTCTCCTCCGCCGGCCAGCTCTGCATATCCATCGAGCGGCTGTACGTGCACGCCTCGATCGCCGACGCCTTCGTCGAGCGCTTCGCCGCCCGCACCAAGGCCATGCGGCTCGGCAGCTCGCTCGCGTACGGCGCGGACATGGGCTCGCTGGTCGGCGAACGCCAGCTGGAGACCGTGCAGCGGCACGTCGACGAAGCCGTCGCCAAGGGCGCGACGCTCGTCGCGGGCGGCGTGGCACGCCCCGACATCGGCCCGCTCTTCTTCGAGCCCACGATCCTCGACGGCGTCGAGGCCCCCATGGCCGTGTGCGCCGAGGAGACCTTCGGGCCCGTGGTCTCCATCTACCGCTTCACGGACGAGGACGAGGCGATCGCGCTCGCCAACGCCACCCCGTACGGCCTCAACTCCAGCGTGTGGACCAAGGACGCCCGCCGCGGCCACGCGGTCGCCGCCCGGCTGCGCACCGGCACCGTGAACATCAACGAGGGCTACGCCCCGGCCTACGGCAGCGTCCAGGCGCCCATGGGCGGCATGAAGGACTCCGGCCTGGGCCGCCGGCACGGCTCCGAGGGCATCCTCAAGTACACCGAGGCCCAGACCGTCGCCCACCAGCGCCTGCTCCCGATGGCCCCCTCGCTGGGCATGGACGACGACAAGTACGCCGCGTTCATGACCCGCAGCCTCAAGGTCATGAAGACCCTCCGCCTGCGCTGAACATCCCCCTCTGGCACGGCACATCCCCTGGGAGGCACGGCAGTGTCGTACGACTACGACTACGACTACGACGTCATCGTCATCGGATCGGGCTTCGGAGGGTCGGTCTCGGCACTGCGGCTCACGGAGAAGGGCTACCGCGTCGGCGTCCTGGAGGCGGGACGCCGGTTCACCCGCGAGAGCCTGCCCCGCACCTCGTGGTCCCTGCGCGACTACCTGTGGGCGCCGGCCCTCGGGCTGTACGGGATCCAGCGCATCCACCTGCTCGGCAAGGTGATGGTGCTGGCGGGCGCGGGGGTGGGCGGCGGCTCGCTGAACTACGCCAACACCCTGTACGTCCCGCCGCCGGCCTTCTTCCGGGACCGCCAGTGGGCGTCGATCACCGACTGGCAGGAGGAGCTGGCGCCGTACTACGACCAGGCCCGGCGGATGCTCGGCGTCCGGCTCAACCCGACCATGACCGCCTCGGACGTCCACCTGAAGGCCGTGGCCGACCGGATGGGCGTCGGCGACACCTTCCACATGGCCCCCGTCGGCGTCTTCTTCGGCGACGGCCAGGACGCCGAGGGCACGGTGCGCGCCCGGCCCGGCGAGGAGGTGCCCGACCCGTACTTCGGCGGCGCCGGACCCTCCCGCAAGGCCTGCACCGAGTGCGGCGAGTGCATGACCGGCTGCCGGCACGGCGCGAAGAACACCCTGAACGAGAACTACCTCCACCTGGCCGAGCGGGCGGGCGCGGTCATCCACCCGATGACCACGGTCACCGCACTCGCCGACCACCCCGAGGGCGGCTACCGGGTGCGGACCGTCCCCACCGACGGCCGTCGCCGGGGCCGCGCGAAGGTGCTCCGCGCGCGGTACGTCGTCGTCGCCGCCGGGACGTACGGCACCCAGACCCTGCTGCACACCATGAAGGACCGCGGCGAACTGCCCCGGATCTCGGCCCGGCTCGGCGACCTGACCCGGACCAACTCCGAGGGCCTGGTCGGCGCCCAGACCGACGACCGCCGCTACCGCCGCAAGCACGGCGGCGAGGCGCGCGCGGACTTCACCCACGGCGTGGCCATCACCTCCTCCGTCCACCCCAACGCCGACACCCACATCGAGCCGGTCCGCTACGGCAAGGGCTCCAACGCGATGGGGTTCATGACGGTCCTCCAGGTCCCCTACGGCAAGCACCGGGTGCTGGCCTGGCTCGGCCGCACGGCCACCCACCCCCTCCAGCTGCTGCGCTCGCTCTCCAACCGCCGCTGGTCCGAGCGCACGATCATCGGACTGGTCATGCAGTCGCTGGACAACTCGCTCACCACCTACCGCAAGCCCGGCGGCATCGGGAAGGGCCTGCTCACCGCCCGCCAGGGGCACGGCGCGCCCAACCCGACCCAGATCGCGGAGGCGACCGAGGCGGCGAGCCTGCTGGCCGAGGAGATCAACGGCTTCGCGGGCAGCAACGTCGGCGAGCTGATGGGCACTCCGCTGACCGCGCACTTCCTGGGCGGCTGCCCGATCGGCGCGAGCGCCGAGGAAGGCGTCGTCGATCCCTACCACCGGCTGTACGGACACCCGGGCATCTCGGTCGTGGACGGCTCGGCGGTCTCCGCGAACCTGGGCGTCAACCCGTCCCTGACCATCACGGCCCAGGCCGAGCGCGCCATGTCGTACTGGCCGAACAACGGCGAGCGGGACGCGCGTCCGGAGCAGGGAGCGGCGTACGAACGGCTCGCGGCGGTGGAGCCGGTCAGTCCGGCGGTGCCGAAGGAGGCCTTCGGCGCGCTGCGGCTGCCCTTCCTGGCCGTGCCGGAGGTGCCGCCGAAGAAGCCGGCGTAACGGGCAGAACGAAAGGGGCTGCACGCCCCCTCCGCGTGCAGCCCCTCACGCCGGAGCGTTGGTTCCGCTTGTGTGACACGCGATCACCGCCGATGGTTGTACGGCCGGGACGGAAATTTCCTGTGGCGTGGGTCACACGAATATGTGTGGCGTATGCATCGTTCACAATTCGTGACCTCGGAGCATGCAACTCCACCCGATCTTCATGGGTCGATGGGTGCATGAAGCGAATTTCCCTGCTGGTGGCGGCAGGCCTGGCGACCCTGGGCCTCGTCGCTCCGGTGTCCGCCGCAGAGGTACCCACGTTCAAGGTCGACGGTCCCGCCGGAGTGTCCGTACAGCCGGCCCCGGCGTCCGGCGCCCCGCGGCAGACGTCGGCGCGCTACCGGATCGTCGACGGCACGGACGAACTCAGGTGGAGCAAGCCGTACAAGGCCACCATCGACTTCACCGGTCTCGCCGGCATCGTGGACGTCGAGGACCTGGGCACCACGACAGGCCCGACGTGCGAGCTGAAGGGCTCCGTCGCCACCTGCGAGGGCGACAGGGGCCTCTCCGGCGGCGACCTGATCGCCCTCGGCCTTACCGCGGCGAAGGGAGCCGCGCCCGGCGCGTCCGGGCAGATGAAGATCACCGCCACCGCCGAGGGCGCCACGATCGCGCCGCTCACCACCACCGTCACCGTCGGTGCCCCCGACGTCTCCGTGATCCCCTTCACCATGCCGGAGGACACCGAGGCGGGGGACCGGCAGCCGATCCCCCTCGCCTTCAAGAACCGGGGCGTCGTGGACGCGGCAGCGCTGAGCCTGGAACTGCGGACCACCCGCGGCCTGGAGATCGTCGAGCGCTACGACAACTGCACCTACCCCGCCCCTGCCCGCGCGGCCCGCGAGAGCAGCGTCGTCTGCTCGTTCACCGGCCCCTTCGAGGCGGGAGCCACCTACGAGCTCGACGGCGCGCTCACCCTGCGCACCAACGCGCACGCCCTGTACGACCGGTTCGCGTACGAGCTGACGGTCCCGTCCCGGCAGCCGCAGGCCGGGACCGGCCGCCTCCAGGGCCCCGGCGGCCTGCTCCTGAAGCCGCGCAAGCAGGCGGCCCTGTCCGCGGACCCGAACCCGCACGACAACGGCCAGGCCTTCGACTTCCGCACCGAGGGCAACACCGCGAACTTCGCCGCCATCGGCGCCACCCTCAAGAGCGCGGCGGGCGAGACCGTCACCATGGCACCCGGCCTGCGCAACCTCGGTCCCGCGTGGACGGAGGACCCGGACGGCGGGGCCATCGGCGTGGCCGACGTACGCATCCCCGAGGGCGCGCGCGTCATCGAGAAGCCCGCGCAGTGCCACGCCCGCACCGCCGACGGCGCGCAGCGCGCCGAGCAGCTGGGCGCCCCCCGCTACTTCTGCCTCTCGAAGCGGACGTTCTTCCTCGACGGGCATGGGGAGACCTTCGCGTTCCGGCTGGAGATCGAGCGGTACGTGCCCGGCGCCGCGAGCACCGTCACCGTGGGCGGGGCCTTCTCCGGCGACCGGGTGGTCCCGGCCGACCGGCAGCCGGCCGACGACACCGCGCAGATCCTCCTGAACCCGAAGGCGACGGCCTCGCCGACCCCCTCGGCGAGCGCCACCCCGACCGCCGCGACGCCGACCCCCGGGGCCACGGCGAGTGCGACGGCGTCGCCGTCCGCCTCCGCCTCGCCCGGTGCGGGCGGCGACCTCGCCAACACCGGATCCGGAGCGGGTGTCATGACCGGCCTCGCCGGGGCGGCGCTGCTGGCCGGCGGGGCGCTGGTGTTCGCGTTCCGGCGCCGGACGGGCGGCGCGTAGCGCTGCGTACGGCCGTGAAGGCCGCAGGAAGGCGCGTACGGCCGTGAAGGCCGCAGGAAAGACGGAGCAGCCGGCCCCGGGCGTCCCCGGTGCCGGCCGTCCTTTGGGGTGACCGGGCTGCTGTCCCCTGCCGTCCGGTCACACGCTGGAGCGAGGTCCCACGACGTACGCTCCACGGGCCGTACGTCTCATCGCTCCAGCGGAGCCACGCGTGGTTCGTGCGGGCCCGCGCCTGGCTGGCACGGACAACCTCACCAACGAAGCCCCGCGGGGCCGGTCACGGTCCGGACGAGTGACGAACGGCCGCTCGGGGCCTCAGACGCGGCCCCGGCACAGCTCCAGCAGCGTCATCGCGAGCGCGGTGCCCGGCTTGGTGCCCAGCGCGTCGGAGAAGTGCGCCAGCACCTCCATCTCGCGCGAGAGGTGCACGCGGCGGCCGCCGGAGCCGATCCGGGCCTCCTGGATCACGGCCGAGACGGCCATGCGTTCCTGGATCAGACCGATGATCCGGTCGTCGATCGCGTCGATGCGCTCGCGGGAATCGGCGATCAGCCGCTCGGGGGCGGTCGCGGCGGCAGCGGTGGCGGTGGCAGTGGTGCTCATGGGTCTCTCCTGTGGGGTGTGTGCCGACAGGAGCGGGAAACGCGGAAGCGCCCCGGTCCTGTCGGACCGGGGCGCTTCGGGAAGTCAGCGGCTCAAGCGGAGCAGCACGCATACCCATGGCGACCGGACCGACCGGTGCCATAGGTAAAGAGGAAGCTCAGCTGCTTGCGCACGAGACGGATTATGGCCCTCCACCCGCCCCGGCACCAAGCGGGTTCGGATGGTGAGACGAATGCGGGTGTACGCGCCCCGTTAGAATCGACAAACAGCCCGAGTGAAACAGCCCCTCTTTCCGCCGGAAGGCCGCCCCGTGCCAGAAGCACCCTCCGCCGCCCCTGACACCGTCCTCGTTGTCGACTTCGGCGCGCAGTACGCCCAGCTCATCGCCCGCCGCGTCCGTGAGGCCCGGGTCTACAGCGAGATCGTGCCCGGCACGATGCCCGTGGCCGAGATGCTGGCCAAGAACCCCAAGGCGATCATCCTCTCCGGCGGCCCGTCCTCCGTGTACGAAGAGGGCGCACCGCAGCTCGACCGCTCGCTGTTCGAGGCCGGCGTCCCGGTCTTCGGCATGTGCTACGGCTTCCAGCTGATGGCCACCACCCTCGGCGGCACGGTCGACAACACCGGTGCCCGCGAGTACGGCCGCACTCCGCTGCACGTCTCCAAGGTCGGCTCGACCCTCTTCGAGGGCACCCCGGCCGAGCAGTCGGTGTGGATGTCGCACGGCGACGCCTGCTCCGCCGCCCCCGAGGGCTTCACCGTCACGGCGTCCACGAACGTCGTCCCGGTCGCGGCCTTCGAGAACGACGAGAAGAAGCTCTACGGCGTGCAGTACCACCCCGAGGTGATGCACTCCACGCACGGCCAGCAGATCCTGGAGCACTTCCTCTACCGCGGCGCCGGCATCGAGCCCAGCTGGACCACCGGCAACGTCATCGAGGAGCAGATCGAGGCGATCCGCGCGCAGGTCGGCGACAAGCGCGCCATCTGCGGCCTCTCCGGCGGCGTGGACTCCGCGGTCGCCGCGGCCCTGGTCCAGAAGGCCATCGGCAACCAGCTGACCTGCGTGTACGTCGACCACGGCCTGATGCGCAAGGGCGAGACCGAGCAGGTCGAGAAGGACTTCGTCGCCGCCACCGGCGTGCAGCTGAAGGTCGTCGACGCCCAGGAGCGCTTCCTCACCGCCCTCAAGGGCGTCTCCGACCCGGAGGAGAAGCGCAAGATCATCGGCCGGGAGTTCATCCGGGTCTTCGAGCAGGCCCAGGCCGAGATCGTCGCCGAGGCCCCCGGCGACCAGCCCGTCGAGTTCCTGGTCCAGGGCACCCTGTACCCGGACATCGTCGAGTCCGGCGGCGGCACCGGCACCGCGAACATCAAGTCGCACCACAACGTCGGCGGCCTCCCCGAGGACCTCGAGTTCAAGCTGATCGAGCCGCTGCGCCAGCTGTTCAAGGACGAGGTCCGGATGGTCGGCCAGGACCTCGGCCTGCCCGAGGAGATCGTCCAGCGCCAGCCCTTCCCGGGCCCCGGCCTCGGCATCCGCATCGTCGGCGAGGTCACCAAGGAGCGCCTGGACCTGCTGCGCGAGGCCGACGCCATCGCCCGCGCGGAGCTCACCTCGGCCGGCCTCGACCGGGAGATCTGGCAGTGCCCGGTCGTCCTGCTCGCGGACGTCCGCAGCGTCGGCGTGCAGGGCGACGGCCGTACCTACGGCCACCCGATCGTGCTGCGCCCGGTCTCGTCCGAGGACGCCATGACGGCCGACTGGACCCGGATGCCGTACGAGGTGCTCGCCCGCATCTCCACCCGCATCACCAACGAGGTCCCGGACGTCAACCGCGTCGTCCTGGACTGCACGAGCAAGCCGCCGGGCACCATCGAGTGGGAGTAGGTCCCCCGAGGGTCCCGTGACAGGGCCGCCGTCCGCAGCGATGCGGGCGGCGGCCCTGCCGCATCTCCGGCAGCGCGGCGGCATCTCCGGCCGTCCGGACGCAACTCTGGCCACCTGCGGGCGGCCCCGGTACCTTGCGCCCCGACCCGACGAAGGAGCGCCGCGATGCCCGAGCCCGAGCAGCCCCAGCCCGTCCCCGTCGAGCGGCTGCGGTTCGCGATGCCGCCGGTGCACGAGGACCCGGCGCAGGAGCGGGCGTACCGCAAGGAGCGGCTGGCGGGCGCGCTGCGGCTGTTCGGCGGGCTCGGCTTCGAGGACGGGGTGTCGGGGCACATCACCGCCCGGGACCCGGAGTTCGGCGACTGCTTCTGGGTCAACCCCTTCGGCACGCCGCTCGCCCGCATCACGGCCGGGGAGCTGATCCTCGTCGACGGCGACGGCCGCGTCGTCCGGGGCGAGCAGCACGTGAACCAGGCCGCGTTCGCCGTCCACTCCGCCGTCCACCGCGCCCGGCCCGGGGTCGTCGCCGTCGCGCACGCCCACTCCGCGCACGGGCGGGCCTTCGCGGCGCTCGGCGAGCTCCTCGACCCGATCAGCCAGGAGGCGTGCGCCTTCTACGAGGACCACGCCCTGCTCGACCGGTACACGGGCGTTGCCGTGGACGCGGCGGAAGGCCGGCTGATCGCGGCCGCCCTCGGTCCGCACAAGGCGCTCGTCCTGCGCAACCACGGGCTGCTGACCGTAGGCGACTCGGTCGACGCGGCCGCCTGGTGGTTCATCGCCCTGGACCGCGCCTGCGGGATCCAGCTGGCCGCGAAGGCCGCCGGGAAACCCGTCCTCATCGACCACAAGAGCGCGGTGGCGACCCGGGAACGGCTCGGCTCGGACCTCGTCGCGTGGATCAGTTACCAGCCCCTGTGGCAGCGCGTCGCGTCAACACCGCAGTCGGACAATCACCCGCTCTGACGTCGCCTGCAATCCGGAGCACTGCCGCAGTGGTGCACAATTCGCAGGCACTGCACGGTAGTTAGAGAGGCGGCACGTACGTGGCTGTCCAAGAAATGCACCGAAGTACCCACGGCGGCGGCTGCACCTGCGACGACTGCCCGCACGGGGCGCGCGAAGGACACCGCCGGGCGGTCGCCGCGTTCGTGGAGATGCGCGACGACCTCGCCGCAGGCCAGGGCCTGCCCGCAGCCGTCGCCCGCTCCGCCGGCGCCTCCCGCCAGTGGGTCTCCGACGAACTGACCCAGTCCGCCCGCACCGTCGCCGACCGGGGGCGCGAGGCCGGCCACTCCTGGCTCTACCTGTGGTCGAGGCGCGCGGTCCTCGCCGTGTGGATCGCCGCCGGAGTGCTGCTCGTGGTCCAGGTGGGCACCGCGCTCGGCACCGGCTGGAGCACCGCCCGCACCGCGGGCCTGCTCTCCGCCGTGGCGCTGGCCGGGCTGCTGACCGTCGCCGCCCGCGCCCAGACCCTGCGCGGCGGTCTCCTCGCCCCGGTCGTGGGCGAGGACAACCGGCTCTCGACCTCCCGCGCGGTCCCCTGCGCCTGGCTGGTGCTGACGGCGTTCGCCGCCCTGCTGCCCGCGCTGCGGCTGGCCGCCTCCGCACCCGGCCCCGACCGGGAGGCCCTGTACGCGGGGCTCGACCTGACCCGGTCGCTGCCGCTGCTCACCGTGCTGGCCGTGACCTCCGGAGTCGCCGTGGTGGTCCGGCGCGTGGTGTCCGTACGGATCCTGGGGCAGCGGCTTCAGAAGCTGCCCGCGGACCGGCCGCGCGGGGCGGACCTGCTGACCGACGACGCGGGCCGGGGCAGCTTCCCCGACGCCCAGTACGTCCTGGTCGCGACGGTCACCCTGGCGTACGTAGCGGTGTCGCTGGCCCGCTACCCGGACAGGCTGCCGCAGCTGCCCTGGTCGCTGGCCGTACTGACCGCCCTGTCGGCCGCCGTGTACCTGGCCGCGAAGTACGCCGAGGGCAGCCGCCCGCTGGTGCTGTCGGTGGTGCGGACCCGGGAGAAGGGCGAGCTCGACGCGGCCATCAGGACGGGCGACGACATCGAGATCCGCGGGGTCGGCTTCGTGCCCCCGGGAGCGCAGACCCCCGAGATGCTGGCCCGGATCGTGGTGCGGATCGGCACGGTGCACGTGCACGTCCCGCTGGTCCCGGTCGCGGGCGGATTCAGCAATCCGGCCGATCAGGTGCTGACCGTGCCGGTCCCGGCCGATGTCGAACCCGGGCGGGTCGAGGTCCAGGTCGTCACCGCGGCCGGCGTGGAATCCAACCGCTGTGCCATCGACGTGGCCGAGTGAGCGGGTGATGATGGCGGGGTGACCGGAACCGATCTTTCCGACCGCCCCGGACTGCGCGCGCAGGCCTCACGCCACGCGCTGCTCCCCCTGCGGATCTTCCTCGGCGTGACCTTCGTCTACGCCGGGCTGGACAAGCTGACCGACCCGGCGTTCCTCAAGGCCTCGGGGGAGGGGTCCATCGGCGAGCTCATGAACGCCGTGCGCGACTCCTCCGCCATCCCGGCCCTGGTGGACCTCGCGCTGAAGGCCCCCGTCGCCTTCGCCGTCATACTCGCGATCGGGGAGATCCTGGTCGGCCTCGGCACCCTCGCCGGGCTGCTGACCCGCGTCGCGGCGGCCGGGGGCGCGCTGATCTCGCTGAGCCTGTGGCTCACGGTCAGCTGGGCGACCACGCCGTACTACTACGGCAACGACCTGATCTACCTGATGGCCTGGCTGCCGCTGATCCTGGCCGGGGCGCCCGCCCTCTCCCTCGACGAGCGCCTTCACTCGCGGCGGTCGCGCCGCACCGCGTAGGCCACCATGCCCACCAGGGCCGAAATCGACAGCCCGCCCATCGTCATCGGGATGATCACGAACCACGGCACGTCGAGGTCACCGCTCGCGTCCACCAGGTACAGCACGCCCGCGGTCAGCAGCACCAGCCCCGCCAGCAGCCGTCCCGGCTGGAACTCATGACGCCGCACGCTCCACCTCCACCCGTCCCACCGCGGCGCTCAGCCGCAGCTCGATCGTCCCGCCGGGCTCCGTGCCCGCCGGGGGCGCCAGCTCCACGGTCCGGGTGACGTCCCTTTCCACGCGTACGTCGTCCGGCTTCTCGCCCGGCAGCTGTACGTCGCCGAGCCGCAGCCGGATGTCGGCCTTCGCGGTGACCTCGCGCGGGACGACCACCTTGAGCCGGCCCGCGTCCATCGAGGCGGCGACGACCAGGGTGCGGCCCTTGGGCACGTCGAGCCGACTGAGGTCCAAGGTGGCCAGTCCGGTTCCGGCCTCGTACCCCGGCTGGACCGCGGTGACCGCCGTGGGCCTCCACAGCGTCCGCCCCCAGTCGGTGGAGATCTCCCGCGGCAGCACCGTGGCGATCATCAGCAGACCGGCCGTGAGCACGGCGAGCAGCAGGGTGCCGAAGCCGGTGCGGCCCTTGAACGAGCTGACCGCGAGGCCCAGGCCGAACACCGCCAGCGCCGCGGCGAACCCGGTCTGCAGCGCATGGCCCAGCGGGTTCCCGTGCCAGGCGGCCGCCGTACCCGCCACGGCCGCGAGCAGGGCCAGCAGGAAGACCCGGCCGCCGATGCCGCCCCCGGAGCGGCGTACCGGCGTACCGTCACCCGCCGCCCCGCCGGCGTCGGGTTCAGGGACGTGCGCTCCGCGGCCCGGGAGGTCCGCGCCCGTCTCCTCCGGACCCCACAGGTAGCCGCTCGCCACCGGGCCCGTCGTCCCGTCCTTGACCAGCGGGTCCCGCCACCACGACGTCACCATCGGGGTCGGCGGGGCCTGCGTCTCCGGCGGCGGCTCGGTGCGCGGATGCGTCACCTCCGCCTCCGGCGCGGGCGCGTGCCGGCGGCGCCGGGACCAGTGGGCGGCGGCGCCCACCAACGCCACCACCAGCAGCGAGAACGCCGCCATGGCGCCGTTGTCCAGCATCGACAGGAACAGCGCGCAGCCCGCCAGGGCCGCCAGCACCGCCGCCAGCGTCGACCCCTCGATCCGGCCGGTCAGCAGGCGCTTGGCCTCGTTGTCCTCCTCGCCCTCCGCGGGGACGAGCAGCCAGGCGAAGCCGTAGAACATCAGCCCGACGCCCCCCGTGACCGCGAGGACGCCGAGCACGACCCGGAAGACCACCGGGTCGACGTCGAAGTGACGGCCGAGCCCTCCGCACACGCCTGCGACCACGTGGTTGCGCCGGGTGCGGCGCAGCGGGGGCCGCTCCGCGGCTCCGGAGCCGGGTGCCGGCCCGTCGGCGGTCGCCGCAGGGGCGTCGGGTGCTTCGGTCATGGGTCCATGGTGACGGGCGCCCCGGCGCCCCGGTATCCGGCCCGACCCTGGCCCGACCCTGATATCCGGGCCCCGGAAGTGGGGGGATGCCCTGATGTCCGTCGACGGCCCGGCGTGTGACCATCGGTGGCATGCCAGCAGCCGCACCGCGACCCGTACACAGCCATGGCGCACCCGCGCCCGAGGGCGAGGAGCCGTCGCTGCGCAAGCTGTACCGCAGCGCCGACGGCCGGATGCTGGGCGGTGTCGCGCGCGGGCTCGCCGGCCATCTCGGGCTGCCCGTGATCTGGGTCCGGCTGGCGTTCTTCGGGATGTTCATGTTCGGCGAGGGACTCGGGGTGCTGATCTACGCGGCGTTCTGGGTGTTCGTGCCGCTCGGCGTCGGCGGGCGGTCGGCGGACCGGTCCTTCTTCGAGACCCTCGCCGACGGCAGCCGCCGGCTGCGCAAGCCCGACAAGGGGCAGGTCGTCGCCCTGATCGCGCTGTTCGTCGGAGCCGGGATCTTCATCTCCAAGCTGCAGGGCGGCGGTGGATCCGGCCGGTACGTCTGGCCCACGCTGCTCGTCGGCGCCGGTGTGGTCCTGGTCTGGCGGCAGGCGGACAACGCCCGCCGGGCCCACTGGGGCAGCAGTGTCACCGGCCGCCACGGCCGGCTGCTGCCGCTGGTCCGGGCCCTGGCCGGGGTCGTCCTGGTCGGCGTCGGGCTCACCGTCTTCATCGTCGTACGCGGCTCCGCGGCCCAGCTGGGCAACGTCCTCACCGCCGCCCTCGCCGTGCTCGTCGGCATCGCCCTGCTCGCCGGCCCGTGGCTGATCCGGATGACCCAGGACCTCTCCGAGGAGCGCCTGATGCGCATCCGCGCCCAGGAGCGCGCCGAAGTCGCCGCCCACGTCCACGACTCCGTCCTGCACACCCTCACCCTGATCCAGCGCAACGCCGAGGACGCCGGCGAGGTCCGCAGGCTGGCCCGCGCGCAGGAACGCGAGCTGCGGAACTGGCTGTACAAGCCCGAGGGCCGGGGCAAGGACGAGGCGGAGGAGCCCGACAGCCTCGCCGAGGCCGTCAAGAAGACCGCCGCGGAGGTCGAGGACCACCACGGCGTCCCGATCGAGGTCGTGGTCGTCGGCGACTGCCCGCTCGACGAGAAACTGGGCGCACAGATCCAGGCCGCACGCGAGGCGATGGTCAACGCCGCCAAGTACGGTGGCGAGGGCGGGCCGGTGCAGGTCTACGCCGAGGTGGAGGGCCGGACGGTGTTCGTGTCCGTACGGGACCGGGGCCCGGGCTTCGACCTCGACGCGGTACCCGGCGACCGGATGGGCGTACGAGAATCGATCATCGGCCGGATGCAGCGGAACGGCGGGACCGCACGGCTGCGCTCCGCGCCCGACGGCGGCACGGAGGTCGAGCTGGAGATGGAGAGGGCGAGCACGTCATGACCGAGGAGAACACGACCGTGGCAGAGCAGCGGCGGGTCCGGGTGGTGCTCGTCGACGACCACCGGATGTTCCGCGCCGGCGTCCAGGCGGAGATCGGCGAGACCGAGCGGACCGGCGTCGAGGTCGTCGGGGAGGCCGCGGACGTGGACCAGGCGGTCACGGTGATCACCGCGACCCGGCCCGAGGTCGTCCTGCTCGACGTGCACCTGCCCGGCGGCGGCGGTGTCGAGGTGCTGCGCCGCTGCGCGCCCCTGATGGCGGCGGCCGAGCAGCCCGTGCGCTTCCTCGCGCTGTCGGTCTCCGACGCGGCCGAGGACGTCATCGGCGTCATCCGCGGTGGTGCCCGCGGCTACGTCACCAAGACCATCACGGGCACCGACCTGGTCGACTCGGTCTTCCGCGTCCAGGACGGGGACGCGGTCTTCTCGCCCCGGCTCGCGGGCTTCGTGCTCGACGCCTTCGCCTCGACGGACGCGCCGCCGGTGGACGAGGACCTGGACCGGCTGACGCAGCGCGAGCGCGAGGTGCTGCGGCTGATCGCCCGCGGGTACGCCTACAAGGAGATCGCGAAGCAGCTCTTCATCTCGGTCAAGACCGTCGAGTCGCACGTCTCGGCGGTGCTGCGCAAGCTCCAGTTGTCGAACCGGCACGAGCTGACCCGGTGGGCGACGGCGCGCCGGCTGGTGTGACGCCCGGGTGAGGGGGCTCAGGAGGGGCGGGAGGCGCCGGCCCACGGCATTTCGGTGATCGGCGCGACCCGCACCGTGGACCCCGGGCGCGGGGCGTGGATCATCTTGCCGCCGCCGATGTAGAGCCCGACGTGGCTCACCCCGGAGTAGAAGAAGACCAGGTCGCCCGGGGCCAGTTCGGAACGGGACACCCGGCGGCCCGCGTTGATCTGCGTGTACGTGGTGCGCGGCAGCGAGACGCCGGCCGAGCGCCAGGCGGCCTGGGTGAGCCCCGAGCAGTCGAAGGAGCGCGGGCCCGTGGCGCCCCACACGTACGGCTTGCCGATCGCGCCGTACGCGAAGGCCACCGCCTGCGCCGCGCGGGAGCCGGTGACGGCCGGGGCGGGGGGCGTTCCGGCGGGGCGCCGGGTGCCCGCGGGCGGGGTGGTGGCCTGCCCGCCACCGCCGTCGCCGCTGCGCGCCTGCTCGTAGCGGGCCCGCTCCTCGGCCGTGAGCTTGGCGAGCAGCTGCCGGGCGGCGGCGAGCTTGCCCTCGACGGTGCTCTTGTGGCGCGCCACCGCGGCCTGCTGCGCGCGGAGTTCGGCGAGGGTCCCGGCGGCCTTCTCGTGCAGGGCGTTCACCTCGTCGAGCTGCCGCCGTACGGACGCGATGCCGGCGGCGCTGCGGTCGCCGGCCCGCTCCATGCGCGAGGCGCGCTCCAGGTACTCCTGCGGGTCGTCGGACATCGCGAGCTGCACGGCGGGGCCGAGGGAGCCGCTGCGGTACTGGGACGCGGCCATCGAACCGAGGGCGTTGCGCGCCGCGTTGAGCTTCGCGGTCTTGCGGGCGGCCTCGTCGCGCAGGTTGTCGAGGGCGCGGCGGGCCCTGCCGGTCTCCTCCTTCGCCCCGTTGTACTTCTCGGTGGCGGCTTCGGCCTCCTCGTAGAGCGCGTCGACCCTGGCCTTGACCTGGGCCGGGGTGAGGCGGGGCTCTGCGGTGGAGGAGCCTTCGAACGCGGTGGCGGTGGCAGCGCCCGCAAGGGCGAGCGTGGTGGCGGCGGTCCGTACCGTGCCACCGGAGAGCGGGCGCTGCCTCGGCTTTCGATGCTTCATGGGGGAGGACGCTAAAGGGGAAGGTAACGGGCAGATATCGCAATGACCTTAATTGCCCTTGTCGTTGATTGCGATGATCGGAATTGACCCGACGGGGGCGGTGTCGAATGCGATCCTGCTCGCTGGCTACGCTCGGCGCCATGGACGTAGTCATCGATGTATTCGTCGGCCTGCACATCATCGGCATCGCCTCCCTGCTGGGCGGTTTCCTCACCCAGATGAAGGCGATGGGCGCCGGCACCGCGCGCTTCGTCCCCGCCATGCTGCACGGCGCGCTGACGATGCTGGTCACGGGCGTCGCGCTGGTCGGCTTCCACCAGATGCAGGACGATCCGGTGAACAACGTGAAGATCGGCGTGAAGCTCGCCGTCCTCTTCGTCATCCTCGCCCTCGTCTACGTGAAGCGGGACGAGGAGCACGTGGAGAAGGGCCTCTTCGCGGCGGTGGGCGGGCTCACCCTCGTGAACATCTTCATCGCCGTGCTCTGGACCTGAGGGAGCGCCGCGCCGCCCTGTGCCGGCGTACGACCGCGATCACGCTATCCGCCCGGCCGGACGCTCCCGTAGACCGGCTGGTAGAAGACCGAGTCCTCGCGGACGTACGCCCCCGGGCGCGGCGCGTGGATCATCCGGCCGCCGCCGATGTACAGCCCCACGTGGCTGATGTCGTCGTAGAAGAACACCAGGTCCCCCGGGACCAGGTCGGCCGTCGCGACCCGCGGCCCGGCCTTCACCTGCTCCCAGGTCGTCCGGGGCAGGTCCACCCCCGCCGTCCGCCAGGCCGCCCGGGTCAGCCCCGAGCAGTCGTAGGCGTTCGGGCCCGTCGCCCCCCACACGTACGGCTTGCCCAGCTGGGCGCGGGCGAACGCGACCGCCGCCGCACCCCGCGAGGCGCCCGGCGGCACCGGAGCCGGGTCCCGCTCCTCCCGTTCGCGCTGCTCGTCCGCCCGCCGCCGGGCCTCGCGCCCGCGCTCCCGCTCCAGCGCGGCCAGCCTCGCCCGCTCCTCGGCGGTCAGCCGCGCCAGCAGGCTCCGGGCCTCCGCGAGCTTGCGCTGCACCTCGGCCTTGCGGCGGCCCAGCTCGCGCTGTGCGTCGTCGAGCGCCGCCAGGCCCACGGCAGCCGCGCGCCGCTTGCGCGCCGTGTCCGCCCGCCGGGACCGGAACTCGGTCAGCACGTCCTGCTCCTGCCCGCCGAGCCGGGCCAGCAGGTGGTTCTGCGCGAAGTAGGCCTGCGGGTCGTCGGCGAGCAGCAGGGTCGCGGTGTCCCCGACGCCCCCGCCGCCCCGGTACCGCGCGGCCGCGTAGCTGCCGAGCAGCCGCCGGGCCTCGTTCAGCCTCCCGGTGTTCCGCGCCACCTGCTCCATCAGCCGGGACACCGCCGCGCGCTGCGCGTCCCGGCGCTCCCGGGCCGCGTCGTACCCCTGCGTCGCGGCCCCCGCCTGCCGGTACAGCTCGTCCACCCGCTCGCGCACGTCCCCGGCCGCCGGCCGCGGGCCCGGCACGGCGACCGCGCCCTGCGCGGACAGCAGGGTCACCGAGGCGAGCGCGGCCGAGGTCGCGCCCAGCGCCCGGGCGTGCGGACGGTGTGCGGTGCGCGGTCTGCGGTGGGTGGACACAGCCGGCACCTCCTTCCGTGGGGATCCGAGATCCGAGGGGCTCCGGCTTGGCGGGGCACGCTAGCCGCCGGGGCGCCGGCTGGGAAGGGGCCGCACGCATATGCGTACGCGCCCGGGCACCCCGCGTGACCGGGCCCTCCCGGCGGGGGATTCTCCGGACGCGGGCCGGAGTGTCGGTACCGGCAACTAGACTCGGAGGGCGATGAGCAGCCTCTTTGACGACAGTTTCCTGGCGGACCTGAAGCCCTCCGACGAGGAGCACCCGCCGCCCCCGGAGGAGCACGCCCCGGACGGCCCCTCGGACGACTTGTTCGACGGGAAGTTCGACGTGCCCATGACCGGGGACGCGTACTACCGCGACGGCTCGCCCAAGCCCGTGATCGACCCGGCGGCCCTGCTCGACGGGCTGAACGAACAGCAGCGCGCCGCTGTCGTGCACGCGGGATCCCCGCTGCTCATCGTGGCCGGAGCCGGTTCCGGCAAGACCCGGGTGCTGACCCACCGGATCGGCCACCTGCTGGCCGCCCGCAGCGTCCACCCCGGCCAGATCCTCGCGATCACCTTCACGAACAAGGCCGCCGGCGAGATGAAGGAGCGCGTCGAGGGCCTGGTCGGCCCCCGCGCGAACGCCATGTGGGTGTCCACCTTCCACAGCGCCTGCGTGCGGATACTGCGCCGCGAGTCGAAGCGGCTCGGCTTCACGTCGTCGTTCTCGATCTACGACGCCGCCGACTCCAAGCGCCTGATGGCCCTGGTCTGCCGGGACCTGGACCTCGACCCCAAGCGGTTCCCGCCCAAGGCCTTCAACGCCAAGATCTCGAACCTGAAGAACGAACTGATCGACGAGGACGCCTTCGCCGACCAGGCCGCCGACGGATTCGAGAAGACGCTGGCCCAGGCGTACGCGATGTACCAGTCGCGGCTGCGCGAGGCCAACGCCCTCGACTTCGACGACATCATCATGACCACGGTCCACCTGCTCCAGGCGTTCCCGGACGTGGCCGAGCACTACCGCCGCCGCTTCCGGCACGTCCTCGTCGACGAGTACCAGGACACCAACCACGCGCAGTACACCCTCGTACGCGAACTTGTCGGTGCCGGATACGACGACCTGCCGCCCGCCGAGCTGTGCGTCGTGGGTGACGCGGACCAGTCCATCTACGCCTTCCGCGGTGCGACGATCCGCAACATCCTCCAGTTCGAGGAGGACTACCCGGACGCGACGACGATCCTGCTCGAGCAGAACTACCGCTCCACGCAGACCATCCTGTCCGCCGCCAACGCCGTCATCGAGCGCAACGAGAACCGCCGCCCGAAGAACCTGTGGACGGACGCCGGTACCGGCGCCGTCATCACGGGCTACGTGGCCGACACCGAGCACGACGAGGCGCAGTACGTCGCCGACGAGATCGACCGGCTGACGGACGCGGGCGACGCGAAGGCCGGCGACGTCGCCGTCTTCTACCGCACCAACGCCCAGTCCCGTGTGTTCGAGGAGATCTTCATCCGGACCGGCCTGCCGTACAAGGTCGTCGGCGGCGTCCGCTTCTACGAGCGCAAGGAGGTCCGGGACGTCCTCGCCTACCTGCGCGTCCTGGCGAACCCGGAGGACAACGTCCCGCTGCGCCGGATCCTGAACGTGCCCAAGCGCGGCATCGGGGACCGTGCCGAGGCGATGATCGACGCCCTCGCGCTGCGCGAGAAGATCACCTTCCCGCAGGCGCTGAAGCGGGTCGACGACGCGTACGGCATGGCCGCGCGATCGGCCAACGCCGTCAAGCGGTTCAACGCGCTCATGGAGGAGCTGCGGACGATCGTGGAGTCCGGCGCGGGCCCGGCGGTGGTGCTGGAAGCCGTCCTGGAGCGGACCGGCTACCTGGCCGAGCTCCAGGCTTCGACGGACCCCCAGGACGAGACGCGCATCGAGAACCTCCAGGAACTGGCCGCCGTGGCCCTGGAGTTCGAGCAGGAGCGCAGTGACGACGAAGGCGCCGGCACCCTGGCCGAGTTCCTGGAGAAGGTCGCCCTCGTCGCCGACTCCGACCAGATCCCCGACGAGGACGAGGACGGCAGCGGCGTCATCACGCTGATGACCCTGCACACCGCCAAGGGCCTGGAGTTCCCGGTGGTCTTCGTGACCGGCATGGAGGACGGGGTCTTCCCCCACATGCGGGCGCTGGGCCAGGTCAAGGAGCTGGAAGAGGAGCGCCGGCTGGCGTACGTCGGCATCACGCGCGCCCGTGAGCGCCTGTACCTGACCCGCTCGGCGATGCGCAGTGCCTGGGGCACGCCGTCGTACAACCCGCCGTCGCGGTTCCTGGAGGAGATCCCGGAGCAGTACGTGCAGTGGAAGCGGACGGGTGCGCAGAAGCCGGCCGGTCCGGTGTCGGGCATGGGAGCGGGCTCGCGCGGAGGCGGCAGGACGTCGTCGTTCGGGACCTCGCCCGAGGCGTTCCTGTCCTCGTCGCGCACGAAGTCGGGGCCGTCGGGGTTCGCCACGCGGCGGGCCGCGGACAAGCCGGTGATCTCGCTGGCGGTCGGCGACCGGGTCACGCACGACCAGTTCGGGCTGGGGACCGTCATGCAGGTGACGGGCGCGGGTGCGGATGCGCAGGCGACGATCGACTTCGGCGACGCGAAGCCGAAGCGGCTGCTGCTGCGGTACGCGCCGGTGCAGAAGCTCTAGCGGGGCGCACTCATCAGGGTGGGGCCTGGGCTCAGGTGGGGTCCAGGCCGTGGCTGCGGAGCCACGACAGCGGGTCGATCGCCGAACCCCCGCCGGGCCGCACCTCGAAGTGGAGGTGGGGGCCGGTGGAGTTGCCGGAGTTTCCGGAGTAGGCGATGACGTCGCCGGCCTTCACCGACCCGGAGCGGAGCTTGGTGCTGCTGAGGTGGCAGTACCAGGTCTCGGTGCCGTCGGGGGCCGTGACTATGGCCATGTTGCCGTAGGCGCTGTTCCACTGCGTGCGGACGGTGCCGTCGGTGGCGGCCATGACCGGAGTGCCGTACGAGACCGGGAAGTCGATGCCGGTGTGCAGCGACATCCAGTTGACGCCGGACTGGCCGTAGCCGGCGCTCAGCCCGTGCCGCGCGACGGGCAGCGCGAACTTGGGACGCATGGCCTCCTTGCGGGCCGCCTCCTCCGCACGCTTCTTGCGCTCGGCTTCCTGGCGGGCCTTGAGGTCGATGCGCTCCTGGGTGCGGCTCGCGCGGTCCGCGAAGTCACCGGCATCGGCGCTGAGCGCGGCGAGCTGGGTGTCGAGCTGCCTGTTCGCGGCGACCGGCTTCACCGAGGCCGGGTCGGGCGCGGCCAGGGTGGTGGTGTCCTCGACGGGCTGCTGGCCGCCGGTGAGTCCGCCGACGGAGGCGGCGGCGACACCCGCGACGCCCATCACGCAGGCGGAGGGCACGGCCACGGTCAGCAGCGCGGAGCGCTTGGCGGGGGTGCGGCGGCGGCCGCGGCTGCCGGCCGTCGCGGCGGAACCGGCCGCGCCGGCGGACCGGCGGGCGGAGCGGGGCGCGTGCACGACGGGGGCCGGTCCGGCGTCCGGTGCGGTGTCCGGTCCGGCGGTCCCGGCACCGGTGTCGGAACCGGCCTCGAGGTCGGCCGTCCCGGGCTCGGCCTCGTCCTCGAAGGTGATGTCGAAGGTGGCCGTGGTCCCGGCGTCGGCGGGGTACTGCGCGGCGGGCTCGTAGGAGTCGTACGCGTCGTAAGAGGTCTCGTACGCGTCCTGCGCCGGGTAGGTCTCCGCGGTCGCGCTCTGCGCGTAGGGGTCCTGGGCGAAGGGAGCGGCCGGGGTCTCGTACTCGTACTCGCCGAACTGCTCGTACGACGGCGTGTACTGCCGGGGGAGCTCCTCGGCGGCGCCGGTGTTCCACGCGGTCGCGTCGTAGGTGCCGGTCTCCGCGGCGCCGGTGGCGAAGCCGGGCATCGCCCACTGGCCGGACTCGTGGCCGGTGGCGCCGTACCCGAAGGCGCCCTGCTGGTACTCGGTGCCGTTCGCGCCGAGCGCACTGTTCGCGCTGTTCCAGGCGCTCGCGTCCCACTGCCCGGTCGTGTCGTCGGAGACGGTCTGGGCCGGGATGGACGCGAGGTAGGCCTCGGGGGCGGTCCAGGCAGTGGTGTCGTACGTGCCGGTCTCCAGGCCCTGCTGCGGGGCGTACGCGGCGTACGGGTCGTAGGCGTAGCCGTAGCCCTGCGTCTGCTGGTGGTTTTCGTAGCCGCCCTCGAAGGATCCGTAGGAGGACGGATCACCGGCGAAAGTGGTGGTGGAAAGGCCGTCGTACCCGGCATCCGGGTACGGGCCCGACGAGGGGCGGTCGTTCACCAACTTCTCTTTCGCCTCGGCAGTGGGGGCCTGGGTGGCCGGGGAACTCGAGGTTCCCCGGAGGAGAGCAGTGGCGTGACTGTACCCGCCGGTTACCGGCATCGACAATCTTCGCCGGGTTTCGGTTCCTCAGGAACCGGGCATTCAGCCGCCTTTCGGCTGGGTACAGGCACAGCCTTGGCGCTGCGTTCGAGAGGTGTTCGAAAAAAGGTCCGGGCGTGTTCAGGCGACGGACGAGTCGCCGGAGGCGGCCTGTGGCCGGGTGGCGGGGCCGTCGAGGGCCTGCAGGATCCCGGTCGTGACCGCCGGGTGCACCGGCATCGCGAGATGGCCGATGCCCGTGACCGGGACGTCCTCCGCCAGCAGGTCGGGATGGTCGAGGCGGGCCGTCTCCGCAGGCACCATCAGCTGGTCGAGATCGCTCCAGAAGCTGACGAACCGCGTGCGGCAGCCGGGCGCGGGACGCCGCAGCTCCGCGATCACGTCGGAGTCCGGCCGCATCTGCCGGACCAAGGGGTGCGCGTCCATCAGCGGCGCGACCCGGGTGCCCTGGTGCGGGGTGCCGAGGGTGACCAGCGTGCGGACCCGGGCGTCGCCGCCCAGCCGCTGTACGTAATAGCGGGCGATCAGGCCGCCGAGGCTGTGGCCGACGATGTCGACACGGTCCTGACCGCTGCGGGCGCAGGCCTCCTCCACCCGCGGGGCCAGCTGCCGGGCGGCGGCGCGCAGGTCCATGGTCAGCGGGGAGTAGTTGACCGTCTCCACCCGTCGCAGGCCGTGCGCGCGCAGTGACCGGCGCAGCAGGACGAACACGGAGCGGTTGTCCGTGAACCCGTGGAGCAACAGGACGGGCGGCCGGGCCGTGCCCTCGCACGGAGTCCCGGGGGAGTCCTCGGGCTCGGGACGTTCCGACAGCACCCCAGTGGGGTACACGATCAGGTGCGCAGCCAGGATCGCCAGCTCGAGTACAGCGGCCCGGACGGCGTCCGCGGACACCGGGGCCCTGTGGTCCTCCGTGGCCAATCTCAGTGACAAGCCCATGCCTGGCTCCTGAAGAGTGCTCCGGAAGCGGCGGCGTCTTATCCAGGTGCGCCACGCCGCCGTGCCGTGCGGCTGGCGGCACGGTGGCGTGGCTACCTCGTCGCGGCTCCCCTTGCGACCGGCTGTGTCAATGACCGAAACGTGTCAGGTGTGATTTCCCCCATGCCGTCCACCGCGAAACGGCGGCTTGCGGGATGCTGTGCTTAACGTTCGTTCACCTGGAGGTAGTGATGGGTGTGACCGGTCCGATCCGAGTGGTGGTCGCCAAGCCGGGTCTCGACGGCCATGACCGGGGTGCCAAGGTGATCGCGCGTGCGCTGCGTGACGCCGGCATGGAGGTCATTTACACCGGTCTCCACCAGACTCCCGAGCAGATCGTGGACACGGCGATCCAGGAGGACGCCGACGCGATCGGCCTCTCGATCCTCTCCGGCGCGCACAACACCCTGTTCGTCAAGGTCATCGAGCTCCTCAAGGAGCGCGACGCCGAGGACATCAAGGTCTTCGGCGGCGGCATCATCCCCGAGGCGGACATCCCGCCGCTCAAGGAGAAGGGCGTGGCCGAGATCTTCACGCCCGGCGCGACGACCACCGCGATCGTCGACTGGGTGCGCGCGAACGTCCGCCATCCCGCCGAAGCCTGATCCTCCCCGCCCCCACCCCGACCCCCGCCCGGCCCGCGGCGGGGGCCCGGCCCGCCCGGCGCCGCTACGGCGGGGTCAGCTCGGCGTGCAGGGCGGCCCGCAGGCGCAGGGTCGCGACCAGCCGCCGGAAGGCCTCCGACCAGTAGCCCGCCGCGCCCGGCGACCCGTCCGGCGGGTCCTCGTACGCCGCGGTCAGCGCCTCCAGGCGATCCGCCTCCGCCGGATCCAGACAGCGCTCCGCCAGCCCCAGGACCCCGCTGAAGCTCCACGGGTAGCTGCCCGCGTCCCGCGCGATGTCCAGCGCGTCCACCACCGCCCTGCCGAGCGGCCCGGCCCACGGCACCAGACACACCCCGAGCAGCTGGAACGCCTCCGACAGGCCGTGCGCCCCGACGAACTCGGCGACCCAGGCGGCCCGCGCGTCCTCAGGGAGCGTTTCCAGGAGCTTGGCGCGCTCCGCGAGCGACGCCGTCCCCGGGCCCGCCGCCGGCGGCGCCGAGGCCGGCCCGAGCAGCGCCCTCGACCAGTCCGCGTCCCGCTGCCGGACCGCCGCCCGGCACCAGGCCGCGTGCAGGTCCTCCGCCCAGCCCTCGGGCACCGGCAGTGCCACGATCTCCGCCGGGCCCAGCCCGCCGAACCGCTCCCCCCAGCAGGACAGCGGAGCCGCCTCCACCACCTGCCCCAGCCACCAGGAACGCTCGCCGCGCCCCGCCGGCGGGCGCTTCACCACCCCGTCGCGCTGCATCCCCACATCGCACTCCCGCGGCGCCGTCACCCCCTCGGGCCCGACACACGCCAGGGCGCGAACCGCCATCCGCCCGGCCAGCGCAGAACCAGGCAGTGCGGACAGCAGCTCCGCCGCCGTCGCGCGGACGTTGCGGCTGCGGTCCGACAGGGCCTGCTCGAGGAACGGCTCATCCGCGTCCGACAGCCCGGCGCGCAGCGAATCCAGGAACATCAGCCGGTCCTCGGCCCGCTCGGACTGCCAGCCCCCCGCGAGCAACTCCCGCCCGGCTGCCGGATCCTGGCCGCGCACCAGGCCGAGCAGCGCGACCCGCTCCGCGAACAGACCCTCCTGCCAGAGCCGCTCCACAGCGGCCCGGTCCGCGGGATCCGGCAGCGCCGCACCCCCGCTCCCGCTGCGCAGCGCGAACCGCCAGTCCGGATTGAGGCGCGCCAGCCACAGCCCGCGCACCCCGGCCAGCTTCAGCGCCGCAGGACGCAGGTCCGTCCGTGCGCGGGCCGCGTCCAGCAGGCCCGGCAGCAGCGCCGCCGGAGCCCGGTAGCCGCGGGCGTTCGCCGCGGCCAGCCACTGCGGCAGCAGCTCCGCGAGATCGGGCGCCACCCCGCGCCCCGTCCCGCCCCCCGCGGCCCGGCCCGCCAGCAGCTGCGCCAGCCGCCGTCGCGCGGCCGGCGGCAGCTCCGGCCGCGGATCCGGCGCCACCGGATCCGGCAGCGGGCCGGCCGCGGCGGGCCGCAGCCCCGCCCGCCGCCGTACGGTGTGCAGCGCCGCCGCGTCCAGCAGCAGCTCCGGGCTCCCCGCGGCCCCCACGCCGCCCCGCCGCTCCGTGCCCAGCAGCGCCGCCGTGACCAGCTCCTCCCAGTCGCCGGCCGCACCCAGGCCCCCGGCCCCGGCCGGCGGCCCCGCCACCGGGCGCAGACCGGTCTGCGTATCCGTATCCGTCATGCCGTCCTCCCCTCCTGTGCGATGTGCGCCCCGGTCCCGCCCCCTCCGCGGGACCGGGGCAGTCCGTCCCCGGTAACACCGGAGCCGGTTCAGCCCAGCGGCACGGCCTCCGCGGAGGCCGGCTGCCAGGCCGTCAGCGGGGTGAACCCCGTGTGCCCGCACTCCCCGAACACCGTCAGCGGCCCCCCGCCCGACAGTGCGGCCAGCTGCCACCGGCCCGCACCCGACCGCCCGGCCCGGCTCAGCGGCAGCGCGAACTTCCCGTCGCCGTCCGCCAGCTGCCAGCCGCCGTCGTCCGACGGCACCGGTATCACCCCGTCCAGCACCACCGGCCAGGAGTCCAGCCACGGGTCCTCGCGCAGCGCCTCGCCGTACAGGTCCAGCGCCGCCCCCGTGTCCACCCCCGGCGGCGGCCCCGCATGCGGCAGCGGCGGTCCGAACCGATCTCCCAGATCGGCCCGCAGCTGCCCCGCCCCCGTATGGAAAGACGCCTCCGCCTCCACCGCCAGCCCCACCGGCAGGGACAGCTGCGGCGGCCGGCCGGGCGGGCCGAAGTCCAGCACCAGTGCCGGACGGGCGCTCTCCAGCCCGTACAGCCAGATCCGACGCGTCGTCAGCCGCCCGTCCGGCGAAGCCGAGTCGTACTGCGACAGCACGAGCCACCGGTCGCGCACCGGGACGCCCCCCGCGGTGCCCGGCAGCCCCACCCGCGTCCGCACCGTCGCCGCCAGCGGCTCCGGCAGCTGCGACACCCCCAGCCAGGCCCGGTCGAGCAGGTGGAGCAGCGCGCACTCCTCCAGCATCCGCACCGGCCACCCCGGCCCCGAGGACGGGACCGTCCCCAACTCCCGTACCCGCGCGGCCAGTCCCGGCGCCTGGGCGTCGACCATCCGCGCCGCGGTCTCCTCCCACGCGCCGTACCCCGCCTGCTCCTGGCCGGCGAGACCGCCGCGCAGCAGATCGGCGAGGCGCTGCTCCAGCTCGGTCACCCCCGCGCCGATCCGCCCGGCCCGGCGCTCCGCCCGCTTCCTGGCGGCCTCCGGATCCGCGGGCTTCCCCCCGCCCGCGGGACCCCCTTCCTTCCTCTTCCCCGCGCGCTCCCCGAGCCACTGCCCGGCCCAGTCGGGCGCCTCCCCCTCCGGCACGGCCCGCTCGTCCCCCGCCCAGAGCAGCAGCAGCCCGAGCGCGTGCTTGCACGGGAACTTCCGGCTCGGGCACGAGCACTTGTACGCCGTGCCCGCCAGGTCGACCACCGTCTGGTACGGCTTGCTCCCGCTGCCCTTGCACAACCCCCACACCGCGCCCGAAGCGGAACAGCCCGCCCCCGACCACGGCCCGGCGCTGCCGAGCTTCGTCCCCGCCTTGCGCGACGCTTCGTCAGGCGCCAGCGACAGCACCTGCTCGGCAGTCCAGCGCACCGCCTGATCAGTCATGTGTCCGAAGGTAGAGGGGCCCACTGACAATCGCCCTGACCTGCAACAACACCGCTGCGGAAGGGGGTTGGCGGTCCGCCGCCGGGGCGATGTCAGTGCCGTGGTGCACCGTGGAATCACGCCCGGCTCGCACCGGGAAGCACGGACACGCATATGGAGGGGGATCCATGACCATGCCCGGAAACACCACGGACGGCGAGGTACTGCGGCCGCATGCGGAGGACGCGTTCGCCGGCGAACTGTCCGCCCTGGCGGCCGCCGACGACCGGCCCCGCCCCGCCCGCTGGAAACTCTCGCCGTGGGCCGTCGCCACGTACCTCCTCGGCGGCACGCTCCCCGACGGCACGGTGATCACACCCAAGTACGTGGGCCCGCGCCGCATCGTCGAAGTGGCCGTCACCACCCTCGCGACCGACCGCGCCCTCCTGCTCCTCGGCGTGCCCGGCACCGCCAAGACCTGGGTGTCCGAACACCTCGCGGCGGCCGTCAGCGGAGACTCCACCCTGCTCGTCCAGGGCACCGCCGGCACTCCCGAGGAAGCCATCCGCTACGGCTGGAACTACGCCCGCCTGCTCGCCCACGGCCCCAGCCGCGAGGCCCTGGTGCCCAGCCCGGTCATGCGGGCCATGGCCGAGGGCATGACCGCCCGCGTCGAAGAACTCACCCGCATCCCCGCCGACGTCCAGGACAGCCTGATCACCGTCCTGTCGGAAAAGACCCTGCCCGTTCCCGAGCTGGGCGAGGAGGTCCAGGCCGTCCGCGGGTTCAACCTGATCGCGACGGCCAACGACCGCGACCGCGGGGTCAACGACCTCTCCAGCGCGCTGCGCCGCCGCTTCAACACCGTCGTACTGCCGCTGCCGGAGAGCCCCGAGGCGGAAGTCGACATCGTGTCCCGCCGCGTCGACCAGATAGGACGTTCCCTCGACCTGCCCGCCGCCCCCGAGGGCCTCGAGGAGATCCGCCGCGTCGTCACCGTCTTCCGCGAACTGCGCGACGGCGTCACCGCCGACGGCCGGACCAAGGTGAAGTCGCCCAGCGGCACCCTGTCCACGGCCGAGGCCATCTCCGTCGTCACCAACGGCCTCGCCCTCGCCGCCCACTTCGGGGACGGAGTGCTGCGCCCCTCGGACGTGGCCGCCGGAATCCTCGGCGCCGTGGTCCGCGACCCGGCGGCCGACCGGGTGATCTGGCAGGAGTACCTCGAAGCGGTCGTCCGGGAGCGCGACGGCTGGAAGGACTTCTACCGCGCCTGCCGGGAGGTATCGGCATGACCCGAGGGACCGGAGGGACCGGCGGCCCGACCGGCCCGCTGCTGCTCGGCGTCCGGCACCACGGACCCGGCTCCGCCCGCGCCGTGCGGGCCGTCCTCGACACCGCCCGGCCCCGGGCCGTCCTGGTCGAGGGGCCGCCCGAGGGCGACGCCCTGCTGCCCCTCGCCGCCGACCCCGGCATGCGGCCGCCCGTCGCGCTGCTCGCCCACGTCGCCGACGACCCGGGGCGCGCGGCGTTCTGGCCGCTGGCCGAGTTCTCGCCCGAGTGGGTGGCGATCCGCTGGGCGCTCGCCCACGAGGTCCCCGTTCGCTTCATCGACCTGCCCGCCGCACACTCCCTCGCCGTCCCGGACGCCGGGGAGGGCGCGCCGGAGCCGCAGACCGGGGACGGGGAAGACGCCGCGGCCCTGCGCCTCGACCCGCTCGCCGCACTCGCGGAGGCCGCCGGGTACGACGACCCCGAGCGCTGGTGGGAGGACGCCGTCGAGCACCGGGGCGCGGGCGGCGACCCGCTCGCCGCCTTCGAGGCCGTCGGCGACGCCATGGCCGCACTGCGCGAGGATGCGGGGGACGGCGGCCACGCCCGCGACCTGGTCCGCGAGGCCCACATGCGCCAGCGGATGCGTGCGGCCCGGCGGGAGTTCGGCGACGCGTATGCCGTCGTGTGCGGGGCCTGGCACGTGCCGGCGCTGCGGGCGAAGACCACCGCGACCGCCGACCGGGCGCTGCTCACCGGACTGCCCAAGGTGAAGACCGAGACGGCCTGGGTGCCCTGGACCCACCGCCGGTTGTCGCGGGCCGCCGGATACGGCGCCGGGATCTCCTCGCCCGGCTGGTACCGGCACCTGTTCACCGCACCCGACCGGCCGGTGGAGCGCTGGCTGACCCGGGTCGCCGGGCTGCTGCGGGCGGAGGACAAGCAGGTCTCGTCCGCCCACGTCATCGAGGCGGTACGGCTCGCGGACACCCTGGCTGCCATGCGCGGCCGCCCGCTTCCCGGCCTCTCCGAGACCATGGACGCCGTCCGGGCCGTGATGTGCGACGGATCCGACGTCCCCCTCGCACTGATCGAGGACCGGCTCGTCGTCGGCGACGAGCTCGGCGAAGTGCCCGAGCACGCGCCGGTCGTCCCGCTCCAGCGCGATCTGACCCGGCAGCAGCGCTCGCTGCGGCTCAAGCCGGAGGCGCTGGAGCGCGAGCTCGAACTCGACCTCCGCAAGGACACCGACAGCGGACGCAGCCTGCTCCTGCACCGGCTGCGGCTGCTGGGCGTCGACTGGGGCGAAGCGGCAGTCTCGCGCGGCAGCACCGGCACGTTCCGCGAGACGTGGCGGCTGCGCTGGGAGCCCGAGCTCTCGGTCCGGGTGGCCGAGGCCGCCGTCTGGGGCACGACCGTGCTCGGGGCGGCGACCGCGAGGGCGGAGGCCGACGCCCTGGCCGCCCGGCAGCTCGGCGACGTGACCTCGCTGGCGGAGAAGTGCCTGCTCGCGGGCCTCTCCGAGGCACTGCCGACGGTGATGCGGGTGCTCGCGGACCGGGCGGCGCTCGGCGCGGACGTGGCCCAGCTGGCCCGGGCGCTGCCCGCCCTGGCGCGCTCGCTGCGGTACGGCGACGTCCGCGGCACGGACACGGCCGCCCTCGCCGGGGTGGCGGCCGGGCTCGCCGAGCGGATATGCGTCGCCCTGCCGCCCGCGTGCACGGGCCTGGACGCGGAAGGCGCCGCGGAGCTGCGCGGCCATGTCGACGCGGTGCACGCGGCGATCGGGCTGCTCGAGGAGCCCGGCCTGCGGCAGCGGTGGTCGGCCGTGCTCCGCGCCCTCGCCGCACGCGAGACGGTGCCGGGCGGGATCCGGGGCCGGGCCGCCCGCCTGCTCCTGGACGACGGGCTGCTGCCCGCCGAGGAGACGGCGCGGCTGATGGGTCTGGCGCTCTCGCGGGCGGCCGAACCTGCCGACGCGGCCGCCTGGATCGAGGGGTTCGTCGGCGGCGGCGCCGGCGGCGGCACCCTGCTGGTCCACGACGAGCGGCTGCTCGGTCTGGTCGACGGCTGGCTCACCGGCGTGCCCGCCGAGGCCTTCACCGACGTACTGCCGCTGCTGCGGCGGACCTTCGGGGCGTACGAGCCGGGGGTACGGCGCACGCTCGGCGAACTGGTCCGGCGCGGCCCGGACGGCGGCGGGTCCGCATCCGGCCTCTCCGGGGCCGCGCCGACCGGCTTCGCGCCGGAGCTGGACCCGGTGCGGGCGGACGCGGTCGTGCCCCTGGTGCGGCTGCTGCTCGGCGCACACGCGGCAGCGGGCTGACGGCCCCGCCCGCCGGCGGGACGCACGACCGGGATGAACGAGACGGACGACAGGGGGAGGGACCGATGGGCGGGAGCGCGGCCATGACGACGCACACGACGAACACGACCGGCACGACGGACGCAGCAGGTACGACGGGCACGACAGGCCCGGCGGGCGGAGCGGTGGATCCGGCCGACGAGCGGCTGCGCCGCTGGCGGCTGGTCCTGGGAGCCGAGGGCGGCGACGGCACGGGCTACGCCCCCACCGGGCGGGACGCCGCCATGGACGCGGCCCTCGCCGCGCTCTACGGATCCGGCCGCCAGGGCACCCGCAAGCGCCCCGGGGACCGCTCGGCGGGCCTCGGCGCGTCCGCGCCCTCCGTGGCCCGCTGGCTCGGCGACATCCGTACGTACTTCCCCAGCTCGGTCGTCCAGGTGATGCAGCGCGACGCGATCGACCGCCTCGGGCTGTCCTCGCTGCTGCTCGAGCCGGAGATGCTGGAGGCCGTCGAGGCGGACGTGCACCTGGTCGGCACCCTGCTGTCCCTCAACAAGGCCATGCCCGAGACGACGAAGGAGACCGCCCGGGCCGTCGTGCGCAAGGTCGTCGAGCAACTGGAGAAGAAGCTCGCCACCCGCACCCGGGCCACCCTGACGGGCGCGCTGGACCGCTCGGCGCGCATCAGCCGCCCCCGCCACCGCGACATCGACTGGGACCGCACCATCCGGGCCAACCTGAAGAACTATCTGCCCGAGTACCGCACGGTCGTACCGGAGCGGCTCATCGGCTACGGCCGCGCCGCGCAGTCCGTGAAGAAGGACGTGGTGCTCTGCATCGACCAGTCCGGTTCGATGGCCGCCTCCGTCGTCTACGCCTCCGTCTTCGGCGCCGTACTGGCCTCGATGCGCTCCATCGCCACCCGCCTGGTCGTCTTCGACACCGCGGTCGTCGACCTCACCGACCAGCTCGACGACCCGGTGGACGTGCTCTTCGGGACGCAGCTCGGCGGCGGCACCGACATCAACCGCGCGCTCGCCTACTGCCAGTCGAAGATCACCCGGCCCGCCGACACCGTCGTCGTCCTCATCAGCGACCTCTACGAGGGCGGCATCCGCGACGAGATGCTCAAGCGGGTCGCCGCGATGAAGGCCGCCGGGGTCCAGTTCGTCGCCCTGCTCGCCCTCTCGGACGAGGGCGCCCCCGCATACGACCGCGAGCACGCCGCAGCCCTGGCCGCGCTCGGCGCCCCTGCCTTCGCCTGCACCCCCGACCTCTTCCCGGAGGTGATGGCCGCAGCGATCGAGAAGCGTCCCCTGCCCGTGCCCTGACCGGCGCAGACGCACGCTCCGGCCCGGCGGAATGGTCAGATCGCACGAAGTTGCAGCTCATGCCTGAGGCGATCTGTGAGAGGAATCACCGCGCCGGTGTGATCTGCAATTTAGGGACCCACGTCCTGCAGGGATAACCTGCCGGACGGACATGCCGCGTCCACGGTCACCGTGTGCGCATCCCCTGTGACAGCGCCGTCACGTTGCCCTCCGCGGCACGCCCACGCAGACAACCGCGAACACTGCGAATCTTTAAGACAAGGGACGGACGCGCGTGGACCTGTTCGAGTACCAGGCGAGGGACCTCTTCGCCAAGCACGGTGTACCGGTGCTGGCCGGTGAAGTCATCGACACGCCTGAGGCGGCTCGCGAGGCCACCGAGCGGCTGGGCGGCAAGTCGGTCGTCAAGGCGCAGGTGAAGGTCGGAGGCCGCGGCAAGGCCGGCGGCGTCAAGCTGGCCGCCACCCCGGACGAGGCCGTCGCCCGTGCGACGGACATCCTCGGCATGGACATCAAGGGCCACACGGTCCACAAGGTGATGATCGCCGAGACCGCTCCGGAGATCGCCGAGGAGTACTACGTCTCGTACCTCCTCGACCGGACCAACCGCACCTTCCTGGCCATGGCTTCCGTGCAGGGCGGCATGGACATCGAGGAGGTCGCGGAGAAGACCCCCGAGGCCCTCGCGAAGGTCCCGGTCAACGCCAACGAGGGCGTGACCATCGAGAAGGCCCGCGAGATCGTCGCCCAGGCGAAGTTCCCGGCCGAGGTCGCCGAGCAGGTCGCCGAGATCCTCGTGACCCTGTGGGCCACCTTCATCGCCGAGGACGCGCTCCTCGTCGAGGTCAACCCGCTCGCGAAGGTCGCCGACGGCCGCGTCATCGCTCTCGACGGCAAGGTCTCCCTGGACGAGAACGCCGAGTTCCGCCAGCCGGGCCACGAGGAGTTCGTGGACCACGCCGCGGCCAACCCGCTCGAGGCGGCGGCCAAGGCCAAGGGCCTGAACTACGTGAAGCTCGAGGGCGAGGTCGGCATCATCGGCAACGGCGCGGGTCTCGTCATGAGCACCCTCGACGTCGTCGCGTACGCCGGTGAGAACCACGGTGGCGTCAAGCCCGCCAACTTCCTGGACATCGGTGGCGGCGCGTCCGCCGCCGTCATGGCCAACGGTCTCGAGATCATCCTCGGCGACCCGGACGTCAAGTCCGTCTTCGTCAACGTCTTCGGCGGCATCACCGCCTGCGACGAGGTCGCCAACGGCATCGTCCAGGCCCTGCAGCTGCTCGCGGACAGGGGCGAGGCGGTCACCAAGCCGCTCGTCGTCCGTCTCGACGGCAACAACGCGGAGCTGGGTCGCAAGATCCTCTCGGACGCCAACCACCCGCTCGTGCAGCGCGTGGACACCATGGACGGCGCGGCCGACAAGGCCGCCGAGCTCGCGGCTGCGAAGTAAGGAAGAGGGGAACAGAAAGCCATGGCTATCTTCCTCACCAAGGACAGCAAGGTCATCGTCCAGGGCATGACCGGCGCCACCGGCATGAAGCACACCAAGCTCATGCTCGGTGACGGCACCAACATCGTCGGTGGCGTGAACCCGCGCAAGGCCGGCACCGAGGTCGACTTCGACGGCACCAAGGTCCCGGTCTTCGGCTCCGTCGCCGAGGCCATGGAGAAGACGGGCGCGGACGTCTCCGTCCTCTTCGTGCCGCCGGCCTTCGCCAAGGCCGCCGTCGTCGAGGCCATCGACGCCGAGATCCCGCTGGCCGTCGTCATCACCGAGGGCATCGCGGTGCACGACTCCGCCGCCTTCTGGGCGTACGCGACCGCCAAGGGCAACAAGACCCGGATCATCGGCCCGAACTGCCCCGGCCTGATCACCCCCGGTCAGTCCAACGCCGGCATCATCCCGGGCGACATCACCAAGCCCGGCAAGATCGGTCTCGTGTCCAAGTCCGGCACCCTGACCTACCAGATGATGTACGAGCTCCGTGACATCGGCTTCACCTCGGCCGTCGGCATCGGTGGCGACCCGGTCATCGGCACCACGCACATCGACGCCCTGGCGGCCTTCGAGGCCGACCCGGACACCGAGCTGATCGTCATGATCGGCGAGATCGGCGGCGACGCCGAGGAGCGTGCGGCGGACTTCATCGCGAAGAACGTCACCAAGCCGGTCGTCGGTTACGTCGCGGGCTTCACCGCCCCCGAGGGCAAGACCATGGGCCACGCCGGCGCCATCGTCTCCGGCTCCTCCGGCACCGCGCAGGCCAAGAAGGAGGCCCTCGAGGCCGCCGGCGTCAAGGTCGGCAAGACGCCGACCGAGACCGCCAAGCTGGCGCGAGCCCTCCTCGGCCAGTAACAGCCTCTCGGGCACGTAGTACGGCAGTCGTACCGCGTACGGCAGCACGACGGCCGCGGGGGGGGGGGGGGGGGGGGGGGGGGGGGGGGGGGGGGGGGGGGGGGGGGGGGGGGGGGGGGGGGGGGGGGGGGGGGGGGGGGGGGG